>CAIVTJ010000030.1 GCA_903908825.1 uncultured Pseudomonadota bacterium | reverse complement strand
GCTGCCAGACGCGCCTCGCCTTGAATGAACCCGAGGCGAGCTTGCAGTCGCGACACATCGGCCACATCGACCAGCACCGCAGCCATGCTGCCGGGATAGGCCGCCGCGTGATCTTCCGCCAGCTTCAGCAACTGATCGTGGCCGAAAGCTGTGTGCAAACTGTTCATAGGAAATACTCGGCCGGATCGATGCCATAGGCGTTCTGGTCCAGGCCGGTGGTGATCCATAAGCCCGGGTTGGCCGGATCGGCATTGGCCTCGCAGGAATAGAGGTCGATCTGCGCAAAGTCCTCGCGCACCTGCTTGTTGGCATCGAGTATCAACATGATCTTTGGCTTCAGACGGCGGTAGCGATTTTGCGCGGTCACTACGCCGACTTCGCCGGTATTTAACTCAACAAGCGTTCCGGTCGGAAACACACCCACAGACTGGATGAACAGCTCAACCAATTCAGGCTGAAAGGCTGTGCCGGCCAGCGCTGACAATTCGCGGACCGCCTGATACGCCGTCTTGGGCTTGGCGTAGGCACGCTCGGAAATCATCGCGTCGTAAGCATCGACGATGCCGGCGACACGAGCCAGAAAGGGGATGTCCTCACCCTTTAAGCCATTGCCATAGCCGCTGCCGTCAAAGCGCTCGTGATGTGACTCGACCATTTCGATGACGCGCTTATCCAGCGCCTCATCGGCGCGCAGCAATTGCGCGCCATAACGGGCATGCAGGCGCAGCAGCTTCCATTCGGTGGGAGTCAGCGCCTCGGATTTGCGCAGCAGGTGCGCCGGCATACGGGTTTTGCCCACGTCCAGCAGCATCGCGCCGGTACCGAGCACCTTCATGGCCTCGCGATCCAAGCCCAGATGGCGCCCGAAAGTCAGCGCCCACACTGAAGTGGAAAGCGAATGGGTATAGAGGTAGTCGTCTTTGCTGCGCATGCGTGCCAGCCAGCCCATGGCATCACGGTTGCGGAACACGCTTTGGACCATCGATTCGACCACCGACTCGATCGCCGCGGCCTCCAGGCCGCCGCCATCACGCAGCTGGTCGAACACCGACAACACGACCGTGCGGGCAGTGCCCATGACCTCGGTTGCCTGACTCAGCTCGGTCCGCAGCTCAATTTTGTCGGCAACGGGCACCGTGGCCGCGAGCGCTTTAGGGTCAGCGGCCGCCAGCGCCAGCGTATCGACTGCTTTGGCGCCACCGGCATCAGCCGCACGCAATCGCTCCGGGGCTAGCGGCAAAACCTCTGCGGCGTCCATCTCGATCTGCACGTGTTTGCACAGCGACCGCAGTTGCGCGAGCTCTTCGTCGGTGGTGATCTCAAAGCCCTGAAACAGGAAGGGCGTGCCCATCCAGTCGCGGTCCAAGGTATGCACATACATGCCCAACTGCAGTTGCGCGACGGAGATCTGCCGAAGTTGTTTGGCCATGACTGCTAAAGTGAACGAGTAGTGGAGGCAAATTACGCCTTTACACACCCGGCTGTCAGACCGCCGTCACAAATGGCGATTGACGTAGTAAATTAGTGGTGTGTTTTACGACCGCCTCAGCGGGTGTAGTTCAATGGTAGAACTGTAGCTTCCCAAGCTACTAACGTGGGTTCGATTCCCATCACCCGCTCCAAAGTCACCCCACGGTCATGCAACCGTCATGGGGGCTTTTCAACATAACGCTCCTGCCGTTTAAGCCTGCTTGGAGTCGTCATGTACAAATTTTCTGCTGGACGCAACCGCGTCCCGGCCCTGTGTGCTCTTGCCGCCCTGCTGGTCGGCGCCTCCAGCGCCCAGGCCATAGACCTCATCGCCATCGGCACGCTGAGCAACACCACCGACCTGTCTGGCCTGACCTACACGCTGGAAAACGGCAACGCCGCAAACATCTTGGGCGGCATGGGTTCAGGCTTGGCCTACGCCGGTGGCAACACCTTTGTAGCCATCCCGGACCGCGGCCCCAATGCGGTGACCTATACCAACAGCAGCTATGTCAACGACACAACGTCGTACATCGCCCGCTTTCATGAAGTGGAGATGAACCTGTCGGCCACGCCGTCGGGCGGCCTGCCCTACACACTGACGCCCACCCTGGCGGCAACCACGCTGCTATACAGCGCCACGCCCTTGGCCTACGGCACCGGCAGCTTCAACAGTGGCGCCGTCAACCTGGGCAGCGGTGCACCGTCCATCAACGACAGCACGCACTATTACTTCACCGGTCGCTCAGACAATTACACCAGCGGCTCTTCGCTGAACTCCAGCGATGCACGCCTGGACCCGGAAGGCGTGCGCGTATCACGTGACGGTCGCAGCGTGTTCATCAGCGATGAATACGGCCCTTATGTTTATCAGTTCAACCGCGCCACCGGCGAGCGCATCAACACCTATACGCTGCCCTCGCAGTTCGGCATCAGCAACCTCAGCCCGGTGGGCGCCACAGAAATCTCGGGCAACATCAGCGGCCGTGTGACCAACAAGGGCATGGAAGGCTTGGCCATCTCGCCCGATGGCAGCACGCTGATCGGCTTTATGCAGAGCCCGCTGGCACAGGATGGCGGCGATGGCGGCCGCTATAACCGCATCGTGACCATCAATGTGGCCACCGGTGCAACCCAGCAGTACGTATACGACAACTACATCACCACCGACCCGACCGGCGGCGCCACGCTGAATAAGACCTATAACAGCAGCGAAATCGTGGCCATTAACGACCATGAGTTCCTGGTGCTCGAGCGTGACGGCAAGGGCTTGGGCGACGGCAGTTCGGCCGTGGTCAAGAAGGTCTTCAAGATTGATCTCTCCGGTGCGACGGCCCTGCCGCAGGGCAGCGACGGCAACAGCACGGTGTCCGGCGCTGCCGGTCTAGCCACTTATGCAGTCAGCAAGACGCAATTCCTCGACCTCAAGGCAGCACTGACCAGCTTTGGCATCAGCGTGACCAACATCCCCTCCAAGCTGGAAGGCTTGGCCTTCGGCGCCGATGTGGTCATCAACGGCGTGACCGAACACACGCTGTGGGTGTCCAACGACAATGACTTCATTCCGAACACCACCGCGAACCCCGCCGGCCCGAACAAGTTCTATGTGTTCGCGTTCACCAGTGCCGAGGCGCCTGCTTTTGCCGCGCAGGAATTGCCTGCCGTGCCCGTGCCGGCTGCCGGCTGGCTGCTGATCAGCGGCGTCGGCGCATTGGCCGCTGCGGCTCGTCGCAAGGGCATCACCCGTTAATTTTTCTTATCAGGGGCACTTAGATCATGAATCGTCTTATCGCACGCGCATTGGTGCTGGCCTCGGTTGCCTCAGCTGGCTTGGGCAGCGTTTCGGCCCATGCGGATACGCTGTCCATTCAGATCACCGAATACATGTACAACGGACTGGGCACCAGCAGCATCGGTGAGTTCGTCGAGTTCACCAACCTCAGCGGCAGCGCCATCGATATGACCGGTTGGTCATTCGACGACAACACCCGGACTGCCGGTTCACAGAGCCTCAGCGCGTTTGGCGTTGTGGCTGCCGGCGAGTCGGTCATCCTCACAGATGACACCGCCACGAGCTTCCGCACCCGCTGGAGCTTGGCAGGCACGGTCAAAGTCATCGGCGGCAACACCAACAATCTGGGCCGTGCCGATGAGGTCAACCTGTACAACGCGAGCAACGTGCTGGTCGATCGCATGACCTATGACGACCAGCTGCTTGGCGGTACACGCACGTCGGGCGTCAGCGCCACCGTGCTGTTTGCCAACCTGGGGTTAAACCTGACGGCGTCGACCGTAGCTGCGGCTGTTTCCGATAGCTACGGCTCGATCAAGAACACCACCGGTGTTGGTGAAATTGCCAACCCCGGCTTTTATTACTCGGCTAACGGCACCTCACCCGTGCCGGTCCCCGCCGCCGCTTGGCTGATGGTCAGCGGCCTGGGTGCGCTGGGTGCCATGGCCCGTCGCCGCCGCCAGGCCTAAGCCCGAACTGCCCGACCCCATCGTCCGCTAGACTGCAGGGCGCCGTTCGCAAGAGCGGCGCCCTTTTTTTGGTCTGGCGAGTACCCATGCCTATAACCGATGCACCGCTGACGCTGCTGCTGCTGGCCGCCATGGGGCTGCTGGGCGCACTGCAATTGACGGTGCTACCCGGCATCAACCAGCGCCTGCTGCTTCGGCCTTACAGTGCCGCACGCGGTGTACGACGCTGGACGCTGCTGACCAGCGGCTTTGTTCACGCTGACTTCATGCACCTGCTGCTCAATGGCATGAGCCTGTGGTTCTTCGGGCCGCTGCTAGAGCAGACCATCGGCACGTTTTTATTCGGCTTGCTGTACCTGACCGGGCTGGTGCTGAGCCAATGGCGCAGCTATGCCAAACACCGGGATGACCCCGGCTATGCCACGCTGGGCGCTTCCGGGGCGATCAGCGCCGTGGTGTTCGCCTGCATCGTCCACCATCCGCAGCAGAGCCTGTTCATCCTGCCCATCCCCTTCCCCATACCGGCGCCGCTGTTTGCTGTGGGCTATCTGGCCTATAGCTGGTGGTCGTCGCGGCAGGGGCGCGACAACATCAACCACGATGCGCATTTAGATGGTGCGATCACCGGACTGCTGTTTGTCGCGCTGACCGCCCCGCGCGCGTATCTGCAGGCACTGGACTGGCTGCTGCGCTAACTCCAACCCGCCCACGAACGGTTGCGCGCAGCAACAGAGCGCGCGCACAGCCATTGGAGCGCAAAGACTGGCAAGTTCGGTACAGTAGACCTTTAACGCTCTGACGGATGACACAACGCCCGTGTGGATAGTCGATATAGCTCTGCGCCGGCCGTACACGTTTATCGTGATGGCCCTGCTGCTGCCCTTGTTCGGCGTGTTGTCCCTGCTGCGTATGCCGGTGGACATCTTCCCGCGCATTCCCATCCCGATCTTGTCAGCGGTGTGGACCTATAACGGGCTGTCGGCCGAAGAGATGTCGGCGCGCATCACCACGCTTTATGAGCGTGGCCTGTCAACCACGCTCAATGATGTTGAGCACATGGAGTCCCAGTCGCTGCCCGGCACCGGCATGGTCAAGGTGTTCTTGTATCCGGGCGCCAGCGTCGAGAAGGCCCAGAGCCAGATGGTGTCGTCCGGTCAGTCGACCTCGCGCTCTATGCCGCCGGGTATCAGTCCGCCGGTGCTGATCAGTTATGACGCGTCCAACGTGCCTGTGCTGCAACTGGCTGTTACCAGCAAGCGGCTGGCCGAACACGAACTCAACGACCTGGCCAACAACTCGATACGACAGCAGTTGGCTACGGTACAAGGCGCCTCGATACCCGGGCCGTACGGCGGCAAGAGCCGGCAGATTCTGGTCGACCTGGACCCGGCCGCACTGGCCGCACGCGGCCTGACGGCCAGTGATGTCACCGATGCCATCGCCGCGCAAAACCTGACCTTGCCGGCCGGTTCACAAAAAATCGGCGCCATCGAATATGACGTCAAGCTCAACGCCAGCGTGCCCAATGCCGAAGAACTCAATGACCTGCCGCTCAAGACCGGTGGCGGCTTGCTCTATCTGCGTGATGTCGCTCATGTGCGTGACGGCTTTACGCCGCAGACGAACATTGTCCGTGTCAATGGCCAGCGCGCTGCGCTGCTGACCGTACAACGCGCTGCGGGTGCCTCGACGCTGGATATCATCGAGCGCGTCAAAGAATCTCTGCCGCGCATCGCCAGCACCCTGCCCGAAGACTTGGATATCGGCTTGTTCGGCGATCAGTCGGTGTTCGTAAAGGCCGCCATCGATGGCGTGGTCTTTGAAGGATTGATCGCAGCCACCCTGACCGGCCTACTCATACTGCTGTTTCTGGGCAGCTGGCGTAGCACGCTGATCATCTGCATCTCGATACCACTGTCGATATTGGCCGCCATCATCGCCCTGTCCGCGCTGGGTCAGACCATCAACATCATGACGCTGAGTGGCTTTGCACTGGCCATCGGCATTCTGGTAGACGACGCGACCGTCACCATCGAGAACATCAACTCGCACCTTGAAATGGGCAAGGACCTGGACACCGCGATCCGCGACGGTGCCCAACAGATCGTGCTGCCGGCACTGGTGTCGGTGCTGTGTATCTGCGTGGTGTTCCTGCCGATGTTCTTCTTAAGCGGCGTAGCGCAATTCCTGTTTGCGCCCATGGCCATGGCCGTGATCTTCGCGTTGCTGGCCTCGTTTGTGCTGTCGCGCACGCTGGTGCCCACACTGGCCTCGTATTGGCTCAAGGCACATCCGGCAGTCACCGATGCTGCAGCACAGACTGCACGCGGTTTACATGCCGCAGTAGATCGCCAACTGCGCGCGCTGCGTCGCAACTATGTCGCGCTGCTCAACCAAATACTGCAGCGCCCGCAGCGGTTTGCCTTGGCCTTCAGCGCGTTTACTGTGCTATCGCTGCCTTTGGTGCTGACCTTGGGCACCGACTTCTTCCCGGCGGTTGATGCAGGCCAGATTAAACTGCACCTACGCGCACCCAGCGGTTTGCGCGTCGAAGAAACCGCTGCGCTGTGCGATGCAGTCGAGGCCGTGATCCGCGAGACCATCGCCGCAAGTGAAATCAACTCGCTGGTCGACAACATCGGGCTGCCCACCAACGGACTGGGACTGACCTATAGCACCTCGGCACCGGTGGGCACGGGCGATGCCGATGTGCTGCTGTCCTTGCGCAAGGGTCACCAACCCACTGCCGGCTATGTCCATCGTCTGCGGGAAATCCTTCCGCAGCGGTTGGCGGGCGTGGACTTCGCCTTCCTACCGGCCGATATCGTCAGTCAGATCTTAAACCTCGGCCTGCCCTCGCCCATCGACGTACAAGTGCTCGGCAACAACGTGACGGCCAACCGCGAAGTCGCACGCAAGCTGCTGCAACGTTTGCACACGGTTCCGGGTCTGGTCGATCTACGCTTGCAACAGACCTTTGACCGGCCCCAGTTGCAACTCACCGTCGATCGCAGCCGGGCGCGCGAGGTCAATCTGACACAGCGCGATATCGCCCAGGACTTGCTGATCAACCTGTCGGGCAGCTTCCAGACTGCGCCCACGTTCTGGCTCAACCCTGCCAACGGTGTGCAGTACGCAGTCTCCACTCAGACGCCGCAATACCGTCTGCAAACCACAGCCCAACTGCTGGCCCTGCCTATGGGCCAGGCCAACGGCGCCGATCAAACACTGGGGCAACTGGCGCAACTGAACTTCGGCACCACCGCATCGGTGGTCTCCAAGCACAACGTACAACCGGTGATCGACATTTATGGGGATGTGGCCGGACGCGATTTCGGTGCGGCGGCCAGTGAGTTGCGGGCGATTGTTGCAGAGGCCCGCAAAGATCTGCCCCGTGGTTCACGCATTGAACTGCGCGGGCAGATCGAAACCATGCGCAGTTCTTTTGCCGGTTTGTACGCCGGCTTAGCGCTGGCCATCCTGCTGGTCTATCTGCTGCTGGTGGTGTTCTTCCAGTCCTGGCTCGACGCGCTGATCATCATCGCGGCACTACCGGCCGCTTTGGCCGGCATCCTGTGGTGCTTGTTCCTCAGCTTCACCACCTTGTCCGTGCCTGCGCTGACCGGTGCTATTTTGTGTATGGGCGTGGCCACAGCCAACAGTGTGCTGGTGGTCAGCTTCGCGCGTGAGCGACTGGCCGCAGGTGATTTGCCTGCCGCAGCCATGTGTGCGGCCGGCTATGCGCGCTTACGGCCGGTGCTGATGACCGCTTTGGCCATGATCGTCGGCATGGCACCGATGGCACTGGGCTTGGGCGAAGGCAGCGAACAGAACGCGCCGCTGGGCCGTGCTGTGATCGGCGGTCTGTTGTTTGCCACTGTCGCCACACTGTTCTTTGTTCCGGCCATCTTCACTCTGCTGCGCGGACGTTCATCGCCCGCAGTCGCGTCACAGGAACTTGCTCATGACTGAACTTGAACCAACATCACCGGGCGGGCGTGGATTGCGCATGGGGTTAGTGCTGGCCGCCGTGATCGCTCTGGCGCTGGTCGCTTATGGACTATCGGCACGCCATAGCGCCTTTGCCGCCTTGCAAGCAAGCAGCAGCAACGCTGCTGTCCTGCATGTCGCCACCACCCGTCCGGCACCCGGCAGCAGCGGCGAGTTGCTGTTGCCCGGCACCTTGGAGGCCGTCAACGAGACCAACCTCTATGCGCGCGTGCAAGGCTTCGTCAAACGGCTGCATGCCGACATAGGCCAGCATGTGGCGCAAGGACAGTTGCTGGCCGAGATCGACGCCCCGGAACTTGATCAGCAAATCTTATCGGCACAAGCCGACCGGGCTAACAGTCGCGCCAGCGAAGAGTTGGCCCGCAGCACGGCTGCGCGTTATCAATCTTTGTTAGATCAAAAACTGGTCTCGCAGCAGACTGCCGAAGAAAAGTTTGCCGATGCGCGCGCCCGGCGCGCAGCGCTGGACTCGCAAGACGCCAACGTCGCACGGCTGCAGCAGCTGCAAGGCTTCAAGCGGGTGGTGGCGCCCTTCGACGGCACGGTCACGGCGCGCAATGCCGAGCCGGGTCTGTTGGTGAGCGCAGCAGGCAGCGTGGTGCCTGGCGCTGCGGCGACCACTGCCCCGCTGTTCCGTCTGGCTTCCAAGGGGCCTTTGCAGTTGCATCTGGCTGTGCCGCAGGCCCAGGCTTGGGCTGTGCATATTGGCGCGATGGCGCGCATACAAGTGCCGGAACAACCCGGTGCTCAGTACACCGGCAAGATCGTTCGCGACTCGGGTGCGCTCGATGCGCAAACCCGTGCCTTGCGAGTAGAACTGCTGGTTAACGATCCGGCGGGCAAGTTGCTGCCCGGCACCTATGTGCAAGCCGCCTTCGACATCCCGGCAGCTGACGGCACCTACCGGCTGCCGGTGAGCACCTTGATCTTCCGTGGTCAGGGCGCGCAGGTTGCGGTGCTCACCACAGACAACCACATCGCGCTGCGTAAAGTGACGATGGGCCGCGACTTCGGCACTGAGTATGAAATCGTCTCCGGTGTAGCCGTCGGCGAAAACGTCGTGCTTAACCCGCCGGACTCTTTGCTGGACGGGCAGGCTGTGCAGCCGGTGCCTAAGGCGCAGCCGTAGCAGCAGCCGCCGGCTTGGGTGCAGGGCTCTGCGCGCCAGGTGCTGCGCGCGCAGCAGCCTGTTCCCGGGCTGCAGCACGCGCCGCAGCGATGACCGACTCGCCCGGACTGACCGGACGGTTAGCCGCCGGATTTGCAGCAGACGACGCGGCAGACGGTGAGGCCGCCGGAGGCGTAGCAACCGTAGCGGTCCCCACCGGTGGCAGCACAATCGGCGGAGCGATCAAGGATGCTGCTTCGGCCGGCGGTGCGACCGCCGCCGGTACGTCGGTTGCCATCACCGTTTCAGCGGCCTTACGCGTCATGGCAACGATGCTGATGCGCCGGTTGATGGGGCTCAAGGGGTCGTCCTTCACAAACAAAGCCGACGAGGCCAAGCCCACCACACGCGACATCTTCTCTTCGGGATAACCCCCGCGGACCAGCTCGCGGCGCGCCGCATTGGCGCGGTCAGTAGACAGTTCCCAGTTTGAATAGCCACCGGCGATATTGCCAAACGGCTTGGCGTCGGTGTGACCGCTGATGCTGATCATGTTGGGCACACGCGTCAGAAACGGTGCCAGCTCACGCAAAATCTTGACTGTGTAGTCCTTGAGCTCGGCCTTGCCGCTGTCAAACATCGCGCGGTTTTGCTTATCGACGATCTGCAAACGCAGGCCGTCGGGTGAGATGTCGAGCAGCAACTGGTCTTTAAACGGCGCCAAGGCCTGACTCTTCTCGATGGCCTCTTCCAACTGCTTCATCAGCTCTTCGAGCTTCTTTTTTTCTTCGTCGTCGGCAATCTTTTTGGCTTCTTCAGCGTTGGTCGGTTCACCCAGACCATTTTCTTTGCCATTGGACGAACGGGGGGCATCGAGGCCACCGCCCAAATTGATGGCACTGGTACTGGCACCACCGGGGCCATTCTGGCCGGGCGCGGCTTTGGTGCTCTTGCCCTCTTCCATGCTGGGGTTGTTGAAGTACTCGAACAGCGCCGCGCGCTGCTCTTTATTCACCGATGCGACCAGCCACATGACCATAAAAAAGGCCATCATCGCAGTCACAAAGTCAGCGTAGGCCACCTTCCAAGCACCACCGTGATGGCCGCCGGCCATCACCTTGCGCTTCTTGATGATTATCGGCCGTACGGCCTCTTCGTCAGCCATGAGCTTAGGCTGCCGGCTTGTTGCGCAGCACGGCCTCAAGATCCTTGAAGTTCGGGCGCACGCTGCTGAACAACAACTTGCGGGCAAACTCCACGGCGACCGGCGGCGGATAGCCGCGCACGCTAGCCACCAGCGCCATCTTCACCACTTCAAAGGCTTTACCTTCATCGTTGGCCTTGCCTTCCATCGCCGCAGCGATCGGGCCCACAACGCCATAGGCCACCAGAATGCCCAGGAAGGTACCCACCAGCGCGGCACCCACGCGGTGACCGATCTCTACGGTGCTGGCGCCGTCGATGTGCGCCATGGTGGACACGATACCCAACACTGCCGCCACGATGCCGAAACCGGGTAGCGCATCGGCGACCTTTTGCACCGCATGAGCCGGCTCGGCCGCCTCGTGGTGATGAGTCTCCAGCTCATATTCGAGCAAGCTTTCGAGTTCATGCGGGTCGAGATTGCCACCGGAGATCAAGCGCAAGCAGTCGGTGATGAACTCCAGCATGTGATGGTCACCCATCACAACCGGGTACTTCTGGAAAATCTCGCTCTTTTCCGGCTCCTCAACGTGCTTTTCCAGTGCCAGCACGCCATCTTTTCGCGCCATAACCAGAATGTCGTAAATGAGCTTGAGCAACTGGATGTATTCTTGGCGCCCGTAACGGGGGCCCTTGAGCAAGCCCAGTGCGCCGGTGAAGCCGTCTTTGACGACCTTGATGGGGTTGCTGATCAGGAATGCGCCCAAGGCGGCGCCGCAAATGGTCACCACCTCGAACGGATGCCACAGCAACAGCAGGCTGCTGCCTTCCATGACGAAGGGCCCGAGCACACTAGCGAAGACGACGACCGTACCAATGATTGCGAGCACGAAACACCCTCTGAAACTTGAGCAGCCGGCGGACCGGTCAGGCCGCTGCTATCGAAGGCGAGTATGGGTGAGCACTCCCCGCGATAAGCTGACTGACGTCACGATTACCGAATTTGTCACTTTGAAAAATGATGTGCTCGTCGCAGCGCACGGAACCTAACAAGACATGGCACCTGTTTTACGACTCGATAATGTTCACTTGGCCTATGGCTCACGCCCCCTTTTAGAGCAGGCCAGCCTGCAGGTTGAACCCGGCGAGCGCGTCTGCATCGTCGGCCGCAACGGCGAGGGCAAATCTTCATTGATGCGCCTCGTTAACGGGGACGCCCTGCCCGATGCGGGTACCGTGTGGCTGCGACCGGGTGCGCGCCGCGCTCACCTGCCACAGGACATCGCCACCGTCACTGGTGAGACCGTACGCGAGGTGGTGGCCGGCGGCCTGCCCGAAGTCGCGCGCCTGCTGGCCGACTATCACGCCACCTCAGACCGTTATGCGCAGACCTTTACCGATGCCGACGGCGACCGCTTGGGCAAGCTGCAAGAGCAGATCGATGCCGCACAGGGTTGGCAGATCGAACAGCGTATCGATACGGTGCTGTCGCATCTGGGGCTGGACGGCACGGTAGGCTTTGACGCGCTGTCGGGCGGCTGGCGCCGCCGGGCGCTGCTGGGACGGGCCTTGGTCTGCGACCCGGAACTGCTGCTGCTGGACGAGCCCACCAACCACTTGGACATCGAAGCCATCGAATGGCTGGAAGAGTTTCTGAAGTCGTTTCAGGGCGCGCTGCTGTTCGTCAGCCATGACCGGCGTTTCGTCAATACGCTGGCCACACGCATCATCGACCTGGATCGCGGCCACCTGAGCAGCTGGCCTGGAAACTACGACGATTATGCGCAGCGCAAAGCCGAGCAGCTGGTTAACGAAGGCAAGGAGAACGCGCTCTTCGATAAGAAACTGGCGCAGGAAGAGGTCTGGATCCGCAAGGGCGTCGAGGCCCGCCGTACCCGCAATGAGGGCCGGGTCCGGGCATTGATGGCGCTGCGCGAAGAACGCCGTTCGCGGCGCGACCGGCAGGGTCAACTTGGTGCTCAGGTGCAAGAGTCGGGCGAGTCCGGCAAATTGATCTTTGAGGCCGAAGACGTCAGCGTCAGCTTCGGCGAGCGCACCATCATCCGCGACTTCACGGGCCGCGTGATGCGTGGCGACCGTATCGGAATTGTCGGCCCCAACGGCGCTGGCAAAAGCACGCTGCTCAAGCTGCTGCTGGGCGAACTGGAACCCAGCGCCGGCAAGGTCTTCCGCGGCACGCGTTTAGAGGTTGCTTATTACGATCAGCAGCGCGCCACCCTGGACCTTGAAGCCTCGGTGATGCAGAACGTGGTCGACCGCAGCGACTTTGTGGTCATCAACGGTCAAAGCCGCCACGTGTCGGGCTATCTGCGCGACTTTTTGTTCCGCCCGGACCAGCTCAAGACCCCCGCCAGTGCGCTGTCGGGTGGCGAGCGTAACCGGCTGTTGCTAGCCAAGCTGTTTGCGCAGCCGGCCAATCTGCTGGTCATGGATGAGCCCACCAACGACCTGGATATCGATACGCTCGAACTGCTGCAGGAACTGGTCACAGACTTTTCCGGCACGCTGCTGCTGGTCAGCCATGACCGCGCCTTTCTGGATAGCGTGGTCACCAACCTGTTCGTGCTCGAAGGCAACGGCTTGGTGCAGGACTTTGTCGGTGGCTACAGCGACTGGGTGACCTATCGCGAATCGCGGCGTCAGGCCGCGCTGCGGGCCAAAGCACCGCCTGCGCCTAAGCTGGCGCCACCGCCGCCCAAGCTGCCACCGCAGCGCAAACGCCGCTCACACAGCGAGCAACGTGAACTCGATGCCCTGACCGTGCAACTCGAGGCACTCGAAGCGCAAAAGGCTGCGCTGACTGCGCAACTGGCGGAGCCAGCGTTCTACCAACAGGACGTGCTGCTGCAAAAGGCAGAGATCGCCCGCATGGCAGCGCTGGAGGCGCAGATCGATGCCGCGTTCACGCGCTGGGTAGAACTGGAGGCTTAAGCCGATGGCGGCAGATGACACACCGCTATCCCCGACTGCGGGGCATCGCACCATACGCAGCTTTGTGGTGCGTACAGGCCGCATGACCGCGGGCCAGCAGCACGCCATGGCCGAGCACTGGCCGCGCTTCGGCCTGGGCTTTGACACGCAACCGCTAGACCTTGATGCGCTGTTCAACCGGCAGGCCCCACGGGTGCTGGAAATCGGCTTTGGCAATGGTGAACATCTGGCGGCACTGGCCCACGCACAGCCGGACCGTGACTTCATCGGCATCGAAGTTCATCCGCCCGGCGTCGGCCACCTGTTGCACCTGATAGACCGTCACCAGTTAAGCAATGTGCGCGTCAGCTGCCATGATGCCGTCGAAGTACTGCGCGAACAGATCCCGCCGGCGGGGCTGGATGAAGTGCTGGTGTTGTTTCCGGACCCGTGGCACAAGGCGCGGCATAACAAGCGGCGCTTGATACAGCCGGCGTTCGTGCAACTGTTGGCAACGCGCTTAAAGCCCGGTGGCGTGCTGCGCCTTGCAACCGACTGGGTGCCTTATGCCGAGCAGATGCTGGAATGTGTCACCGCCAGTGCCGCCTTTGCCAATCTGGCAGCTGACAGTGGCTATGTGCCGCGCGATGCCGGCCGCGCACCCACTCGTTTTGAGCGGCGCGGCGAACGTCTGGGTCATGAAGTGCGCGATCTGGCCTTCTCTCGCGTGGCCGGCGACTGACTGCGACTAATGGCCGATGCTGGGAAAGCTGCCGCGCAAGCCATCGATGACGAACTGCACCGCCAGCGCACCCAGCACCACACCGAACAATCTGTTGAGCACATTGGCGCCGGTGACACCCATCAGACGCATGATGGGGGACGCCAGGTACAGCGTCAGCAACGCGATGACCAGCACGACGGCAACGCAGGCCAACAGGCCGAGAAACAACACCGGGTCGTGACTGGCCGGCCCAAACGACAACAAGATGGTGGCCAGCGCACCGGGGCCGGCAATGAATGGGAAAGCCAACGGGAACACCGAGATATCGCTGCGCTGCCGGCCTTCTTCTTCTTCGGGGCCGGAGGTGCGTGAACCCGACGTCCGCGCAAACACCATCTCAAGCGCGATCAGGAACAACAACACACCGCCGAAGATGCGGAAACTGTCGATGCTGATGCCCATCAATTCTAAAAACGGGCCGCCGACCAGTGCGAACACCAACAGGATCAGCGCAGCGATGAACACGCCTTTGCGCGCCATGCGGCGTCGTTCAGCTTCGCTGGAGCCCTGAGTCAGCGCAACGAAAATAGGGATGACGCCGACCGGTTCGACCACCACCAGAAAGACCACAAAGAACGTGAGCAGTTGTTCGAGCATGATGCGACGCTACCAGTAGCGCGTGACTAGCGCATCAAGATCGACATCGCCGGCCAGACAGACGCTGCCTTGGCTGACCTGTACCGCTATCGATCGCAGCCGTTCACCCATGCACGGGCCGGCCACGCATTCGCCATTGGCTTTATCAAAGATCGCGCCATGCGAGCGGCACAGCAACAAGCTGCCATCGGGCGTCAAAAACCGGCCCGGCGGAAAATCGAGACGATGCCCTGCGTGCGGGCACTGGTTCACAAAGGCACGCACTTCACCGCCCTGCTGCAGCACCAGACCCCGCAAGGGCCAATCACCCTCACCCAGCGTAAAGCCCAAGGGAATGCCGTCCTGCAATTCATCGCTGCGGCACACCACGGTGCCTGCTGCCAGCATCGTCATAAGGTAGCCCTGCTGTCGTCTGGCACATCGACCAGACCCTTGCGCATCATCAGCCAGAAGATCAGCACGCCGGGCAGGGCCACCACCGTAGACAATACATAGAAGTCCACAAAGCCCAGCCACTCGATGAGCCAACCGGCTGTGGTGCCACTGAGGAACCGGCCGACCACACTGGAGGCGGCAGACAGCAACGCAAACTGTGCCGCCGTATAGCGCAGGTCACACAGGGCCGACAGATAGGCCACCACGGTAACGCCGCCGATACCGCTGGCCAGGTTCTCAAAACCGATGGCACCGGCCAAGGCCCAGTTGGAATGGCCCGCAGCGGCCAGAGCCGCGAAGCTGAGATTCGAGACGGCCATCAACACCAGACTGCAGAACACGGCGCGCTTAAGGCCCAGGCGCGTATACAGCCAGCCGCCGATAAAAATGCCAGCCAGATAGGCCCAAAAGCCGAAGCCCACGTCATACACGGCGATCTCATCGTTGCTGTAGTGCAGTTGGTCAAACAGCAAGCGGAAGGTGAGATTGGCAATGGTGTCGCCGACTTTGTGTAACAGCACGAACAGCAACACCAGCAAGGCACCGCGGCGGCGCAGAAATTCGGCCAGCGGATCGATGATGGACTGCAGCACTGTGCCCAGACTCTGGCGCTGCTGCACCACAACGCGGCGCGGCGGCTCACCCAGCAACAGACCCACCAGCATGGCCGGCAAGGCCAGCACAGCGCAGACGATATAGCCCACCTGCCAGCCCCAACGGCCGGCGATGACCAGCGCCAGCGCGGCAGCCAGCACCGAGCCTATACGCCAACCGTACTGCGACATCCCCGCCCCGACGCCCAACTGGCGAGGTAGTAACGATTCGATACGGTAGGCGTCGATGACGATGTCATAGGTGGCACCGGCCATCGCCACACCGATGGCGGCATACACTGTGGCCGTCAGATCGGTACGCGGGTCGACCAGTGCCAGATTAACGATGGCCGCCATGACCAGCACACCTGCGAGCAGCAGCCAGGACACGCGCTGCCCTAAACGGGCCAGCAAGGGCAGCTTCACGCCGTCCACCACCCAAGCCCATAAGAATTTGAGGTTGTAGACCAAGAAGGTCAGCGTGAATGCCGTGACCGTACTCTTGCGTATGCCATCCTGTGCCAGACGCGTGGTCAAGGTCGCGGCGATCAGAGCATAGGGCGCACCGGACGATATCCCCAGAAAAAAAGCCGCCAGCGCTGCCGGCTCAAGGTAAGCGCGCAGCCCGGCCGGCATGACCGCGGTCCAGCCCGCTTTGGCCTCTGCTGCGCTCACCAGCTGTATTCCAAGGTCAACGGGGCATGGTCGGAATAGCGCTCTTCTTTGTAGATAGAGGCTGCCTTTGCCGTACCGGCCAGCGTGCGGCTGACGATCTGATAATCGATACGCCAACCGACATTCTTGGTCCAGGCCTGACCGCGGTTGGACCACCAGGTGTAGTGCTCGGTGTCGGGTTCGACTTCGCGAAACGCATCGACATAGCCCAGTTCGCCAAACACGCGATCCAGCCAGGCGCGCTCCTCCGGCAAAAAGCCCGAGTTCTTCTGGTTGCCGCGCCAGTTCTTCAAGTCGATCTGCCGGTGCGCGATATTCCAGTCACCACACAAAATGTAGCGGCGGCCATCGGCAGCCAGCGCCTGCAGATGCGCATAAAAGGCCTCAAGGCAGCGAAACTTGGCTGCCTGACGTTCGGGGCCCGATGAGCCTGAAGGCAGATACACCGATACCACCGACAGATCGCCGAAGCGCGCTTCGATGTAACGGCCCTCGGCATCAAACTCCGCTGCGCCGAAGCCGCAGAGCACGCTGTCAGGCTGTTGCCGGCTGAAGATCGCCACACCCGAATAGCCGGGCTTTTGCGCGTCGAACAAATGCCGGTGATACCCGGGCAAGTGGCAGTCGGGCCCATCGAGCTGATGCAGCTGCGCCTTGGTCTCCTGCAGACACACAACATCGGCCTGTTGCGCGGCCAACCAGGCAAAAGCGCCTTTACGGGCCGCAGAACGTATGCCGTTGGCATTGAGCGAGATGACTTTCATAGGCAACATCATAACCGCTGCCTCCTCTACGGACTCCAACCCATGCAAGCACATCAACTGGCCTGTCTTGAACTGGCCCTGGCCCGCAGCGCGCTGCGCTTCGGTCAGTTCACGCTCAAGTCGGGCCGCATCAGCCCTTATTTTTTTAATGCCGGTGCGTTCGACGATGGCGCCTCGCTGGCCACACTGGGGCAGTGCTATGCCGATGCCATCGTGGCCTCAGGCCTCGGCTTCGACATGATCTTCGGACCGGCCTACAAAGGCATTCCGCTGGCCGCTGTCACCGCGGCAGCGCTCTATCAGCGTCACGGTCGTAATGTGCCGTTCGCGTTCAATCGCAAAGAAGCCAAGGCACACGGTGAAGGCGGCAGCATCGTCGGCAGGGCACTGAGCGGGCGCGTGCTGATCATTGACGACGTCATCACGGCCGGCACGGCCATCCGCGAGTCGATAGACATCATCCGTGCCGCAGGCGCCGAACCGGCCGGCGTGGCCTTGGCCTTGGACCGGCAGGAGCGCGGACGTGATGTCACCAGCGGCGCCCTACTGACTGAGTCCGCTGTGCAGGAAGTCAGCCGGCTCTATGGCATAGATTGCGTCAGCATCCTCACACTCGGCGCGCTGATCGAGGCTTTGCGTCAGGGCGCTGCGCCCGAATCGGCCGGTCACTTAGCCGCGATGGAAGCTTATAGGAGCCAATACGGAATCGACTGACGTGTGTTTTGCAAGCTTTGCAGGGCAATTACGGCGCAGTCGGCTGGCATCTGCCGCCAAACCGTGGAAAATGGCGCGCATGATCCTACGGACCGCGATGCTGGTAGTGCTGTGCAACGTCACTTGCGTGACCGTGCAGGCCGCTACGCCGCGCAGGGCTGCGGCCACAGAAGCCGGTCACAGCTATCGCTGGTCCGACGCCAAAGGCGTTATTCACTTCGGCGACTCGGTGCCCCCCGAGTTTGCCCAGGGCACTGTTACCGAGCTCGACAGCAGCGGCAACGTGGTGCGGGAGTTTGGCCCGCAGCCGTCTGTCATTGAACAGGCCGCTGAAACACAGCGCACTGTTGTCGGCGCACGCGATCGCCAGCGCGATCACTTGCTGCTGACGACTTACACCTCGATACACGACATTGAAGACCTGCGTGATGAACGCCTGTCCCAGTTGGAAACCCAGATCAGTGCCGGCAAGAGCTACGTCGAGGCTGTGGCGACGCGCCTGGAGGGCTTGAAAACGCGCTTGCGCAACTTTCATCCCTATTCGTCCAACCCGAATGCGCGCCGTCTACCCGACACGCTGGCGGCTGAACTGGTGCAAACCCTTAACGAAGTGCAGACCCAGAGCACTTCGCTGCTGACACGACAAAAAGAACAGCAAGCACTGCGCGATAGTTTTCAGGCGGACATCGACCGCTATCGCGAACTGATGGTGCAACAGGGCCGGCGCTGAGCCGGCCACTGCCGCAGTCCTGAAGAGCTATTGGGGCTACTTGACGCTGTAGCCCTTGCCCGTCAAACAAGCCGTGATGGCGCGATCGTATTGAGCGTGTTGCTCAGGACGATATTCGGCATCGACCGGGTCGTAACCGGTCTGCGTGACCGCCCACCGATGGCACTCATACCTGTCGTCAGCCTGCTGCTTTTCGCTCTGGCCCTTGGTCGGATAAACAAATAGCACCGGATCGCGGACCGGCTCAGGCTCTGCGGTGCTGACGGTAGTGACGCGATCAGCCTCGTAAGGCGAACGGGTCAGCACATAGCCACTGCGGCTGCTGTCATACAGGTAGTAGCTGTCATCGGCCACAAAGTAGCGGTTACCGCCGACCCACACCGTCGAATAAAACGGCGGCAGGCTCGAAACAAACAGGCCGTAAGGCGCACCGATGGACAGGTAGCTGCCACCGTAAGGCCGGTACCACGAACCACGATAGTTGTAGTAAGGCGAGCCACCCCAGTAGTACGAGCGATAGCCGGGCGGCAAACGCTGCACCGGGCGTTCCCGTGAACGCCCGAAATCGGGGGTGAACACCGGTCGTGATGGCCGCGTCTCGATACTGAAACTACCGCGATCACCGTCGCGACGGTTGTCACGGGTTTCAGGGACGCGCTGCTCGGCGCGGTTATCACGCGTGTCCGGACGGGCCTGCTCACGGCGCGGCTCATCGCGCCGTTGCGGCTGAACTTGCGGCGCAGCCCCAGCTGGCGCTGCCGCACCGCCGGCAGCAGCCGCTGCCGCCTCTGCGGCTTGGCGTGCCTTGAGCGCCTCGACCATCGCTGCGTTGACACCGCCGGCCTGCGCAGGCAGTGCCAGCACCAGCGCGGCACACAACAGACCGGCCCAAGGGATCGAACGATTGGAAGTGTTCATAGCAACCTCACTTGACCGTATAGCCACGTGCCTCAAGGCACGCAGACATGGCACGTTGATAGTCAGCAGACGAACGGCGGTTGCCGGCATCGGCACCTGCCACTGCCACGCGGCGCGATTGTTCGGCCCGCGCATCTTCAGCCGCCGCACCCAGCAGTCCGCCGGCAGCCGCGCCGACCAAGGCGCCGGTTCCGGCGTTGCGTGAGTCGGACACCAAGGCGCCGATGATGGCACCGGAGATGGCTGTGCTGATCGCAGTATCACCACTGTTGCGCGCCGGCATGACCACGGTGCGTTCGGCGGGCGCCACCGCGCGGCGGCTGGGGTCAAAACCGGTTTGACCGACAGCCCAGGTGTGGCAGTCATAGCGGTCACGATCCTGCTGCTCCGCCGTCTGCCCCTGAGTCGGGAAAAAATAGACGCGTGGCGCCGGTGCCGCAGACTGATAGGCGTAGTCGGCCCCGGGCTCGACCACACAACCGCTCAGCGCCAGCGCGACGGGAGCTAAGACAAAAAGTTTGCTGTTCATAGGTCCTCTGCGGAAGATGATCCTGTAGCCCGTTATAGGTGCTGCAGGCTTAATGCCACCTGAACGACGGTCAGGATGGCGTGTGTTTAACCGCGACCGGTGTGGCCAAAGCCACCTTCGCCACGCCCGCTCGCGGCAAAGTCATCGACCACTTGCAACTCGACCTGCACCACCGGCACCACCAGCAGCTGCGCAATGCGCTCACCGGGTTGCACGGTAAAGGCGGCGTCGCTGCGGTTCCAGCACGACACCATCAACTGACCCTGATAGTCAGAGTCGATGAGGCCGACCAAGTTCCCCAGCACGATGCCGTGTTTGTGGCCCAAACCCGAACGCGGCAGGATCATCGCCGCCAGACCCGGATCGTCCAGATGGATGGCGAGCCCAGTAGGTATGAGCAGCGTCGCACCGGCTGCCAGCTCTACCGGGGCATCGAGCAGGGCGCGCAGATCGAGTCCGGCGGAACCGTCTGTGGCATAGGCTGGCAGCGGATAAACGCTGCCCAGGCGCGCATCAAGCACGCGCACACGCAGCAGCTGACGCGCGGCGCTCATCAGCGCTGCGCCTGATAGCGCCCGACGATGAACGCCATCAGGCGGCGCGCCAGCAGCGCTTTGCTGCCTGCGCCCAGCTCTAAGCGGCCACCATCGCGCCACAACAGCACCAGCGCGTTATCGTCCTGATCGAACACTTTGCAATCGCCCACCTCGTTGGCGGCGATGAGGTCGAGGTTTTTGCGCTCCAGCTTGGCGCGCGCATGCATCTCGACATCATTGGTCTCGGCGGCAAACCCCACCACGAAGGGGCGTGGCGAGCGCTGCGCCACCGCCAGCAGGATGTCGACCGTGCGCTCCATGTGCACTTCGAGACTGTCGCTGACTTTTTTGATCTTGAGCCCGGCCGGGTTGGCTGGCCGGTAATCGGCGACTGCGGCGGTGGCAATAAATATATCGGCGGTGGCGACCTCGGCCTGCACGGCGGCGTGCATCTGCGCAGCGGTTTCGACATCGACGCGACGGATGCCCGGTGGGGTACACAAATTGACCGGGCCACTGACCAGCACCACCTCGGCGCCCAACTCGCGCGCGGCCTGAGCGACGGCATAACCCATCTTGCCGGAGCTGCGGTTGGTGATGAAACGCACCGGGTCTATGCATTCACGCGTGGGTCCGGCCGTCAGCAACACGCGCTTGCCCGACAGCGGCCCCTGCACCGGGAACAGCGCCATGGCCGCTGCGGCCAGCGCCAGCGGCTCGACCATGCGACCCTCGCCGGTTTCGCCGCAGGCCTGACTGCCTGAGTCAGGGCCCAGCACGTGCACACCGCGGCTGCGCAGCAGCGCGACATTGGCCTGCGTGGCCTCATTGGCCCACATCTGCCGGTTCATGGCCGGTGCCACCGCCACCGGCGCGGCCGAAGCCAGGCACACGGTCGCCAGCAGATCGTCAGCCAGCCCGTGTGCCAGATGCGCCATAAAATCGGCTGTGGCCGGCGCGATGAGGATGAGGTCAGCCCAGCGGGCCAGCTCGATGTGACCCATGGCAGCCTCGGCTGCAGAGTCCCACAGGTCACTGCGCACCGGCCGGCCCGACACCGCCTGAAACGTCATCGGCGTGACGAACTGGCGGGCCCCGGCCGTCATGACGACCTGGACCTCGGCGCCCTGTTCTACCAGCCGCCGGACCAGATCAGGGCTTTTGTAGGCGGCAATGCCACCCGTCACGCCCAACACGATGCGTTTACCGTTCATCATTTCATTATGGTGTCAGTGCACACGCGTTTTCCATGATCCGCACAGCATTTGCTGATCGCATCACGGCCATGCTCAGCGCGACACTGCAGCCCATCAAGCGCAAGGAGGCGATTATGGGCATACGGGACTGGCCGGCCAGCGAGCGGCCTCAAAACAAACTTTTGGCGATGGGCGTGCACAGCCTGTCGGATGCCGAACTGCTGGCGGTGTTGCTGGGCGGCGGCGGTGGACGCAGCGCCGCGCTGGACCAAGGCCGCGAACTGCTGCAGCAATACCGTTCGCTGCGCGAGTTGCTCAGCGCCGCGCGCAGCGAAACGGGCGGTCAGGCGCCCTTGGGGCTGCGCCGCTACGGCGTGCTGCAAGCCGCCCTGGAACTCTCGCGCCGGCATTACAGCGAAGCCATGAAGGCCGGCCCGGCGCTAGAGGCCCCGCAAGCGGCGCGGCAGTTTCTGATCGCGCAGCTGCGCGACCGACCCTACGAGGTGTTCTGCTGCCTGCACCTGGACAACCGTCACCGGCTCATCGCCTTTGACGAGCTGTTCCGCGGCACCATCGACGGGGCCAGCGTTCACCCGCGCGAAGTCGTCAAACAAGCCCTGGCGCGCAATGCAGCGGCCGTCATCCTGGCCCACAACCACCCCTCGGGCATCGCCGAACCCAGCCATGCCGACGAGCTGATCACGGCCCGGCTGCGCGATGCGTTGGCGCTGGTGGACATCCGCGTGCTCGACCATCTGGTGGTCGGGGACACCCGCTGTGAGTCCTTTGCAGAAAGAGGCTTGCTCTAGCCTTGCTCTCTACCCCGGCATACTGGTATAAAGCTCGCCCTTTTCTGCGCCCGGCGCCTCCAGAGGATTTCGTCATGTCCCGCGTCTGCATCGTTACCGGCAAGCGTCCGGCAGTTGGCAACCGCGTCTCGCACGCCAACAACAAGAAGCGCCGTCGCTTCCTGCCCAATCTGCATGTGCAGCGCTTCTGGATGGAAGACGAAAAGCGCTGGGTCAAACTGCGCGTTTCGGCCAACGCCATGCGCACCATCGAAAAGAACGGCATCGACGTCGTGGTTGCGCAGCTGCGCAGCCAGGGCAAAAAGGTCTAAGGGCTAAATCATGCGCGAAAAAGTCAAGTTGCTGTCGACCGCAGGCACTGGCCATTTCTACGTGGCCATGAAGAACAAGCGTCTGCATCCCGAGAAGCTCGAAACCAAAAAGTACGATCCGGTCGTGCGCAAGCACGTCCCGTACAAAGAAACGAAGATCAAGTAACGCAAAGCCCGCTCCCGCAGCGGGCTTTTCGCATCCGGGGTCTGGCATTCTTGCGCCATGCCCGAACTGCCTGAAGTTGAAACCACACGCCGCGGTATAGCGCCGCATCTGCAAGACCAGAGCGTCGCGCAGTTGCTGGTGCACGAGCCGCGACTGCGTTGGCCGGTCGCCCCCGGCATGGCCTCTGACGTAGCCGGACAGACCATCCGCGGCGTCCGTCGCCGCGCCAAATACCTGCTCATCGATCTGGAACTCGGCAGCTTGCTGGTGCACCTGGGCATGTCCGGCAGCCTGCGCGTGTTGCCGGCCAGCGAGCCGCGTCGCAGCCATGATCACTTTGACCTGCTGCTGGCGCCTGCCGGACTGACGCTGCGCTACAACGATCCGCGACGCTTCGGCAGCCTGCACTACCTGACCGGCGCGATCGACGAGCATCCGCTGCTGCACGCGCTGGGACCGGAACCGCTGGGCGATGACTTCGATGCCGCCTATCTGCACCGCAGCAGCCGGGGCAGGCGGGTGGCGATCAAGCTTTTGATCATGAACAGCCACATCGTGGTCGGCGTCGGCAACATCTACGCCAGTGAAGCGCTGTTCTGCGCCGGCATACGCCCCGGTCGCGCCGCCCGGTCGCTGTCACGTGCCGAGTGCGGGCAGCTGGTGGACGCCATACGCGAGGTGCTGGGCAATGCGCTGCGGGCCGGCGGCACGACGCTGCGCGATTACGTCAATGCCGATGGCGCGCCAGGCTATTTCCGGCAGCAGCTGTATGTGTACGAGCGGGCCGATGAACCCTGCCGCCGCTGCGCCACGCCCATCCGCCACCGGGTGCAAGGCGCCCGGGCCACCTATTACTGTCCGCAGTGTCAGCAATGACCACGGCTGCGGGCCACACGCCGCAAGCGCATTTCGCGGCGGTCGATCCGGTGCTGGCCGCCATCGCCGCTGCAGCCGGCCCCTGCCCGCTGGGTCACAGTTCGCGCGGCTCGGTATTCGAAGCGCTGGCCCGCTCCATTGCCGGCCAGCAGTTGTCGGGGGCGGTCGCCGCGCGGATTCTCGAGCGCTTGATCGCCCTGCATGACGGGCACTTTCCGACTGCCGCAGAACTGGCTGCCGCCGACGTGGCCACGCTGCGCGGCGTGGGTTTTTCGTTTGCTAAGGTGGCGGCCTTGCACGATCTGGCTGCGCACACACTCGACGGCCGGCTGGCCGCCGATGCGGTGCTGGCCGCACAGGACGATGAAGCCGTCATCACCCAATGTTGCAGCGTGCGCGGCATCGGCCGCTGGAGCGCGCAGATGCTGCTGATGTTTCATCTGGGCCGGCCCGACGTGCTGCCGGTGGGTGACTTCGGCGTCTGCAACGGCTTCCGGCTGGCCTATGGCCTTAAAGGCATGCCGCAGCCGGCGGCGCTGGCCCGCTACGGCGAACGTTGGGGTCCGTGGCGCTCCACCGCCGCGTGGACCTTGTGGCGGGCTGTCGACCTGCACCGTGCCGGCACCCTGCCGGTGCGCACGAGCCGGGCACCGCGTGTGGCTCTCGTCAAAGCCAAGACTCAGGCGCCCTGACCCATGGCGCACAGCTCACCCGCGACTACACCGGTACTGTTCACCCGCGACGGGTTTATGCGCGGCCTGCGCGCCTCACCGCCGCTGCTGATCGGTGGCCTGCCCTTTGGCCTGGTGACGGGACTGACGGCCGGGGCGCACGGGCTGTCGCTGCTGGAAGCGGGCCTGATGAGTGCGCTGGTGTTCGCAGGCTCCGCACAGCTGATCGCGCTGGGCGTGTGGACGGCGCCGGTGCCGGTGACCACCGTCAGCCTGGCCTCGCTGACCGGCAACTTGCGCTTCATGCTGATGGGACCGCTGCTGGCCACCTGGTTCGATGCACTGCGCGGCTGGCGGCGCTGGCTGACGCTGTTTTTCATGATCGATCACAACTGGGCCATGGCGCTCAAAGAGATCGAAGCCGGGCGTCGTGACGCGGCCTTTCTGCTGGGCAGCGGCATGCCGGTCTGGGGGGTGTGGATACTCACCACGCTGATCGGCCACCTGTCCGGCAGCCTGGTGGCGGCCGGGCCGGGACATCCGCTGTTTTTTGCGGCGCTGGCCACCTTCATCGCGCTGCTGGCACCGATGTGGCGGGGGCGCGGCGACCTGCTGCCCTGGCTGGCAGCCGCAGCCGTGGCACTGGCTGTTTCACGGCTGCTGCCCGGCACGGCTTGGCACATCGTGGCCGGCGCACTGGCCGGCGGGCTCACCGGCCTGCTGTGCGAACGCGCCAAGGCGGGGCGCTGATGGCACAGCTGCACGGCCCTACGGTTCTGGCCATCCTGGGCATGGCTGCCGGCACCTTTGCCACGCGTGCCGGCGGCTATTGGCTGTTCAGCCGCGTGCGCCCGGCGCCGTGGGTCAGCACGCTGCTGTCGTATGTGCCGGGCTGCCTGTTCGTCAGCTACGTCGTGCCTGCGGTGCTGGCCGGGGGCCCCAAAGAATGGCTAGGCACGGCCGTGGCGCTGATCACCGTTCGGCTGACCGGCTCGGTGATCTGGCCGATTTTCACCGGCACCGCCGCAGTGTGGCTGGTGTGGGCGCTAGGGTAAGACTGCCGGGCGCTGCCGCACTGGCGGCAGAGCGTTACACAGGTCGATGTGTCCACCGGGCTCCACAAACCAGTCTTCACGCCGCTCGCGTTTGGCCGCCAGCCAGCGGGCATAACCGGGGCTGTCGGTGCGCAGCACCTGCAGGTCCGGGCGCTGTTGCGCCGGCAGATCGGCCAGCAGGCGCACCGTCAGCAGGGGTGTGCGTTCGGCCGGCGTCGCATAAAAACCCATGGCGGCGGTACCGCGCGGCAAGGCAGCCAGATGCTCGATGCCCTGCAGCACCCGCCCGACCAGCGTGACGTTGCGATCGAGTTGCCGGGGGCTGTGGCCGATGACGGCATACAGCTCGGTGACGCTGCCGCTGTCGGCCGCGTTGTCGCGGCCGGCGCCCACCATGCCATAGCAGTGCGCCAGCCAGACCGGCCCGCCCGGCCGGTTGCGTGCCGCCGGCCATCCGTCCACCAGACCCGTGTGGCGGGCGAAACTGTCGGGGCCGGGCAGCTCCAGCCAGTGTGCGCCGGCCGGTAAAGCCGGCAGGAAAAACTCCGCGGGCTGAGTCCGCGCTTGGCCCTCGGGCAGCGCCCGCGTGGCGTCAGCATCACCCCACTGGGTCACGTAGTTGTCGTTAACCCGCGCGATGGCCAGCCCGTCGTACCAGCCGGCATGGACCAGCTGTGCGATTTGACGGGTGTGGCGCGGCGCGAAGCCCGGCGCCAACTCGATGAGGACCTGCCGCCCGCCAGGCAGCGTCATCACGACAGTCTGTTCCGGTGCCGGGCTGCGCCAGTCGGCCGCCGGCGCATCGGCCAAGGCTTGGGCGACCGTCAGCGCAGCAGCCGTGTGGGCGGTGCCAGGCACCAAAGAGAGGCTGGCCAACAACCCGCAAAGCACCGTGACAGAGCGACGAGAGAGGTTGATCATGGCGTTCATCATAAATGTTGGAGCCGCTCATGCCAGCCTCACCTCGTTTTTCTGCCTGGATCACCGGACTGGTGGTGATGAGCGCGCTGTGCGCCACCGCCACTGCCGCAGACGCACCGGCCGGTACGAGCTACCAGATCAGCGACCGCTGGGCGCTGCCCGGCACCGGCAGCTGGGACTACCTGACGATGGACGCGCCGCTGCACCGGCTGTTCATCACGCGCGGCGACCGGGTCGAGGTGGTGAACACGCAGACCGGCGCGCTGCTGGGTCGCATCGCCAATCTGCCCGGTGTGCATGGCGTGGCTCTGGCGCCCGAGCTGCATCGCGGCTACACGAGCAACGGCCGCGCCAACACCATCACAGAGTTTGATTACGAGACGCTGGCCGTGCTGCGTGAAGTACCGGTGGCGGGCAACAACCCGGACGCCATCCTGTACGACAGCGCCAGCAAGCGGCTGTTTACGTTTAACGGCCGCAGCAAAGATGCCAGCGTATTGGATGCGGTAACACTCAAGCCCTTGGCCACACTGCCCATGCCCGACAAGCCCGAGTTTGCGGCTGCGGACGGTAAGGGCATGGTGTTCGTGAACATCGAAAGCGCGCCGGGCCGCTTGCTGAAGATCGACGCCTTCAAGCTGGCCGTCGTGGCCAACTGGGAACTCAAGGGCTGCGATGAACCCACTGGCCTGGCCATCAATGTCGCTCAGGATCGCCTGTACTCGGTCTGCGACGACAAGGTCATGGCGGTCACCGATGCGCGCAGCGGCAAGGCCGTGGCGCGTGTGGCCATAGGCAAGGGCACCGATGCGGTGTCTTACGATGCGGGTCTGGGGCTGGTGTTTGCGTCAAACGGCGAAGGCAGCATCACGGTGGTCAAGGTGCTGCCGGCCGATCGCTATGCGGTGGCTGCGACGCTGACCACACAGAGCGGCGCGCGCACCATGACGCTGGATCCGACGACTCACCAGCTGTACACCGTGACCGCCAGTTTCGGACCGGTGCCGGCGCCCACCGCAGAGCAACCCAGGCCGCGGGCGCAACCGCTGCCCGACAGCTTCACGGTGATCGTCGCCAAGCCGGCGCCTTAAGCAGCAGGCGCTAGTACAAGCCGGCCGTACCCACGCCGCGCGGGTCACTGGCGGCGTGGACCTCGCCGGTGGCGCTGTCGTAAGTCACCACCTGCAGGTTGCCCCAGGTCTCCTGACGACGCAGCTTGTGGCCGAGCTTTTCCAGTGCGGCCACATCGGCATCGCTGAGTGCCGCGGCCTCATAGGCCAGCACGTCAGGCTGATACTGATGATGGATGCGCGGTGCGGCGACGATCTGTTCGGCGCTCTTGCCATCGATCCAGTCGAGTGTGGCTAGCAGCACCATGCCGGTGATCAGGCTGCCGCCCGGCGAACCCACGATCATGTAGCCGCGCGGGCCTTCGACGAAGGTCGGCGTCACCGAAGACAACATGCGCTTGCCGGGCTCGATAGCGTTGGCCGAGGCGCCGATCAGGCCATAGATGTTGGGCACGCCCGGCTTGATCGAAAAGTCATCCATCTGGTTGTTGAGCAGCAGTCCGGTGCCGGGCACCAGCAAGCCCGTGCCAAAGCCGGCATTCAGGGTGATGGTGCCGGCGACGCGGTTGCCATCCTGATCGAGTATCGAGAAATGCGTGGTGTTGGTGCCGGCCGCAGCCGCTTCGGGTGCATCGGCCAAGGTGTTGCTGGGCGTGGCGCGATCCATGCGTATGGAAGTGCGCAGTCCCGCGGCATAAGCCGGATCTAGCAACAGCTTGACCGGCACGTTGGTGAAGGCCGGATCACCCAGATAGATCGCACGGTCGCGATGCACCCGCCGCTCGGCTTCGATGATCAGGTGTTTGCGGGTGACGCTATCGACCTGTTGCAGGTCATAGCCGGAGAGCACGTTCAGCGCCTCGACCAGCGCGATGCCACCGGAGGACGGTGGCGGTGCCGAGATCAGTTTGACGCCGCGATAGCTGCCGACGATGGGCTCGCGCTCCAGCGTCTTGTATGCGGCCAGATCGGCCTCGGTCCAGATGCCGCCCAGCTGGCGCATACCGGCCAGCATCTGCTTGGCGACGGTGCCGGTGTAAAACGACTGCATGCCCTCGTTGGCCAGAGTCTGCAGCGTGCGCGCCAGCAGCGGCTGCTTGAGGCGCGTGCCCACCGGCACAGGCAGTCCGTCCTTGCCGTAGAACGTCTTGAGTCCGTCCTCGGTCTTGGCGAACTGCGCGGCCTTCTGCTTCAGCCCGGCGTTGAGGCGCGGGTACATGTCAAAGCCGTCGCGTGCCAGCTTGATGGCCGGTGCCAGACTGGTGGCCAGGGGCAAGCGCCCGTAGCGCGATTGCAAGGCGGCCAAGCCGGCCGGTTCACCCGAAATGCCGGCAGCCAGCGCCGTGTTGGTGGAGGCACCGCGGATCGGGTTGCCGTCTTTATCCAGATACATGTCACGCGTGGCGGCCAGCGGCGCCACTTCACGCGCGTCGATGATCACATCACGGCCATCGGCCGCGCGATGCAACAGAAACAGGCCGCCGCCGGTCAGGCCCGAGCCGCTGGGCTCGACTACGGCTAGCGCTGCACTGACTGCCACCGCGGCATCAAAGGCATTGCCACCCTGACGCAGCACTTCCATACCGGCCGCCGTGGCCAAGGGGTGCGCACTGGCAATAGCGGCCTTGGCCGGCGGCAGCTGCGCGGCGCACAGCAAAGACCCGCTGCCCAGCAGCAACAGCGAAGCAACAAAGGTCCTGACAAAGGTAGGGCGGATGGTCATGGGCGTTTCTTCTTGCGCAATTCGATAGCAACGGAAGGGTGTACGAACTCATCAACCGGTCCGCCATAAACAGCGATCTCGCGGATGAGCGACGAAGAGATAAAAATAAACTGCTCTTGCGGCGTCAGAAACACCGTCTCGAGCTCGCTGGCCAGATGGCGGGTCATGTTGGCCAACTGAAACTCATTCTCGAAATCCGAGACGGCACGCAGGCCGCGCACGATGATACTGACGTCATTCGCGCGGGCAAAATCGACCGTCAGCCCGGAATAACCCATAACCACGACGTTTGGCACATCGGCCAGCACCCGGCTGGCCATTTCGATACGCTCATCGAGCGTGAACATCGGCGTTTTGCCCGGATTAGCAGCGATGGCCACCACCACGCGGCTGAACAAGCGCGCAGCTCTGCGCACCAAGTCGGCATGACCGTTGGTGATCGGGTCAAACGTACCCGGATAAACGGCATTGCGCGTCATGACTAACCCTGTGCTGTGGTCGACAGCAAATAATAGCCCACCTCGCCGGCCTGACCCTGACGATGCACAGACCAACCATCGGGTAAGGCAGGCAAGGCCGTGCGACGCGGCAGTTCGACATAGACCAGCGCGCCGCGTGCCAGGCTGTGACTGGCTGCCAGCGAGGCCAGCAGCGAACCGGCCAGACCCGAATCAAAGGGCGGATCGAGGAACACCACATCGAAGGGACCGCCGGGTGAGCGCACCTGCCGCTGTGCATCATTGACCACGAACTCCGCGCCCGCGACGCCAAAGCGGGTGACGTTGTCGCGCAGCGCGATGATGGCATCGGAACTGGTATCGACGAACACCACGCGCGAGGCCCCGCGCGACAGTGCCTCGAGACCCAGCGCACCGCTGCCGGCAAACAAGTCCAGGCAGCGCGCACCGGACAGGTATTGCTGCAACCAGTTAAACAGCGTCTCGCGCACCCGGTCAGGTGTCGGACGGATAGCCGGATCGGCCGCAAAGCGGATTTTGCGGCCGCGCAGGCTGCCGCCGATGATGCGCAGTTCGCGCTCGCCACGTTTCATGGCCCAAGCCTATTACACTATGGGCCGGATCACCGACCCCTATGCAGACCATGTCAGGCACCACTGAAAGCCGCGGATTCTTTTCCCGCCTCCGCGAGCGCCTCGGGCGCGGCACCGCGCGCGTGTCTGAGGGCCTGCGCGGCCTGTTCCGCGGCCGGCAGATCGATGCCCAGCTGCTCGAAGACCTCGAGGCCCGACTGATCGGCGCCGATGTCGGCGCTGAATTGGCGCAAACCCTGCTCAAAGACCTGCGCGGCCGTCTGGCGCGGCAGGAACTGGCCAATGTCGATGCATTGCTCGACGCGCTGCGCGACGACCTGACCGCCATCCTTGCGCCCTGTCAGCAGCCGCTGCACATCGACGCTGCGCACAAGCCCTATGTGGTGATGGTCGTGGGCGTCAACGGCTCGGGTAAGACCACCTCTATCGGCAAACTCGCCACGCGTCTGGCCGGCGAGGGTCGCAGCGTGATGCTGGCCGCCGGCGACACTTTCCGTGCGGCCGCAGCCGAACAGCTGCAGATCTGGGCCGAGCGCAGCGGCGCGCACATCCATCAGCAAGCCGCAGGCAGCGATCCGGGCTCGGTGGTCTTCGATGCGCTGCAACAGGCCAAGGCGCGCGGCATCGATGTGGTGCTGGCCGACACCGCCGGCCGTCTGCACAGCCAATCGCATCTGATGGAAGAGCTGAAAAAGATCAAACGCGTGATCCAGCGTGTCGATCCGACCGCGCCGCATGAGGTGCTGCTGATACTCGACGCCAACCAGGGGCAGAACGCGCTGGCTCAAGCCGTGGCCTTTAAAGAGGCCGTGGGTGTCACCGGACTGGTGCTGACCAAGCTCGACGGCACGGCACGCGGTGGCATCGCCGTGGCCATTGCCCGGCGCTTAGGCCTGCCCATCCGTTTTATCGGCATCGGCGAGCAGTCCGGCGACTTCGGCCCCTTTCATGCCGCGCAGTTCGCCAGCGCGCTGGTCGGCGACAGCCACACCGGCGGTGAGGCGCCGTGATCCGCTTTGATCGCGTCTCCAAACGTTACGCCAGCGGGCGCGAGGCCCTTTCCGGCGTCAGTTTCGAGATCGCCGCAGGCGAGATGGTGTTTCTGACCGGTCGCTCCGGTGCCGGCAAGAGCAGCGTGCTGCGGCTCATCGCACTGCTGCAACACCCCTCGCGCGGTCAGGTGCAGGTGCTGGGTAAAGACCTCAGCAAGCTGCCCCAGAGCCATATTCCAGCCTTCCGGCGGCAATTGGGCATGGTGTTTCAAGATCACCGTCTACTGATCGACCGCAGCGTGTTCGACAACGTGGCCCTGCCGCTGGTGGTTGCGCACACGCCGCTGGCCGACCTCGACAAGCGGGTGCGTGCTGCACTCGATCAGGTGGGTTTGCTAGACCGCATCCAAGCCCGACCGCTGGAACTGTCGGTAGGCGAACAACAACGTGTGGGCATCGCACGCGCCATCGTCGGCCGGCCGCCGCTGCTGGTCGCCGACGAGCCCACCGGCAACCTCGACCCGCAGCTCTCGCGCGAGATCATGGCGTTGTTCGGGCGACTGCGTGACGCCGGCGCCACCGTGGTCGTGGCCAGCCACGACATGGCGCTGGTGCGCGAATCGGGGCTGCGGCAGATCCAACTGGTCGATGGCCGGCTGGCCGATGGCGGGGTGGCACCATGAGCGGTTGGTTAGCCCGGCACCTGCAGGCGCTGCTGTTTGCGCTCGGGCGGCTGGTACGCGCGCCCTGGGCCACCGGCTTTACGGTCGCGGTGATCGCCATCGCGCTGACACTGCCGGCGGGCTTTGCGCTGCTGGTCGAGAGCGCGAGCCGCGTCAGTGACCAGGCCGCCACCGCCATCGACCTCAGCGTCTATTTCAAGCTCGAGACCCCGCTGCCCGAAGTGCAGCAACGGGCCGCGCAACTGCGCACCCGCCCCGAGGTCTCGACCGTGCAGGTCATCACCGCTGAGCAGGCTTTGCGGCAACTGCAGCAAGACAGCGGGCTGGCGGCTGCACTGGCTGCACTGGGCGATAACCCGCTGCCGCAGGTCATCAGTCTGAGGCCTTCAGCCAGCGCCAGCGGTCCCGCCGCCATCGACGCGCTGCGGCGCGAACTGGCAGCCTGGCCACAAGTAGAAGTTGTACAGGTCGATGGCGACTGGACGCGGCGCCTGACGGCCATTCTGGCTTTGCTACGCCGGCTGGCACTGACCGTGGGCGGCCTGCTCGCGCTGGGTGTGGTCGCGGTCGTGGGCAATATCATCCGCCTCGAGATCCACAGCCGGCGCGCCGAGATCGACATCACGCAGCTGGTCGGCGGCAGCCCCGCGTTCATCCGCAGGCCTTTTCTCTATACGGGCGCGCTCTACGGCGGCCTGGGGGCCGTATTGGCCATGCTGTTGCTGACCTTCGGCTCTTTGCTGCTGGCCACGCCTGTCAGCCAGCTGGCCGTCAGCTACGGCAGCCACTTTGCGCTGGCCGCCCCGGGTTGGCGGGAGTTCGCCGCCCTGCTGGCCGCTGGCGTGCTGCTGGGCCTCACCGGCGCCTGGATCGCCGCCTCCCGGCAGCTGGCCGCCCTACACCCCCGATTCGAATCGTGACACGGTTGTTAGCACTCTAGGTCGGTGAGTGCTAATATGCGGTCCATGGGTAACTCTTACGGAGATTCCGCATGACCACCGCCGCATTGCTTGCCGCCCGCCCGAACGACCAGTTGCTGGCCGGCCCGCTGGGCAGTTTCGAGGCTTATGCCGAGCGCATCAGCCGCATTCCCGTGCTCACACGTGAACAGGAAGTGGCGCTGTTTTCCCGCCTGCAGCAGCACAACGACCTGACCGCCGCGCGCGAACTGGTGCTCTCACACCTGCGCTTTGTACTGCATATCGCCCGCGGCTATGTGGGCTATGGCCTGCCGCTGGGCGACCTGGTGCAGGAAGGCAACGTGGGCCTGATGAAGGCCGTGAAGCGCTTTGACCCGTCGGTTAACGTGCGCATGGTGTCGTTTGCCGTGCACTGGGTACGCGCCGAGATCCATGAGTACGTGCTGCGCAACTGGCGTCTGGTCAAGGTG
>CAIVTJ010000029.1 GCA_903908825.1 uncultured Pseudomonadota bacterium | reverse complement strand
CATCCCCGAGGCCGCGCAGCTGGTTATCCAGGCCGGTGCTATGGGGAAGGGTGGCGACGTGTTTGTTCTAGACATGGGCAACCCGGTGCGCATCGATGACTTAGCCCGTCGCATGATCAGCCTCATGGGCCTGACCGTGCGCAATGAGGCCAACCCCGATGGCGACATCGAAATCCAATACACCGGCCTGAGAGTTGCCGAGAAGCTGTACGAAGAGTTGCTCATCGGTTCGAACGTAGCCGGCACCGATCACCCGCGCATCATGCGGGCCATCGAACACTCTCTGCCCTGGGATCGCATCCAACAGTTGCTCGATGATCTGCTCATCGCCTTGGCAAACTTTGACTGCCGCCGTGCTGCAGCTCGACTGTCCGACGCCGTAGCCGAATACGAGATGAAGGGTGAGATTCAGGACTATGTCTGGAACCGCAAGGGGCTGGTCACACTGCCGCCTGACGGTAAGGTCTCTATGATCAACCGGCGCAAGCCCAACGAAGCTGGCCCCGGTGTCCAAGCGGATAAGCACTGAAGTCTAGGCGCGGCGCGTCAAGCAGCCGCGGCTGTCATACGGCAGACTTCATTTCCTGCAATCCTGTGACGTTTATGTGACCGGCTCTCTGTACGGGCTGGCGTTAGATTAGAGGGCTGTTCATGCGCGTTACGATCTTCGGTTCCGGCTATGTGGGTTTGGTCACCGGCGCGTGCCTGGCAGATGCCGGCAACCATGTGGTTTGTGTGGACGTGGACGAGCGCAAGGTTGCGCGGCTCAAGGCCGGCGATGTGCCCATCCATGAGCCAGGTCTTGACGCACTGATCAAGCGCAACGCTGAAGCCGGTCGCCTGGAGTTCACCACCGATGCGGCGCACGGCGTAGAGCACGGCTTGTTTCAGATCATCGCGGTGGGCACGCCCCCTGGCGAAGATGGCTCTGCCGACCTGCAATACGTGCTGGCCGTTGCCAACACCATCGGCACGCACCTGAATAAATATGCCGTGGTCATCACCAAGAGCACGGTGCCGGTGGGCACGGCCGATAAGGTCCGTGCTCAGGTCACCAAGGCTTTGGCGGCGCGTGGCGCAGCCATAGAGTTCGATATCGTTTCGAACCCTGAGTTTTTGAAAGAAGGCTCGGCCATCGCCGACTTCATGAAGCCCGATCGCGTGGTCATCGGCACCGACAACCCGCGCACCGTAGAGCTGCTGCGTGTGTTGCACGAGCCCTTCACGCGCAACCACGATCGCTTGGTGGTCATGGACATCCGCTCGTCAGAGCTGACCAAGTACGCGGCCAACGCCATGCTTGCCACCAAGATCAGCTTCATGAACGAGCTGGCTAACATCGCCGAGCTCGTCGGTGCAGACATTGAAAAAGTGCGCGTGGGCATTGGTTCAGACCCGCGCATTGGCTACAGCTTTATTTACCCGGGTGCCGGCTATGGCGGCTCGTGCTTCCCCAAGGACGTGCGTGCTTTGGTTGGCTCTGCGCGCGAAGTGGGCTATCACGCGCGCATTCTCGATGCGGTGGAGCAGGTCAACATTGACCAGAAGTCGGTGCTGGTGTCCAAGATCAAGGCGCACTTTAACGGCCAATTGCAGGGCATGACCGTGGCGCTATGGGGCTTGTCGTTCAAGCCCAACACAGACGACATGCGCGAAGCGCCGTCGCTCACCGTCATTAACGAACTGCTGGCTGCAGGCGCCACTGTGCGCGCCTATGACCCGGTGGCCACCGCCGAAGCGCAGCGCGCACTGGGCACCGTGGCCGGCGTGACCTTTGTGGATGATGCCTATGAGGCTGCGACCGGTGCAGACATTCTGGTGCTGGTCACCGAATGGCAGGAGTTCCGCAGTCCTGACTTCGATCAACTCAAGACGTTGCTGAAGCACCCTGTGATCTTTGATGGGCGCAACATCTATAACGCCGAGTTGCTCGCCCGCCAAGGT
>CAIVTJ010000028.1 GCA_903908825.1 uncultured Pseudomonadota bacterium | reverse complement strand
CGAAAGCCACATCGATGGCCGAAGAGGTCTTGTCTTCGTATTCGACTTCAGCCTCAGCCAGGGCCGAACGGCAGTCCAAACACCAGTGCACCGGCTTGGCGCCCTTGTACAAGTGACCGTTGGCGATGACCTTGCCCAAGGCGCGTATCTGCTGCGCCTCGAAGCTGGCATCCATGGTCAGGTAGGGTCGTTGCCAGTCACCGAACACGCCCAAACGCTGGAAATCACGGCTCTGCAACAACACCTGCTCGCGTGCATAGGCGCGGCAGGCGGCGCGGAAGGCGCGCGCATCGAGCTTCTGGCCGACACGGCCATGCTTTTTTTCGACCTGCAACTCGATGGGCAGACCGTGGCAATCCCAACCGGGAATGTAAGGTGAGTCGCAACCATCGAGGGTGCGCGACTTGACGATGATGTCCTTGAGCACTTTGTTGGTGGCATGACCGATGTGGATCACCCCGTTGGCATAGGGCGGGCCATCATGCAGCGCAAACCGCGGCCGACCCAGCGACTGCGCACGCAGCTTGCCGTAGATGTCGTGGCCATCCCACCAGGCTTGCAGCTGCGGTTCACGCCGCGCCAGATCGGCCTTCATCGGAAAGTCGGTCTGCGGCAGGTTGACAGTCAGCTTGTAATCGGTCACCGGGGTCATACTCCAACGTCAGCAGTGTCGTCATCGGCGGCCAGCACAGCACGGGCCGCGGCGGCATCCTGATGCATCTGCACCACCATGGCATCCAAAGATTCAAAACGCTGTTCGCCGCGCAAACGCGCGACGAACTCCACCTCGATTTCACGGCCATACAAATCGCCGGCGAAATCGAAAACATGCGCTTCCAGCAAGGGTACACGGCCTTGCACCGTCGGGCGTGTGCCCAGACTGGCGACACCGGGCAGCCCGCGCCGGCCAGCCGCATCGTCGCGTATACCGCGCACGCGCACTGCAAAAATGCCATCGGTGGGCGAACGGCGCCGCGCCAAACGCAGGTTGGCCGTCGGAAAACCCAGCGTGCGCCCCAACTGCTGCCCGCGCTGCACGCGCCCGGTCATGGCATAGCCACGACCCAACAGCCGCGCCGCCAGCGGCAGATCGCCGTCGGCCAGCGCCTGACGCACGCCGCGACTGCTGACACGTTGCCCGTCAAACAACACCGGCTCGATAATCTCCACCGTAAAGCCAAAGCGCGCGCCGTGGGCTTGCAACCAGGCCGCACTGGCCTCGCCATCGCGTGCCGCCTTGAAGTCGTGACCCACCACCAGATGACGCACACCGGCCTGTTGCAACTGCCGCGCAAAAGCCTCAGCCGGCAACTGCCGCAGCGCGTCGGCAAAGCGCAGCACGCACAAGGTATCGAGCCCGCTGTGCCGCAACAGATGCCAGCGGTCTCTAAAACTCGTCAGCCGCGCGGGCGGCGACTGCGGCGAAAAATATTCGCGTGGCAGCGGCTCAAAGGTAATCAGCAGACTGCGCAGCCCGCGTTCGGCAGCGCGCGCGAGGGTGTGCTGCAGCAAGGCACGGTGGCCCCGGTGCAAGCCGTCGTAGCTACCGATGGTGGCCGCATAACCGGGTTCGGTGCGCAGCGCTGAAGGCGGCGGCGATAATCGTCGGATCAGATCCATCGGGCCGGGGTCAGGACTGCAGCGGCGGCGCGCCAGAGACTGCAATCATAACACCGCCGGGCGCAGATCCCGGTAGCGCAGTCCGGCTGCAAACAGCACCGCAAAATAGACCAGCGCACCGGCCACCACGCCGCCGGCCAGCCGCAGCACCCGCGCATAGGCCGGCAGCGCGATCCAGCTGGCCAGATCACCCGCCAGCCACACCAGCAAAGCGCCCATGGCTGCGTTAGCCAACACCACGCGCAGCAGGAACCGGCCCCAGTCGCCCGCAGCTTGCAACACTCCGGCGCGGTACAAACCGCGCCACAACATCGTGGTGTTGAGCGCAGCACCGATGCAGGTGGAGGTAGCCAGCAGCACATGCGGCACGGCAAACCCCAGACGCGCCGCCGGATAGACGACCAGCACGTTCAAGCTCATGGTGCAGGCCAGTGAGATCAGCGCGATGCGTACCGGCGCCCGCGTGTCTTGCCGCGCGTAGTAGCCCGGCGCCAGCACCTTGACCAGACTGAAGCCCAGCAGCCCCCACGAATAAGCCATCAGCGCATAGCTGGCCATGCGCACGTCTTCACCACCGAATCGGCCATAACCAAACAAGGTCGCCGTCAGCGGCTGGGCAAAGCACAACAAGGCCACGGCCGCCGGCGCCGACAGCAGCACCGTCAAGCGCAGCGCCCAGTCCAGCGTCTGACTGAACTGCTCGCGGGCATCATTGGCGTGATGCGCCGACAGACCCGGCAAGATCACTGTCGCCAGCGCAATGCTGAACACACCCAGCGGAAACTCCATCAAGCGGTCGGCGTAATACAACCAGGCGATGCTGCCGGTGACCAGAAACGACGCGATGATGGTGTCTAGCAGCAAACTGACCTGCGCCATCGACGAGCCGATGATGCCGGGCACCATCAGTGCACCGATGCGTCGAACCCCGACCATGGCAGGACGCCAGCGCGGCCAGGCCAGCAGCTTGAGGTGGGCCACCGCCGGCAGCTGAAACGCCAGTTGCACACAGCCGGCGACGAACACGCCGATAGACATCGTCAGCCCGGGGTCACTGCTGTGCGTGGCCGCCAGCAGCGTCGCGCCGATCATCACCGTGTTCATGATGACGCTGGTCAGCGCCGGGATCGCAAAGCGCCCGTAGCTGTTGAGCACGCCCGAAAACAGCGCCGTCAGCGACACGAAAAACAGATAAGGGAAGGTCCAGCGCAACATGTGTACGGCCATCTCGTACTTGCCCTGCACTTGGGTAAAGCCCGGGGCAAACAGCAGGATGATCAGCGGCGCCGCCACCACGCCTATTGCACTGAGCACCAGCAGCACCGCCCCCAAAGTGCCCGACACCCCGGCCACCAGCTCGCGCACCTCGTCATGGCTGCGCTGCACCCGGTGCTCAGAGATGACCGGCACAAACGACTGCGAGAACGCGCCCTCGGCAAACAGCCGGCGCAGGAAATTGGGGATTTTGAACGCCACCAGAAAGGCGTCCATCAGGGCGCTGGCACCAAAGCTGTGCGCGTAGATCATCTCGCGCAGCAGTCCGGTGATCCGCGACAGCAGCGTGGCCAGCCCGACAATGCTGGTCTTTTTAAATATAGCGCTGCTCATGCGCGTCAGAGCCTAACAGAAGAGCCTATCTACGGCCGTCGCAGCGAGGTTGATTGACATCGGAGGGCCCTCTGCCCAAACTACGCGGCTCTTTAGTATTCGGCATCGGCGGAGACAGGCGTGGCCAACACAAAATCGGCGGAAAAAGCAGCCCGGCAGGCAGAAAAGCATCGTGAGCGCAATGTCGCTTTGCGGTCGCGTATGCGCACAGCCATACGCAAGGTGACTGACGCAGTCAGCACCGGCAGTGCCGAGGGCGCCAAGCAGGCCCTGCTGGCCGCTGAGCCCAACATCGACACCATGGTCAACAAGGGCCTCGTGCACCGCAACAAGGCCGCCCGTCATAAAAGCCGTCTGGCCGCCAAGGTCAAGGCTCTGGCGCTAGCCAAGGCCTAAAGCCTGGCTGGTCACCCGGGAGTAGCTGCGGCTACTCCTGCGGTTTGCGGGCTGCTTCCAGCGCCTGCATGATGGCGTCGCACAGGGGCTTGGTCCCCTCGCCGGTCGCCCCCGAGATCAAAAACTTCGGACCCTTGTGCCGCAGACGCCTTGCGATGTCTGCCGCCACAGCCTTGGCGTCTTCGGGCAACAACAAATCACTCTTGTTCAACACCAGCCAGCGCGGCTTGGCAGCCAGCGTTTTGCTGTACTTCTTCAGCTCAGCGATGATCGCGCGCGCATCTTTAACCGGATCTGAGTCCGGGTCGGGCGGCGCGATGTCGATCAGATGCAGCAGCACGCCGGTGCGATCCAGATGCTTCAGGAAGCGATGCCCCAGGCCTGCGCCATCGGCGGCGCCTTCGATCAGGCCCGGGATGTCAGCCATCACAAAGCTGCGGTGCTCGCCCACATCGACCACGCCCAGGTTGGGGTAAAGCGTGGTGAACGGATAGTCGGCCACGCGCGGACGGGCCGCTGACACCGCACGGATCAAGGTCGACTTACCGGCGTTGGGCAGGCCCAGCAGACCCACGTCGGCAATGACCTTCATCTCCAAGCCCAGCATGCGACTCTCGCCCGGCAGGCCCGAGCCATATTGGCGCGGTGCGCGGTTGGTGCTGGATTTAAATCGCTGGTTACCGAAGCCACCCTTGCCGCCCTCGGCCACCTTGATGGTCATGTCAGCGGTGTCCAGATCGGCCAGAATCTCGCCGGTTTCCAGATCTTTGACCGTCGTACCCACGGGCACGGTCACATACAGGTCTTCGCCGCTTCGTCCGGTGCACTCGGCACCGGAACCGGCCTCGCCCGAACGTGCCTTGAAAGTGCGTTGGATGCGAAAGTCGACCAGCGTGTTGATGCCCTCGGTCGCGCGCAGATAGACGCTGCCGCCATAGCCGCCGTCACCGCCATCAGGTCCGCCGAAAGGCACAAACTTTTCGCGGCGGAAACTCACGCAGCCGCGGCCGCCATTGCCGGCCTGGACCTTCGCTGTTGCTTCATCGACGAACTTCATGGGGGAGCCTTACGGTTGCACAGACGAAAACCCCGGCTCGAGGCCGGGGCTTTCGGGATCAAGCTGTCTCGACGGCCGCCGGTCAGTTGGCCAGCACGCTCACGTAGCGGCGCTGCTCGGGGCCCTTGCGCCCGAAGTGCACGCGACCATCGACCAGTGCGAACAAGGTGTGGTCTGTACCCACGCCCACGCCGACACCAGCGCGCACCGGCGTGCCGCGCTGACGGATGAGGATGTTGCCGGCCAGCACAGACTCGCCGCCAAAGCGCTTGACGCCCAGGCGCTTGCTGTGGGATTCGCGACCGTTGCGGGTACTACCGCCTGCTTTCTTATGTGCCATGTTGTGTCTCCGAAGCTATGCAGTGCCCGATCAGGCCTGCAGGATATCCGTGATCTTGACCAGCGTGTACTTCTGGCGATGATTTTTCATGCGCAGGTAGTGCTTACGACGGCGGAACTTGACGATGGGCTTCTTTTCGCCCTGACCGTGCATTTCGACCGTGGCGGTGACCGTGGTACCGGCCAGCAGCGGCGCACCGATGCGGACATTGGCGCCATCGGCGACCATCAGCACTTCGTTGAATTCAACTGTGCTGCCTGCTTCGGCGTCGAGCAACTCCACGCGCAGCGTGCCGTTCTTCTCAACCCGATACTGTTTTCCGCCAGTGGCGATGACCGCGTACATGTAAACCCTACCCTGAAGATGAAACGCCTGCATCCCCAGTGGGTGCGGTAGCGTGCGAAAGGTCGCGCATTCTACTCAGGCGCCGTGTTGGGGTCAATTAATGCTAGAGCGCGCTCAATAAAATGCCAGCGACTCGATGCCCTCGCCCCCTTCATAGGCTTGAATGACCCTCCCGCTGGCCAGCTCCAGACGGGTCAGCAGGCCGCTGTCATGGCTCGCGACCAGCACCGTGCGCCCGTCAGCCGCGAACGCGACCCCTTGGGGACCCTTGGCGACAGCGACCTGCTTTTGGCGCGACAGGTCGCGGGTATCGATGATCCAGACCTGACCGCTTGCATAGGCTGTGGTCACTAGCCAGCGGCCATCCGGCGAGACCAGCAACTTGATCAGACGGGTGCGCTTGGCATTGGACGGCGCCAGCGCCTGCAAGGGCACCGTCTGCAGGGGCTTGAGACTGCCCGTGTCGAACACATGGATGGCCCCCTGACCATTGTCGGCTATGAACAAGCGCCGCCCATCACGACTGAGTGCCATGCCCTCCGTGCCGCTACCGTTGCCTGTACCCGGTGCCTGAGCCCTGACATCGAGGCTGGCAATGAAGCGGCGCTGTCGCAGATCAAACACCTGCGGTGCGGACTGCTTGTTAGAGATGTAAAGCCGTGACTCGTCCGGCTGCAGCAGCAACTGATGCGCCCCGACACCCGGGACATCGAAACTGTCGACGACCTGCCGGCTGGCCAGATCGATACGCAGCAAGGTGTTATCCAGATCGCAGACCACCCACAACGAACCGTCACGTGTCGCCACCAGCCCATGGGGTGCGCGATGCCCGCCCAGGTCGATGACTGCAGCCACACTGCGGCTGAGCAGATCGACAATCAGGACCTTGTTGTTGGGGTTGCGGTTAGCGCCGTATATGCCATCGCCATAGAGCGGGACATAGGCCAGCGGTTGCAGCGGATCGAGCGCCAACTCGTGGACTGTAGGGCCGGGTCCGTCAATGTGTGCGATCTCGCTGACACTCACCGGATCATAAAAGCGGATACGGTTAGCCACCTTGTCTACGGCAATCAGTCCTTGCGGCGCCGCCATAACGACCGCGCTGCACAACAGCAACGCCGGCACCACCCATACGCTGGACCATCCGTATCGTAATCGCATGACACCCCCTGACATGACTGAGCTTGATCGTGTGCCTTGGCTTAAGATTCGCTCCCAACCATGCAACAAATTACTCATCGTCGACAGGCCTTTGCCTCTGCTGTAAAGGCCGTCCTGTTGTTGTGTCTGGTGGCGCTGAGCGCTTGCCACTCCGGCAAGGACTTGCAAAATAATTCAGCTGGCAGCGACCACGCCAGCACACCCACCTTTGTCGGCAGTGAACGCTGCGCCGCTTGCCACACTCAGGCTTTCTCAGCTTGGCAAAAGTCGCAACATCAGCAGGCCATGCAAGCAGCCAGCGCGGATAGCATCAAAGCGCCTTTTGCAGGCGAATCATTGCAACATCAGGGCAGCGTCTCCGGCTTCCGCCAGGAACACGGGCAATGGCTGATCCACACCCAGGGCAGCGATGGCCGCGAGGCCGATTATCCCGTGCAATACACCTTTGGCGTGCTGCCCCTGCAGCAGTACTTGCTAGCCCTGCCCGGTGGCCGCCTGCAAGCCTTCACGGCCGCCTGGGACACCCGCTCTGCCGCAGCCGGCGGACAGCGCTGGATCGACCTCTATCCGGGACAACCGGCAATACCCGGCTCACCGCAGCATTGGAGCGGATACCAGCAAAACTGGAACTTCATGTGTGCTGACTGCCACGCCACTCATGTCCTGAAAAATTTCAATGTAACTGACAACGCCTTCAACACCACTTGGTCGGAACTCGGCGTGGGTTGCGAAGCCTGCCATGGCCCGGGCTCCGCGCATGTGCAATGGGCCAATACCAGCCCTCACGACAACACGGACCGCCAAAAAGGCCTGAGCATCCGTTTGGACGAGCGCAAAGGGATCAGCTGGCAACCGCACCCGGTGACCGGCAAACCGCAGCGCAGTTCGCCCCGCAGCACCGCACACGAGCTCGATGTCTGCGCGCGATGCCACTCGCGCCGGGCGCAACTGACCGATGCCGTCACGGCCGCAGATCCTTTGACCCAGGGCTTCACGCCAGCCTTGATCGATGAGGATTTGTACTTTGACGATGGTCAGATGCGGGAGGAGGTCTATAACCACGTGTCTTTCCTGCAGAGCCGCATGCAAGCCCATGGGGTCACTTGCAGTGACTGCCATGAACCCCATTCACAGACCTTGCGTGCGCCGGGTGATGGCGTGTGCCTGCAATGCCATGCCAGCGCCAGCTACGCGCAAACCAGCCATCATTTTCATCCGGTGGAGTCAGACGGCGCACGCTGCGCTAACTGCCACATGCCGGTGCGCACTTATCTGCAGGTAGACCAACGTCACGATCATTCATTGCGCATACCGCAACCGGCAGTCTCTGCCGCTGTCGGTGCGCCCGACGTCTGCACCAGTTGTCACAGCAAGCGTGACAGTCGCTGGGCGCAGCGCATTATCGACCAACACTATCCGCAAGCCGCACCGGCCTTTCAGACCTTCGGACGGGCCTTCGCAGCACTGCGTCTACATCAGCCGGACGCTGCTGCCGCAGTGACCGCCATCGCCCGTGATAGCGAGCAACCGGCGGTCGTACGCGCCAGTGCACTGCGCAGGCTGCAACAGGCCGGGGCAGACATCGACAGCCAGACGGTGTCGCTTGCGGCCACACACAGCGACGCCCTGTTGCGCATGGCCGCCGCAGAGGTCGCCAGCCGCGCACCCGGTGTGCTGCCCTCACTTCTAGCCGACTCACAACGGGCCGTGCGTCTGATGGCCAGTCAGCAACTGACCGACGCGTCCGGACAGGCCGCGCAGTCTGCGTTAAAGGAATATCAGGACAGCCAGCGCTATAACGCCGATCGCCCTGAGCACCGCACCAATCTGGCTGACTCACTACGCCAGCAGGGAAACCTCGTTGCGGCAGAAACTCAGTTCCGCGCCGTCATCGCCCAGGACAGCGGCTTTACCGCAGCCTATCTGGGCTTAGCGGAAAGCCAACGCGCGCAAGGCCAAGAAGGCGAGGCAGAACAAACGTTGCGCACAGCCAGGCAAAAAGGGCGCGACGAACTGGCCAGAGTCATGCTGGCCTTGGGACTGTCGCTGGTCAGGCAGCAGCGCTATGACGAAGCCCTGCAGGCCTTAGCCGATGCCGAGCGGCGCGATCCGGACGACGTGCAAATTGCTTACACCTATTGCGTCGCCCTGCAGCAGCGGGGACAGACCCGGCAAAGCCAGGCCGTGTTGCAGCGGGCCTTAAAGCGTCATCCCGGACAGAGCGATCTGCTGCAGTTGCTGCAAGCCTACGGACCCGCACATTGAGTCGCCCGCTGCTGCATTTTTGCACTATGTTTGGCCAACATCATCGAGTACTCACCGGACATCCACTATGAACTCATCCAGCCCCACCCTCGTGTTCCCGGCGACTGCGCCGACACTGTTGCCGGTCAACGGTGACACGCGGCAATTTCCGGTACGGCGCATCTTCTGCGTCGGGCGCAACTACCTGGCGCATGTGCGTGAACTGCAAAATACCGAGAATGAGCCGCCGTTCTTCTTTCAGAAGCAGCGCGAAATGATCGTGCAGCACGGCGCAACGGTGCGCTATCCGGGTCTCACCAACGACTTTCAACATGAGCTCGAACTGGTGGTCGCCTTGCACTCCGGCGGCCTCAACATCCCGGTCGACACCGCAAACCAGCATATTTTCGGCTACGCCATTGGTCTGGATATGACACGCCGTGACCGGCAGAACGACATGAAGCGCATGCAAAAGCCTTGGGAAGTGTCCAAGTCTTTTGAAGACAGCGCGCCCTGCGGCGCCATCACACCCGTGTCCCAATGCGGCCTGCTCAACAGCGGCGGCCTGCGCCTGCACGTCAATGACCAGTTGCGGCAGAGCAGCGATCTGAACTTGCTCATCTGGCCCATCCCCAAACTCATTGCGGCGCTGTCCGAGCAGGTCGAATTGGCTGCCGGCGATCTCATCTACACCGGCACACCCGAGGGCGTTGGGCCGGTCCAGCGTGGGGATGTACTGGAAGCCGAATTTGACGGCTTATCACGTCTGCGGGTCACGATCGTCTGACCGTCATGACAGACCCTCGACTTACGGCCCGCAACTGGCCTCAGCAGTGCCCGCTCGCCGTCAGCATCAACGTGATGCTGGAGAGCTGGGCCGATGATGACGCGCCGGGCATAGGCCCCATGGGCAATCCCCTGCCCGGGCGCACGGCTGACTGGCAGGCACGATCATGGGCCGCCTACGGGCCACGAACCGGCGCCTGGCGGTTACTCGACATCCTCGCCGCCCGCCAGGTCCGGGCCGTGTTTTACGTCAGCGGATTACTGGCAGAGCGCAACCCGCAACTGTTGGCAGCCATTCACGCTGCCGGCCATCCCATTGCGGCGCACGGTTGGGTCCAAGGCACTTTGCCGGCCACGCAAACGCCCGAGCAGGAAGCCACCGACATCGACCGCTGCATTGCCGCCCTGACGGCAAGCAGCGGTCAGCGACCTGCAGGCTGGATCAGCCCGCGCTGCACCCCCAGTGCAGTCACGACGCAATTACTGGCCGCCCGGCAGATGGTTTGGCACGGCGATTTTTTTGATGCCGATATGCCACGCATAGAACAGACAACTGCAGGCCCCATCGTCGCCTTACCGTTCAGCATGGAGATCAACGATCTGCCGCTGACTATCCGCTATGGCCACGAGGCCGGGCTGTTCACCCGATCGCTGCAACACATCATCGACAACTGCAATCGGGTTGTGCGCAAAGCCTGTCTGGATGTCACGGTCCATGCACACGTGTTCGGCAGGCCCGCAGGCGCCATCGAATTTGATCGCAGCCTGGAGCTGCTGCAGTCGCGACAGGACATCGCTTTTTTGACCCACCACGCAGAGCTAGCCGATCTGACGCTCGCCTAGCTCTGCGCGCAACGCCGTGCGGTCCAGTTCATTTTCCCAACGCGCCACAGCCAAGGTGGCCACAACGTTACCGATCAAGCTGGTCACCGCGCGACAGACGCTCAACACGCGGTCGATACCGACCAGAATGGCCAACGACTCGATGGGTATGCTGGGCACAGCCGCCAGAGTTTCCGCCAGCGTGAAGAACCCGACACCTGCCACGCCACTGGTACCCTTGGACGTCAGACTGGCGACGCCAAACAACACCAGCTGCTGCGTCCAGTCCAGATGAGTGCCAGTCGCCTGCGCCAGGAATAGCGCCGCCAGCGTGATGTAGATGCAGCTGCCATCCAGGTTAAAGCTGTACCCGGCGGGCAGCACCACCCCGACCACCGAGGAGCTGGCACCCAACTTCTTAAGTTTGGTTACCAACGCCGGAAACACAGCCTCGGTTGAGCTGGTGCTCAACACAATCAACACTTCTTCACGCAGATAGCGCAGCAAGGGCCAGATGCCGCAACCACACCAGTAGGCTATCGGCCCCAGAACCAACGCCACAAAGACCAGTGAAGCGCCGTACAAACTCAGCACTAGCAGTGCCAACTTCCACAAGGTGGCCAAGCCGAACCGGCCGATCGTAAAGGCCATGCCACCAAACGCCCCCAAAGGCGCCAGTCGCACCACCCAGTTCATCACCCCGAAGAGCAGCTTTAACAGGTCGTCGATAACAGCAGTGATGCGCTGTCCGGCGGAACCGATCCGGGTGCAAACGCTGCCGCAGAGCACCGCCACCAGCAGCACTTGCAGGAAGTCATTGCCGACCAGGACGGCTAACAGATTGTCGGGTATCAGCGCCAGCAGACGCTCGGACCAACTGTGGCCGGCGGCGCGCTGCACATAGCCCGCAGCGATGGACGGGTCCAGCGTCGCGACGTCCAGATGCAGACCAGCACCGGGCTGCACGATATGCGCAGCCAGCAAACCCACCAGAATGGCCAGGCTGGAGACCACTTCGAAATAGATAAGCGCCTTAGCGCCAAGCCGGCCCAGATGGCCGAGGTCACGACTTTGCGCAACGCCCAACACGACCGTGCCGAAGATGATCGGCGCCACCAGCATCTTGATGAGCTTGATGAAGCCGTCGGCCAGAGGCTTACATTGTACCGCCACATCGGGCCACAACAGCCCGACGACGATACCCAGCACCATACCCAAGGCTACCTGCGCATAAAGCGGCCGCAGGTAGCGCATGGTCTCAACTTACTCCGTAACGGCCAGATGCCGTTCAGAAGCGATAGTTAAGCGTGACGCCATAAGAGCGGGGTGCCGAAATCGACGCCGAATAGCGCTGACCGGCATTGCCGCTCAAAGTGAAGTCGCTGGCCAGGATCCGAGGATCTGCACCGGCAACAGCGTTGGAGGGTGTGCGGTTATCGGTCAGGTTATTGACATAGGCGCTCGCCGAGAAGTCGCCCTTGCTCAAGGTTGTGCGGAAGTTCAGCGTGGTCTTGGGGGCGATCCACGAGAAGTTCGCGTCATCGAGCAGCAGCTTGTCGGTCCAGTTGGCCTCTGCACGGTTAGCCCAGGTCACACCGTTGGCAAACGGCTTGCTGTAGGTGGCAGCCACGTTCCAGGCATTCTTGGCGATCAGCGGTACCGAGTTGCCGGTGATGTCTACGCAAGCCGAGGGCACGGTCTTAGCAATCGGCAGGCCAAAGCGCACGATGTCGGGCGAGCAGGCATCTGCGTACTTGGTGTCGGTGTAGGCATAGGCCATGCTGACGTTAAAGTTCTTGGAGAGCTCATAGGCCAGCGACAGCTCCACACCCTTACCGTCCACGGCACCGGCGTTATAGAACACGCGCGTGGTGTAGTCCGAAGCCACCGTCGAGATCGTGGGCTGCGAGCCAGCCGTGGCGATCTGGAAGTTGGTGACCGTCACATAGTTTTTCCAGTCCAGCTTGTAGACAGCCAGATCAAAGCGCAGCTTGCGGTCCAGCGTGACGCCCTTGACGCCCACCTCATAGTTCCACAACTGCTCTTCATCAAACTTCAGGAAGCCATTGAGCTGGCTGAGCGTGCCGGCTGCCGTGGCAATGGCCTGCTTGTTGGGAGTCAGCGTGTCCACATTGACGCCGGCAGGGTTGTTGCCGCGCGCCACCTGGGCATAGGCGGTGACATCCGGCGTTACACGATAGGTCAGCGAGTAACGCGGCAGCGTGGTTTTGGTGACCTGCGTGAAGCCCTTGTTGATCAGCGGCGAGAAGTTGGTGACATCTTCTTCCTGATAACGCACTTCACCCGACAAGGTGAACTTGTCGGTCAGCGAGTACTGCGCCGAACCGAAGATGCCCTTGTTAATGGTTGCGTCAGCAAAGGTCTGCGCGACAACCAGCGTGGTGGCGTTGTTCTGGATCAAGGTCAGGAAGTCATAGTCGTAATAGGATGCGCCCAAAGTCGTACGCAGGCGGCTGGCGTTCGGCGAGATCCAGATAGCCTGGTAAAAGCGCTCGTGAGTACGCGAGTCATCCAAACCGTTGTTGATCGGGTTCACCGCCAGCTTGGTGACCGTGTTGTAGTAAGGCAGCAGGTTGGTCCGGTCGTTGTCATCGGCACGTTGCTGGTGGTCATTCGACTGG
>CAIVTJ010000027.1 GCA_903908825.1 uncultured Pseudomonadota bacterium | reverse complement strand
TGCCTTCGATGAGTTTGAGCAGCGCCTGCTGCACGCCCTCGCCCGACACGTCACGCGTGATAGACGGGTTGTCGGACTTGCGCGAGATCTTGTCGATTTCGTCGATGTAGACGATGCCGGTCTGCGCCTTCTCGACGTCGTAATCGCACATCTGCAGCAGCTTCTGAATGATGTTCTCGACGTCCTCACCCACATAACCGGCTTCGGTCAGCGTGGTGGCATCGGCAATGGTGAACGGCACATTGAGCATGCGCGCCAGCGACTCGGCGAGCAGCGTTTTGCCGCAACCGGTCGGGCCGATGAGCAGGATGTTGCTCTTGGCGATCTCAACGTCGTCTTTGGGCTTGTTGGTAGCGCCGCGCGTTTGCAGGCGCTTGTAGTGGTTATAGACCGCCACAGCCAGCGTTTTTTTGGCGCGCTCCTGGCCGATGACGTAGTCATCGAGCACCGTCTTGATTTCCTGCGGGCGCGGTAGTTTTTCGCGGCCCTGCTCGGCTTTGTCTTCCAGCTCTTCGCGGATGATGTCGTTGCACAGTTCGACGCACTCGTCGCAGACGAACACCGACGGACCGGCTATGAGCTTGCGCACCTCGTGCTGGCTCTTGCCGCAAAACGAGCAATACAGCAGCTTGCCGTCATCGCCTTTGCCACGAACATCTTCAGTCATTCTTCCGCCTTGCCCCACCGGCGGGGCTCATGGCTCTGGCATCCGAAAGTCGGTGCCGGCCGGTAAAAACTGTATAGCACGGCCTATGCGCCCGGCGCAAAGTACCAGTTCGCAGTGCAGCGCATTGTTAACCCAAGGGTTTTTACCTTAGGTTGCAGGCGCAGCGGGTGCCTCGGCCTCGGTCTGGGCGCGCGAATAGAGCACGCGATCGATCAAGCCATAGGCCTGTGCATCTTCGGCGGCCATGAAATTGTCGCGATCGGTGTCGTTCTTGATGCGCTCGATGGTCTGACCACTGTGCCGCGACAGTATCTCGTTGAGCCGGTGGCGGATCTTGAGTATCTCGCGGGCGTGGATCTCCATGTCGACAGCCTGACCTTCCATACCGCCCAAAGGCTGGTGGATCATCACGCGCGAATGCGGCAGCGCATAACGCTTGCCGGCAGCACCGCCGGCCAACAACACGGCGCCCATGCTGGCCGCCTGCCCCAAGCAGATGGTCGACACCTGCGGCTTGATGAACTGCATGGTGTCGTAAATGGCCATGCCCGAGGTGACGTGACCGCCCGGCGAGTTGATGTAAAGCGAGATGTCCTTATCGGGATTCTCGGACTCCAGGAACAACAACTGCGCCACGATGACGTTGGCCATGTTGTCCTCGATGGGACCGACCACAAACACCACACGCTCTTTGAGCAGGCGCGAGTAGATGTCATAGGCCCGTTCGCCCCGTGCCGTCTGCTCGACGACCATGGGTACCAGGTTCAGGGCGCGCTCGTTCATGGCCATCTCCTTGAATGCAGACTGCATCAGATCAGTTTAAGCCTGCCGGCCGAAACCGGTGACCTCGGCGAAGCTGGCTGGGCGGTCCGTCACACGCGCACGGGCCAGAATCCAGTCGATGGCCTGATCTTCGAGCACAGCCGTTTCGATCTGGCGCAGCGCCTCGGGGTTTTGCAGATAAGCGCGACGCACTTCGTCGGCGTTGGGATAGGCCGAAGCGACCTCATCGAGCTTAGCGCGCACGCGCTCGCGATCGACCTTGATGCCTTCACGGCGGATCAATTCGCCGACCAGCAGACCCAGCAGCACGCGGCTGCGGGCCTGCTCTTCGAAGGGCTCGCGCGGCAACTGCTGACCGGGCTGACGATTGCCCATGCGCTGCATCATATCGGCCTGCAGGGCTTCGATCTGTTCGTCGACCAGCGCACGCGGCAGTTCTAGCGGATTGTCGAGCTTGAGGGCTTCGAAGACCTGCGAGCGCAGCTTGCCGCGCACGGCCTCGGCCGCTTCACGCTCCATGCTGCCGCGCACTTCTTCGCGCAACTTGGCAACGCCGCCCTCGCTGATGCCAAAGGCCTCAACAAAAGCCTCATCGACCACCGGCAGCACTTCTTGTTCGACGGTTTTCACAGTCAGTTCGAACTCGGCCAGCTTGCCGGCCAACTCGGTGGCACCGTAGTTGTCGGGGAAGTTAACCGGCGCAGTCTTGGTCTCGCCAGCCGACATGCCGAGCAGTGCCGCCTCAAACTCGGGGATGGCACGGCCCGCACCCAGCACGAACGGTGTGTCGGTGCCCGAACCGCCGGCAAAAGCCACACCTTCGAGGCGGCCGACGAAGTCGACGATGACGCGATCACCGCTGATGCTGGCGCGCTCAACCGCGCTGTACTCGACGCGCTGACGGCGCATGCTTTCGATCATGGCGTCGATGTCGGACTCGCCGATCTCGGTGACCGTGCGTTCGACGGTGATGTCTTCGACCGGCTTGACCGTAACCTCGGGCAGCACTTCAACGATGGCTGCAAAGCGCAGATCACTGCCCTCATCGACAGACAGCGGCTCGATGCGCGGATCGCTGGCCGGGCGCAGATTCTGCGTGCTGATGGCTTCGGAATAAGACTCGCGGATGAGCTCGCTGACCGTCTCGCCCTGCACTTGGCTGGCGTATTGACGCTGGATCACCGCAAACGGCGCCTTACCCGGGCGGAAGCCCTTGAGATTGGCGGTGCGCGCGATCTCGCGCAGGCGACGCTGTACCTCACCGGCCACCCGCGTGTGCGGGATAACGATTTCGATCTTGCGCTCCAGGCCGGAGGTTGTCGTGATCGTGAACTGCATGTCTGTTACCTCAACCTAGAAACGTTGTGCCACTGCAAATATGGTGCGAAAGGAGAGACTCGAACTCTCAAGGGTTACCCCACTGGCTTCTAAGACCAGCGCGTCTACCAGTTTCGCCACTTTCGCCAAGTCTTAAACGGCAAGGCACGGGCCCTGCGTCAAACTATCGATTATAGCGCAGTGAAGTGGCAGACCGCAGCGGCTTGCGCTGCGGGGAGGGAAGAAATGGTGGGCCGTGAAAGATTCGAACTTTCGACCAAGAGATTAAGAGTCTCCTGCTCTACCAACTGAGCTAACGGCCCCCGAAAGGGGTGGGGTGGACGACGGGACTCGAACCCGCGACAGCCGGAATCACAATCCGGGACTCTACCAGCTGAGCTACGTCCACCATCAAAACACTGCAGCATCCAGCTTGGCGCGCCCGGCAGGAGTCGAACCTGCGACCCTCGGCTTAGAAGGCCGATGCTCTATCCACCTGAGCTACGGGCGCCTGAAAGCCCCAACCCGGTTGCGCCGCCGGACCAGAGAGTAACGCAACTGCAATGCTGGATGCCATTGCGCACGCTGCCCTCTGTGCCACGCCCTGCTTCAAACTGTTGGGTCTGCTGCGGGGGCGCAGAGTATAGCCGAGCCTAGCGCAGTGGGAAGCCGAGATTTCGCAGCGCCTCGGTCATGCGATCGCGGCCGCTGAGCGAGCGCCCCGAACGCACCCGCGCCATGACCGTGCTGGACCAGTCCGGCTGTGCCATGCCCTGCCCTGCATAGAACTCAGCCATGACGCGGTCATAGCCGGCTACAGCAGGCGATTGCGCGGGCAACGAGTATTGCTCGAGGTGCAACACCGCCTGTTGCGGCAGGCGCGGTTTGACCTGCGCCGGATGCTGCTCATCTTCATAGCCGACACACATACCGAACACCGCAAACACGCCCTTGGGCAGGCCTAATTCGGCGGCTACCAACTCGGGCTGATTGCGCAGACCGCCGATATAGACGCTGGCCAAGCCCATGGCCTCCAGCGCCAGCACTGCATTTTGCGCAGCCAGCGCCGCATCGATGACACCCACCAGCAGCATCTCGAGGTAATCGAGCCCCTCGGTGGTCTGACCGCGGTCGGCGCCGATCTGCCGCAAGCGGGCATGGTCGGCCAGCCACACCAGAAACAACGGCGCCGCGCGCACATGGGCCTGCTTGCCAGCCAACTCGGCCAGCCGGTCGCGACGCGCGGGGTCACGCACCGCAACCACGCTCCAGACCTGCAGATTGGAGGATGTGGAAGCCGATTGCGCGGCAGCGATGATCGTCTCAAGCGCGCCCTCGGGCAAAGGGTCTGGAAGATAACTGCGCACCGAGCGGTGCCGCAGCAGCAATTGCAAGATGTCGCCACCGGCGCTTAAGTCCAGCTGTGGCGCCAGATCACCATAGCGCTGGTTCAACAAGGGCAGAGGCTCTGACATGATTTCTCCGGGGGTGCGTCTTAGCGGGCTGTAGCAGCTTAGTATCGGTCATGCGCTGCCGGCTGCGGAAACTGCGTATCGCAGGGTAGCTGCAGGCCTGTTGCAATAACCGGTGATCATGCTCAACCCAAACCAAAACTCAACACCCGACACCTTGCAGGCTCAGCTTGCGCAGCTGTCGCGTGACGCGGCTTTGTGCGAGATGGCCGGTGGCATCGCGCACGAACTCAATCAACCCTTGGCGGCCATCGCCACTTATGCCCAGGCTTGCACGCGGATGCTGGCTAATCCGCACGCCGATTTACAACAAGTACGCATGGCTCTTAACGAAGTCACGACCCAGGCCCTACGCGCCGGCGAGCTCATCAGGGCCTTACGGCAACGCCTGGGTCATTACCGGGCGCAACTGGGGCCGGTGAACCTGAACGAACTGGTCACTGCTGTGGTGTATCTGGCCGAAGCCGAAGCGCAGCGCGCGCAGGTGCAGCTGACGTTGGAACTGGCTGCGGCCCTGCCCGACCTGCAACTGGACCTGCTGCCCTTGCAACACGTGCTGCTCGAGCTGCTGCGCAATGCCATCGAAGCACAGCAAGGCACTGCAGCTGAGCAAAGGCGCATCTGCGTGGGCACACGACAACTGCCCGGCGGCGAGTTCGAAGTGTTCGTGCGCGATCAAGGTACCGGTGTGCCGGCAGAACTGAACCACCGGCTGCTCGAACCCTTGTTCAGCACCCGCGCCGACAAAGCCGGCCTCGGGCTGGCGATCGGTAGCAGCGTCGCCCGCGCGCATGGTGGCAGCTTGGGGCACCGGGCCAATACGCCCACCGGTGCGGAGTTCTACTTGCGTTTGCCGGCGAACGAGGCAGAAACTGCCGTATGAAGGCCGACGTCAGCACTGTGTACATAGTCGACGACGATGCCGCGGTACGCGGCGCACTGCTGATGTTGCTTAAATCTGTGGGGCTGCGCGGCAGCGGCTACGCCTCGGCGCAAGAGTTCTTGAGCAGTTACCACGAGCAGCAACCCGGCTGCCTGGTGCTCGACGTGCGCATGCCCGGGCTCAGCGGTCTGGAACTGCAACAGCAATTAAACCTGCGCGGGGCCACGCTACCGGTGCTGTTTATGACCGGTCATGCCGATGTGCCCATGGCTGTCGAGGCCATGCAGGCCGGTGCTTTCGATTTTCTGCAAAAGCCGTTTCGCGATCAGGACCTGCTCGATCGCATACAGCGCGCACTGCAGCACGACAGCCAGCTGCGGGGCGAACAGCAGCAGGCTCAGCAACTGCGCGAGCGCTATGCCACGCTGACCCCGCGGGAAGTGCAGGTCATGAAGCTGATGACCGACGGACGGCCTAACAAGCTGATGGCTGTGGACCTGAACCTGAGCCAAAGAACCATCGAAATACACCGCGCGCATGTCATGGAAAAGATGCAGGCGCGGTCCCTGGCACAACTGGTACGTATGAGTTTGCAACTGGCCTGATCCGCCGCATGCTCTCCGAACCCATCCTCATCAGCTTGCTGCAGTTTGCACCCGATGCACTCGTAGTGATCGACGCGGACGGCCAGGTGTTATTCACCAACCGGCAGATGCGCGCCTTGTTCGGTTATTCGTCCGAGCAACTGCTGGGCAGCAGCATCGATAACTTGTTGCCTACGCGCTATCGCACTGCGCACGGCACGCACCGGCAACGGTTTCTGGCCGGCGGCGGCATGGTGCGCCCGATGGGCAGCGGCCTGACGCTATTCGGCTTACACCACAGCGGCGATGAGTTTCCGATCGAGATCAGTTTGAGTCCCATCCAGGATGGCGAGCGTACGCTGGTGGCCGCTGCCATCCGCGACATCAGCGCGCACCTGGCGACAGAAACACGCATGCGCGACGCGCAACTGGCTGCCGACCGGGCCAATGCCGCTAAAGGACGCTTTCTGGCAACCGCCAGTCATGACCTGCGGCAACCGCTGCAATCGCTGGCGCTGCTGACCGGCACCTTGCAACGCATGGTTCGCGATATCGATGTGCGCGCCGTGTTAACGCAGCAGGCGCAGGCCATAACCACCATGTCAGGCCTGCTGAATGCGCTGCTCGACATCAGCAAGCTCGAATCCGGTGCCATACAAGCACAACTGAGCGATTTTGCTTTGTCTGATCTGCTGACCGAACTCAAGCGCGAGTTCCTGCCCATCGCCCTGGAGCGCGGGCTAGCCTTACACATCGACGACTGCACAGATTGGATCCACAGTGATCCGGCGCTGCTGGGGCAGATCTTGCGCAACTTGCTGTCTAATGCCATCAAGTTCACGCGCAGCGGCAGTGTGCAACTGCAGTGCATTGTGCAGGCCGGCACGCTGCGCTTACAGGTGGTGGACACCGGCATCGGCATCCCGGCCGAGCACATGGATGCCATCTGCGATGAGTTCTATCAAGTCGACAGCGACCCGCAGACCGTGCGGCAAGGTTATGGGCTGGGACTGAGCATCGTCAGGCAGGTGGCCCGGTTGCTGCGCACCCGCCTGGAGATCAATTCGACGCCGGGACGCGGTTCGATGTTTGCGTTGCAATTGCCGCGCGCCACCGCTGGCCAAAACACCGCAACGCCCCCCTCTGAACCGGCGCCAGTTGAGTCACCGTTCGTCGCAACAGCACCCGGACAGCGCATTTTACTGATTGAAGACGATGCCAGCGTGCGTGATGCCACGCGCCTGTTGCTGTCTATCGAGGGTTTTACCGTCACTGCCGTGGCCAGTCCCGGCGAAGCCATCGCCTGGTGCGACAGTCAGGGATTGCCCGATCTGATCATCAGCGACTACCACCTCAGCGGCACACTCAGCGGGCTGGAACTCATCCGTAGCCTGCGCGCGCAGCGGCAGCGCCATTGCCCGGCCATCCTGATGAGTGGCGATACCTCAGCTGCGCTACGCGGGCTGCAGGATCCGGCAGATGTGGTGCTGCTGGCCAAACCCATACCGCCGGATCTGTTGCTCAAGCACGTACGTCAACTGCTGAGTCTTTAAGGCGTCAACACCCGACGCGGCGGTTGCAGACGCGCTAAGTAGTCGGCGAGTCCGGTCAGTTCGTTGACCTGCAAGGGATCAAACAACTGCGGATGCGGTGGGGGCATGTTGGGGCGGCGCTGTTCCAGCGTGTCATGCAGCTGGCGCAACACATACTTGTAGTGCTGACCGGCCAGCCGCGGCACCAGCGTGACGCCATTGCCTTCACCATCGGCGCCATGGCAACCGGCACAATCACGGCTGTACAAACGTGCACCGGTTTCCACTTGCCGGCCGTCGCCCGTGCCGGCGCGCGCGCCATCACGGCGCTGCGCTGCAACATAGGCGGCTACATCGGCAATGTCCCGCGCGCTGCTTAGACCGTGACGCGCAACAACCTCTTCCATCAACGGGTCCCAGCGCTCGGCATGGCGATAATCGATCAGTTGCTTGGCGATGACCCGCTGGTGCTGCTGCGCAATCGCAGGCACATCACCTTGCGGTAGGCCGTTGCCATCGGTGCCGTGGCAGGGCACGCAGTTGCGAAACAATTCTGCGCCGTGCGCCAGACTGGGCGTCTGCCGTAAGACTTCACGCAGTTCCTGCCGAGCATCGGGCGGATCGGCGGGTGCGCCCGCTCCCCGGACCGTTGACGCTGCCAGCAGCCCAATAAGTGCACAGGTGAGTGTTTTCATGGCTGGCAGTATGCGAGCCGTCCACCACAGCGCCCATGCGTAAAAACCCTGACGCTGCTGTGGTGATTACAGAGAAGTGGTCGGGGCAGCAGGATTTGAACCTGCGACCCTCTGGTCCCAAACCAGATGCGCTACCAGACTGCGCCATGCCCCGACCGGGCCCGGCCAAAGTGCCGGGGGCGTGGATCATACGGCGCGCGCGCGCAATGCGCCAATGCAATGCTCAGCGACGGCGCCATTCGGTGACACCACCGGGCTTGTCTTCGAGCACGATGCCCTGCGCCGCCAGCTCATCACGCAAGCGATCGGACTCGGCAAAGTCGCGTGCCTTACGGGCGGCCAAGCGCGCTGTGATGCAGGCTTGTATCTGGGCTTCGTCTGGCCCGGCGCCGGCGGGCACCGCATCGCAATCTTCAGCGGGCAATTGCAATCGGCTCCACACTTCGGGATCAAGTTGCACCAAGCCCAAAACTGCGGCCAGCGTGCGAAAGCGCGCCGCCAACACGGCTGCGGCGTCGATATGCCCCTCGGCGCGCCGCGTGTTGATCTCGCGCGCCAGCATCTGCAGCACCGCCAGCGCCTCGGGCGTGTTGAAGTCCTCGTCCATCGCGGTGGCAAAGCGCTGCTGCCAGATATCGGCCTCTGCCGCAGCAGCCACCAGCGGCAAGCCACGCAAAGCCGTATAGAAACGGTTTAAGGCGGCATCGGCCTGTTGCAGCTGCACCAGCGAATAGTTGATGGGCCCGCGATAGTGACTGCTGAGTAAAAAGCAGCGCAGCACTTCGGGATGGCGTAAGCGCGGCAGTATGTCGCGCACCGTGAAGAAGTTGCCCAGTGACTTGGACATCTTTTCATCGTCGACATTAACGAAGCCGTTGTGCATCCAGTAATTGACGAAGGGCTGGCAACTGGCGCCGCAGGACTGGGCGATCTCGTTCACATGGTCCGGGAATTACAGGTCCATGCCACCGCCATGGATATCGAAGTGCTCGCCCAGAATGGCCGTCGACATGGCCGAGCATTCGATGTGCCAGCCCGGCCTGCCCTCGCCCCAGGGTGAGGCCCAACTGGGCTCGCCCGGCTTGGCGCGCTTCCACAACACAAAGTCCAGCGGATCGCGCTTGGACTCTTCGATGTCCACGCGCGCACCGGCACGCAGATCGGCCAGGCGCTTGCCCGACAGGCGGCCATAGTCGGCAAAGCTGGCCACCGCATACAACACATCGCCGCTGCTGGCCACATAGGCGTGACCACGCTCTATGAGGCGTTCGATCAGCGCGATGATCTGCGGCACATACTCGGTGGCGCGTGGCTCAACGTCAGGGCGCTCGACGCCCAGCAAAGCGCTGTCTTCGTCCATCGCTGTGATAAAGCGTGCCGTCAGCGCCGCCATGGGCTCATTGTTCTCGGCGGCCCGACGGATGATCTTGTCGTCGATGTCGGTGATGTTGCGCACGAAGGTCACGGCGTAGCCGCTGTGGCGCAGATAGCGACGCACCACATCGAACACCACCATCATGCGCAGATGGCCGATGTGGCAGTAGTCATAAACCGTGATGCCGCAGACGTACAGGCGCACCTGACCGGGCACCAGCGGTACAAAGGCCTCGACTTGGCCCGAAAGCGAATTGTGGATGCGCAACATCCGCCAATCTTACGTGAATCGCTCCAACCGCTGGCGTACGACGCCCGCGGGGAACAGACGCAGCAAGGGCGCCAACTCCGGGCCCTGCAAGCGCGCGGTCAGCGCCGCCCGCAAAGGCTTGAACAGCGCCGGGCCCTTGGCACCGATGGCGGCCCGCACCACATCGGCAATGGCCTTAAAATCGTTGCCATGGACCTCGGCGGCTGCAGCGGCGGCCGCAAACAGTCCAGGCAGTGCGCCATCGATGGCGGCCTGTGCCTCGGCATCGGCTGGCGGCAGCTCACCGAACACCACGGCCACCCACTCAGCAAGATCGGCCGGATAGACCAGATTGGGTCGTACTGCAGCAACGAATGCGGCGCGCGTGTCTTCGTCCAGATGGGCCGGCAGCCGGGTCTGCAACCACGCCACGGCAGCCCCGGGTGACAGCGCTTGCACGGCTTCGCGCTGCCAGTGCAGCAGCTGTGCGGCATCGAACTGCGCTGGCGCGCGCTGCAGATGCGTCAGGTCAAACGCCTGCGCCATCTGCGCAAGACTCAGCAGCGCCGGCTCGCTGCTGGAGTGCCCGAGCCGGAAGAGCAGATTAAGCACCGCGGCGGGCAACACACCGGCCTCACGCAATTCGCGCAGCGTGGTGGCGCCGTGACGTTTGGACAGCGGTGACCCGTCAGCACCGGTCAGCAAGGACAGATGGCCATAGCGCGGCGCCGGCAAACCCAGCGCAGCTAGAATAAGTAGCTGCCGGGGTGTATTGGCTAAGTGATCGTCACCGCGCAAAGCGTGAGTAACGCCGGAATCGGCATCATCGACCGCATTGCAAAAGAAGAAAGCCGGACTGCCATCAGCCCGCCGCACAATAAAGTCGCCCAGCTCACTGGCGGGTACGGCACGCGGACCGTGCACCAGATCGTCAAACTGCAGCACCTGCCCCGTCGGCACAGCAAAGCGCAGCGCTGCCGGTTCGCCTGCGGCCAGTCGCGCTGCGCGCTGCGCCAGGTCCAGATGCCGGCAGGTGCCGGCATAGCGCGGCGGCTGACCGGCCGCCAGCTGCGCCCGGCGCTGCGCCTCTAAGGTTGCGGTGCTGCAGAAGCACGGGTAGACCTGATCGCGCGCCAGCAGTTGCCCCAAGTGTGCGTTGTACTGCTCATGGCGCTGCGACTGGCGAAGCGGCACATCGGCCCAATTCAGACCCAACCAGTGCAGATCGGCCTGCAGTGCGGTGACAAAGTGCTCTTGGCTGCGCGCGCCGTCGCTGTCTTCGATGCGCAGCAGAAAGCGCCCATCCGGCGCATGCAGCGCCTGCAAAGCATTGAACAAAGCGGTACGCACATTGCCCAGGTGCAGTTCACCGGAGGGGCTGGGTGCAAAACGGGTTACGACGGCAGCGGCTGACATCCTTACAATGTTACGCGAACCATGAACAACGACCATTACCTGTTCGTCTCGGACCTGCATCTGGATGCCTCGCTGCCTCCGGCGGTCGACCAATTCCTGACGTTTCTGGATGGCCCGGCGCGCGCGGCCTGCGGGCTGTACATCCTGGGTGATTTATTCGAAGCCTGGGTCGGTGATGATGACTTGGACGAATGCCGCGCCAGTGTCTGCGCTGCGCTGCGCCGCTATACCGACAGCGGCCTGCCCTGCCATGTGGTGCGCGGCAATCGCGACTTTTTACTCGGCAGCGCCTTTGAAGCCCGCACCGGTTGCCGGCTGCTGCCCGACCCGGTGCTGTTGCAACTGGGTGAGCTGCGCGTGTTCGTCTGTCATGGCGATCTGCTGTGCCGCGATGACGTGGCTTATCAGCAGCTGCGCAGCATCGTGCGCCAGAGCCGCTGGCAAAAGGCCTTTCTGGCGCTGGATCTGGCCACTCGCCGCGTACTGGCCGGCGCGGCGCGCAAAGGCAGTCAGGCACATACCAGCCGCGCCGGCTACCGCATCATGGACGTCAACCCGCAAGCTGTGGCGGCAGGCTTTCGCGTCAGCGACGCGCGATTGATGATTCACGGCCACACGCACAGACCCGGCATCCATGACGAGACGGTCGATGGCCAAGCAGCCACACGCATCGTGCTGGGCGATTGGTACACGCAGGGCAGCTGCCTGCGGCTGTACAGCGACGGCCGCTATGAACTTGAAGCCCTGCCGCGCGACTGATTAAGCCAGTTCCCCGGCCCGGTGACAGGCCACCTGCACATCACCCACCTGACGCAACACGGGTTGCTGCTGCCAACACTGCGCCTGCGCCAGGTGGCAGCGTGGTGCCCAGGCACAGCCGGCTACAGCCGACTGACCCGCGGGCACGGCGGCCGCAGGTGCTAAGGCCCGGCGCTGCGCCGCCGCAGCCTTTGCCGCTTGCGGATCGGCGCGCAGTGAGGCCGCCAGCAGCGTGCGCGTATAGGGGTGCCGCGGATGGGCAAACAAGGACGCCGTAGGGCCCTGCTCCATGACACGACCGGCAAACAACACCAGCGTGCGCTCGCACAGATAGCGCACCGCAGCCAGATCATGGGCGATGAACAACAAGGCCAGTCCGCGTTGTTCCCGCTGCGCGGCCAGCAACTGCAACACCTGCAGGCGGATCGGCAGATCGAGCGCCGAGACCGGTTCATCACAGATCAACACTGCAGGCCCGGCGATCAAGGCGCGAGCGACACCGATGCGCTGCGCCTGGCCGCCGGAGAACTGGTGCGCATAGCGCTGCAGATGCGCTGGCTGTAAACCAACCTCGTGCAAGGCGGCAGCGCATCGATCCAGACGCTGCGCGGCAGATAACTCTGGCGCAAACACACGCAGCGGCTGCGAGAGGATCTCGGCCACCGTCATAGCCGGGTCGAGGCTGGCGTAAGGGTCCTGGAAGACCATCTGCAGGTCGCGACGGCGCTGCCGCAACTCAGCCGCGGTGAGGATGGCCAGGTCTTCACCCCGCAGCAACACCTGCCCTGCTGCCAGCGGCAGCAAACGCAGCAGCGCACGGGCTAAGGTGGATTTGCCGCTGCCCGATTCACCCACCACAGCCAGCGATTGCCCGTCGGCCAGTGTCAAAGACACCTGCTGCAAGACTGTGACGTTCGTTGCCCGGCGCAGACCCCGCGCAGGCAGCGGGTAATCCACCCGCAGATCGCGTGCCTCTAACAACAGCGGGCCGCTCATAGACCGCCACCCTCTGCAGGACTGTCGCTAATTTGCAGGCGCTGCGCGGCCTGCAGCAGCCGCTGTGTGGCCGGTGCCTGCGGCGCGCCAAACACCTGCGCAGTTGCACCGTGTTCAACCACACGGCCGGATTCCATCACCAGCACTTCATCGGCCAACTGCGCCAACACGCCCATGTCATGCGTGACCACGATGAGGGCCATCCCTAAGCGCTCACGCAGTTGCAGCAACAGATCGAGTATCTGCGCCTGCACGGTGACGTCGAGTGAGGTGGTGGGCTCATCAGCCAGCAACAGATCGGGCTCGCACATCAGTGCCATAGCCAGCATCACGCGCTGGCGCTGGCCACCGGAGAGCTGATGCGGATATTGCTTTAACCGCCGTGCCGGTTCATCGATACCCACAGCCTGCAACATAGAGAGCGCCCGGCTGTTGGCCTGCGCGTGAGCACCGGGCCGGTGACAGTGCCAGACCTCACACAGCTGTGTTGCGAGGGTCAGATAAGGATTGAGCGCCGTCATCGGGTCCTGGAACACCATGGCGATGCGATCACCACGCAAACGCGATGCGCCCTCAGCGGACAAGGCCTGCCCTTGCCATAGCACCTGACCTTGCACCAGCGCACCGCGCGGCGAAAGCCCCAACAGTGCCAACAACAATTGCGTCTTACCGCAACCGGATTCACCGGCAATGCCTAAGATGCTGCCGCGCTGCACTTGCAAGCTGACGGCATCCACGGCGCGCACGCCGCTGTGTGCACCGGCCGGAGTGACCGACAGTGACCTGACCTGCAACAGCGGTGGCGTCGTGCTGTTCATGGCTTAGTGCGACGCCGGATCAAAGCGATCACGTAGTGCATCGCCTAAGCGGTTGCAGCAGTACACCAACACCGCCAGCAACAGCGCCGGACAAATCAGTAGTCGCGGTCTGGCACGCATCTGCGATGCACCATCGGCGATCAGGGTGCCCAAGGAAGTCAGCGGCGCCTGCGCACCCAGACCCAGATAACCCAGAAAGGCTTCGGTGAGGATGACCGAGGGAATGGTCAGCGTGAGATAAACGATGATGATGCCGGCCAGGTTAGGCAAAACATGCCGGCGCATGATCTGCGCATCGGTCATGCCACCGACCCGTGCGGCCACTATGAAATCGCGTTCGCGCAGTGAGCGCGTCTGGCCGCGCACGATGCGCGCGATATCCAGCCAGGACACCGCACCAATGGCGATGAACAACAGCAGCAGATCGCGACCGAACAACACCGTGAGCACCACCACCAGCGGGATGAACGGCAGCGAATACAGCACATCGACCGCGCGCATCAGCCAGGCATCGATGCGCCCGCCGATAAAGCCCGCGGTCACGCCCCACAGCACACCGATCACCAGACTGGTCAGGCTGGCACAAACCGCCACCAGCAACGAGATGCGGCAACCCCACATCAGGCGCACCAGCAGGTCACGGCCCAGATCATCAGTGCCCAGCAGATGTCCGCTGCGCCAGTGTGGCCCCAGGTCGATCTCATCCCAGGATGGCGCGTAATAGCTATAAGGCGACAACCACGGCACGACCAGCGCCGCCAGCACCAGCATCAGCAGGATGCCCAGACTCCACCGCGGCAGGCTGCGCCACAGGCTCATAAGCGCACCTTCGGGTCTAGCCAGGCCTGCAGCACATCGGCCAGCAGATTGGCCAGCACGATGAGCACGCCATAGAGGATGGTCACGCCCATGACCAGCGTGTAGTCACGGTTGAAAGCGCCATCAACAAAATAACGGCCTAAGCCCGGCAGACCGAAGCTGGTCTCGATGGCGATAGACCCGGTGATGACGCCCACCGAGGCGGGCCCCAGGAAAGCCACCAGCGGCAACATCGCCGGCCGCAGCGCATGCCGCCACAACACCTGTGACCCGGGCAGTCCCTTGGCCCAAGCGGTGCGGATATAAGGCGCTTGCAAGACCTCAAGCAGACTGGCGCGCAGCAGCCGCGCGATGTAGGCCACATAGGGCAGCGACAGCGCCACGACCGGCAGCACCAGATTGCGCCAGGCACCCTCGCCCCAGTCACCGGCTGGCAACCAGTGCAGCGTGACTGCAAAGACCAGGATCAAGAGCGGCGCGGTCACATAGACCGGCAACGAAAGGCCCAACAAGGCCAGCACCGTGCACGCACGATCGGCCAGACTGTTACGCCGCAAAGCCGCCGCCATGCCCAATGGCACACCCAGCAGCAAAGCCAACAGCAAAGCTAACAAGCCGATGGTCAGATCGATGGGCAGCCCTTGCGCGATGAGTTCATTGACGCTGGTGTCCTGATACTGAAAGGACGGCCCGAAGTCGCCACGCACAATGCCGCCGACATAGCGCAGGTATTGCAAGGGCACAGACTCATCGAGGTGATAGCGCGCTTCGATAACCGCGCGGATCTCCGGGACCATGGCTTTATCGGCATCAAAGGGTCCACCCGGTGCGGCATGCAACAGGAAAAACGCCAACGTGATGATGACTGCCAGCGTCGGCAACGCAGCCAGCAAACGCCAGGCGATAAAGCGCAGCATCAGGGCACAGGCCCGGCGGTAATAGACAAGTCACGCGAAGCATGCCGATCCATCAGGTTGGACTGCCACCCCTGCACCCACGGGCGCAGCAGATGCCGGCTCTGGTAGTAATACACCGGGATGTAGGCCGCATCGGCGTTGAGCTGCGCTTCGGCTTCACGCCACAGGCGTTGCCGCTGCGCGTTATCGCCCGTGGCCACGCCCTCTGCCAACAAACTCTCATAAGCGACACTGAAGTATTTGCCGTGGTTTTGTGCGCTGCCCTCTCGATACAAATCGAGAAACGTCTGCGCGTCCGGGTAATCGCCTATCCAGGCATTCCAGAACAACTGGTGCACCGATAACAAGCGGTTCTGTTGATGCACGCGCCATTCTTCGTTGGCCAGACGTACTTCGGCACCCAGGTTGACCTGCCACATCGCCACCAGTGCTTCGAGTACCCGTCGCGTATCGGGGCCGCTGGTCGGATAGGCCAGTTCGACACGCAGCGGATGTCCGGCTGAATAACCGGCTTGTGCATACAACTGTCGCGCCTTGGCGTGCCGCTGCTCAGCGCTCCACTGCGCCCATTCAGGCTGCAGCGCCGGTTGCTGCGCATCACCGGGCACCAAGCTGTAAGCCGGCAGATAAAGCCCTTTGAGCAACTTGTCGGTCAGCAACTCACGATCCACCGCCAGATTCAGCGCCATACGCAGCGGCGCCGAATTAAACGGCGGGCGCGTCTGGTTCATACCGAACATCACCGTGCCCAGATAAGGTGCCAGTTGCAGCTGCGTACCCAACTGCGCGCGCAACCACGCAATGTCTTCGATAGGAAAGCCATCCGTGACATCGAGGTCACCGGCCAAATAGCGCGACACCGACGCACTGCGATCACCCACCGGGTAATAGGTGATGCGTTGCAGACTGACGGCCGCCGCCTCGCGATAGCGCGGATTGCGCGCCAACTGAATGGCGCCGTTGATGCGCAGATCGGTCAGCACAAAGGCGCCGTTGCTGACCATGGTGCCAGGCCGCGTCCAGGAGGCACCCTGCGCGCGCAGCAGATGTTCGGGCACCGGGAACAGACAATTGTTGGTCAATTGGTAAGCAAACCACGCCGTCGGCGACACCAGTCGCAGCACCAGCGTATGTGCATCCGGTGCCTGCACACCCAGTTGCTCGGGTGGCAGCTTGCCGCTGGCTATCTGCAAGGCATTGACGATGGGCGCCAGCAACTGCGCGGCTTGCGAGGCCGATGCCGGATCGACCACACGCCGCCAGGCATAAACAAAATCGCCTGCGGTTAAGGGTGTGCCGTCTGACCACTGCACATCAGGCTGCAGGTGAAACGTCCATTGCAGCTGATCTGGCGATATCTCCCAACTGCGGGCCACGGCAGGTATGACGTTGCCGCCGGCATCTAAACGCAGCAGACCTTCGAACAGATCGTCGAGGACCCGCTGCGCCGGCACATCGACGCTAAGGCCCGGATCCAGCGTGCGCGGGGGCTGATCGATCTGCCGGCGCAAGTGTCCGGCCTGGGCCTGTGCTGCAGCAGTCGCAGGCGTGGTCACTGCGCTGCCCGTCACGGCACTGTCCTGGGGCTGACAGGCGGCCAGGGCCAGCAGCACACTCAAGACAGCGCAGTGCCTCAACACGCTGGCGGACCGCTGTGAAACCGGAAATCGCTGTCGGGGCGGGTCACCAGATCAGCTTCGATGGCAGACAACACGGGCAAGCGCTCAGCAATGCCCGGCGCACCGGCGGGCAGATGCTGCGCTGCCTGCTCGGCCAACTGCAGGTACAGCTCGTGATGGCGCCGCTCGGCCACCGCCAGATCGCCATAGAACTGGCCCAAAGGCGCCGGCAACAGCGGTGCCAGACACTCAAAGCGCTCGCAGGAACGCGCCTCGATCAGCGCACCGGTCAGCATCAAGTCAACTTTGCGCTGCGGCTCATGATTGGCCACGGCACGCCGCAGCTCGCCGGCATAGCGGCCCGCCGCCATGCGACGCGGCGCCACATCCAGCTGCTGCAGCAGACGATCGACTTGTTCAAAGTGCCGCAACTCTTCGCGGGCCAGACGTGCCAAGCGCTGCGCCAGTCGCCGGTCATCGGGGTAAGCGAACATCAGCGACAAGGCCGTCGAAGCGGCCTTTTTCTCGCAGTTGGCGTGATCGATTAACAGGTCTTGCCAGCGTTGCAAGGCCAACTCCACCCACGCCTGCGGTGTCGCCGCCAGCAGCATCAGGCGGCAATCCCTTTGAGCTGCAACAAACTGGTGTAGAGCAGTTGCTCGAGTTGCTGGGCATTGTCGGGCCGGTCTGCGGGCGACTTGGCCAGCAAGCGTTCGATCAGCGGCTGCAACAAGCGCACCGGCTCGGGTAACTGCGGGATGGGCGCATGGCGATGTTTGTAAAGGATGGCCATGGCGTTCTTATCGGTATAAGGCTTTTCGCCACACAACATCTCGTACAGGATGATGCCTAAGCTGTAGAAGTCGGTGCGCACATCCACGTCTTCGCCGTGGCCTTGTTCGGGGCTCATGTAATGCGGCGTGCCGAAGATCAAACCCGGATCGGTGATCTCGGCCTGCAGGGCCAGTTGTTTGGCCAAGCCGAAGTCGGTCAGCGCCAGATTGTTAGCGCCGCGCATCAGCACATTGCCGGGCTTCAAATCGCGATGCAGCGAACCGGCGTCATGCAACACGCGCAGCGCCCGTGCCAACTGTATAGACAGCGCCAGCGCTTCTTCGGCTGTCACGCCCTGACGCAGGCGCCGGCGCAGATCACCATCGGGAAAGTATTCCATCGACAGATAAGCGTGATCGTCAGCAACGCCCAGCTCGTGACAGCGCACGATATTGGGGTGTACCAGCGGCCGGGCGATCTCGTATTCCTGCAAAAAGCGCTCGAAGCTCTGGTCGATGCCGGACTCATCGCGCAACGAAGGCGTGACCTTGACCACCACCAGCGAGCCTATCTTTTCGTGCTCCGCCAGATACAGCTGCGACACCGAGCCGCCGGCCAGACGCCGGATGCAGCGATAGCCGGGGATGATGGCTGCACCAAAGCGTCGCGATTGCTGTGCCTGTTCTGAGCCGCGCCACTGCGACAATTGCCGCTGCTGCGTGCGTGCTGCTTCGCTGAGCAGATCGGCAAATACGCTGGTGTCGAGGTACGAGCGATCGACGACCCCGAATGCGCCGAATATGCGCGCCCGACGCGCCTCATCACTGCGTGCATCGGCAGACATGAACACCACCGGCGCAAAGCCGCTACGCGCCGTCAAATCACGCAGCCAGTCCAAGCTTTGACCGGCAGGCTGCACAGCACCGAGCATCACGACATCAAAGCCTTGTGCGAGAAACTCGGGCGGCAAGGCCCCGTGCACATCAGGCAAGTGGGTATCGATGCGCGCCTCGGGCCACTGGCGCAGCAGGCTGTGACGGATGGCAGAGCGCAGGCGCGCGTCGTCTTCGATGAGCAACAAGCGCATACCCGACTCCTGCCGTCAGCTGACCGCCTTGAGCTGCGGATCCCGGCGCGACACCTGCGCAACATCGTTGCGCTCCTGCTGCAGACGCGCCAGATATTCGGGCGTGACATCGCCGGTGACGTACTCACCCGAGAAGCACGAGGTATCAAACCCGGTAATGCTGGCGTTGTCATGGCGACAGGCCTGTACCAGATCTTCAAGGTCCTGATAGATGAGCCAGTCCGCACCGATGGCCGCTGCGATCTGCGCGACATCACGGCCTGAAGCCACCAATTCGCTGGCCGCCGGCATGTCGATGCCATAGACATAGGGGTAACGAACCGGCGGCGCTGCGGAGGCAAAGTACACCTTGCGTGCGCCGGCCTCACGGGCCAGCTCGATGATCTGCGCCGAGGTCGTGCCGCGCACAATCGAGTCATCAACCAGCAGCACGTTCTTGCCGCGGAACTCCAGATCGATGGCGTTGAGCTTGCGGCGCACCGATTTTTGTCGCTGTTCCTGACCGGGCATGATGAAGGTACGGCCGATGTAGCGGTTCTTGTTAAAGCCTTCGCGGTACTTGATGCCCAGCTTCTGAGCCAGCTGCAGCGCACAGGTGCGGCTGGTGTCGGGAATGGGTATGACGACATCGATGTCGTGATCGGGGCGTTCACGGCGCAGCTTGTCGGCCAGCTTTTCGCCCATGCGCATGCGCGCGCGATACACCGAAATGTTATCGATGATCGAGTCGGGCCTGGCGAAATAGACATACTCAAAAATGCACGGTGTGTGCTGGGCTACCGCCACGCACTGGCTGGAATGCAGCCGGCCCTGCTCATCGATGAGGATGGCCTCGCCCGGCGCCACATCACGGACCACCTCAAAAGACAGCATGGTCAGCGCCACGCTTTCAGAGGCCAGCATGTATTCCATGCCGCGCGCGCTGCGACGCTGCCCCAGCACCAGCGGCCGTATGCCGTGCGGATCGCGAAAGCCCAACACGCCATGGCCGATGATCATGGCCACCACGGCATAAGCCCCACGGCAACGGCGATAGACCGCGTTGGCCGCTGCAAACAGGTCACCGGGTGTCACGCGCGGTGTGCCGACGCGTTGCAACTCCGAGGCAAACACGTTGAGCAGCACTTCGGAATCCGAACGGGTGTTGAGGTGGCGGCGATCTTCGCGCGTCAGCACCGCACTGAGTTCAGCGGCATTGGTCAGATTGCCGTTGTGCGCAAGGCAGATGCCATACGGCGCATTGACGTAAAACGGCTGCACTTCCGAGATGCTGTCACCACCGGCAGTGGGATAGCGCACATGGCCGATGCCGACATTGCCGCGCAAGGCTTCCATGTCGTCCTGATCGAACAGTTCGCGCACCAGCCCGCGGCCCTTGCTGACGAACAGCTGGCCATCCTCGGCGGTCATGATGCCGGCGGCGTCCTGGCCGCGATGCTGCAAGCCGGTCAGTGCGTCATAAAGCTGCTGATTGACCGGGCTGCGTCCGACGATGCCAACGATGCCGCACATAGGGTGTCTCCGCGACTAGAAACCGACCGGAAAAGAACTGCGGGGCAGACGCTCGCCGGCCATCAGGCGCAGACCATGAGAAACCTGCTGCACCAAAGGGATCAGTCGTGCGTGGCGCCACCAGGGTTGGCCGTCCAGACGCACGGTCTGGCAGACGATGGCCAACACGCCGACGATGACCACACCGCGCGCCATACCGAACAGCAAACCCAGGAAGCGATCCATGCCGCGAAACAGCGACAGGCGCACCAGATAACCGAGGATAGCGCTGATGGCCGCACCCACGAACAACACGGTCAGGAACACCAGCGTGCTGCCGGCCCAGGTGCTGAACGGCGGGTCGGCCAGGTCACCGCCCAGATAAGGCTCGATAAGGTGGCCGTAGTGCCAGCCACCCCAGAGCGCCAGTATCCAGGTGACCAGCGAGCACACACCGCGCAGAAAACCGCTGAACAGACCCGCGATGGCCGAACTGGCAAACAGCGCGATGATGATGTAATCCAAGACCGTCATGACGATGCGACCTTCCTGCGATTTTGGCGCGGCAAATTCTACCGGAATACCGCCGGGCCCATCAGGGCACGGCGATCGTGGCGCGATAACCGGCAGCCACTAATTTGGCTTGCAAGGCCTGCGCGGCGGCGCGATCAGCGACCGGGCCTGCCTTGACACGAAACAGATGCGCTTTGGCGTCTTCGCTGACCTGCGAAGCAAAGCCTTTGGCCTTAAGGTCCTGCACCAGATGCTGGGCATTGACACGCTGCGCAAAGCTGCCCACTTGCACCGTCCACCCGTGCGTAGCCGCAGCCGCTGCGACTGACGGCTTGTTATCCGCGGACTTAAGCGGCTTGGCCGGTTTGACGACTGCAGGCTGCTTAGCGGCCGGTGCGGCGTTAACCGCCACCACCGGCTTGGGTGCCCGGGCTCCCGACACCGGTTTTTCGGCAGCGGCAGGCGGCTTTACCGGCGCAGCCTCAACGACAGCGGCGACGGGTTCGGGCGGCGGCGTGGCCACCACCGGCGCGGGCGGCGGCAAGGCGGGCGTATCCGCAGCAGCAACTTGCGGCATCAGCGCGGACTGGTCCGAGACGCTGGCGGCAGGCTCATTGGCGACGGGCAAATTATAGGTGACCACCGGCGCGATCACCTCCGCTTGCGGAGCCTGCGCGGGACCGGTCGTTAAAGCGGGGTGGGGTCCGGAGAGCATTTCCGGCACCAGCACGACCAATATCGCGATGATGATCAGCGCGCCGGTCAGACGTTCTTTGGTACGGGATTCCACCCGGTCGATTATAGCCCAAGGGCTGCCATGGCCGGTGCCACAGCCAGAAACGATCCGCACACCACCACGCGATCACCCGGCACCGCGAGCCGCTGTGCCAAGGCCACTCCGGCGGCAATGTCAGCCCCTGCTCGGCACCGGCAAAGTGACCGCTGCGCTGTGCCAGTTGCGCTGCCGTAAGCCCGCGCGGCTCATTGATGCCGCAGAGGATCCAGCGGTCGGTCACCGCAGCCAAAATATCGGCGATAGCGGCAATGTCTTTGTCACCGAGTATGCCGGTCACCAGGAAAGTGCGGCCGGTCAGCGGTCTGGCTCGCAGGTTATCGGCCAGCACGAGGGCCGCCGGCTCGTTATGGGCAACATCGAGTATCCATTCGACCGGTCCGGGCAGCAGCTGAAACCGTCCCGGCAGGCTGACCGAGGTCAAGGCGGCCGCAATCTGCACCGCATCGGGCAGCAGCGACGGCTGCAAGGCCGCCAGAGCCACCAGCGCAGCGGCCGCATTGGCCACTTGCACCTCGCCGGCCAAGGAGGGCCTCGGCAAGCCAGTCAGCGCCAGCCCCGGCCCGTGCAAGTCCCAACTGCCAGCCGCTGCGGTGCAGGGGCGTACGTGATAATCGCGCCCGGCCAGACTCACCTGCGCGCCGATGTGCAGGGCCTGTTGCTCGACCGACGCGTCGATCTGCGGGTCGGCCAGAACGGCCGGCCTGCCCGGCCGCAGCACACCAGCCTTCTCACGACCGATGGCCGCCAGCGTATCGCCCAGCCAGTCACGGTGATCGAAGCCGATCGAACAGATGATCGCGGCGTCCGCATCGACGATGTTGACCGCATCGAGCCTGCCGCCTAAACCGACTTCAAGCACTGCGACATCGACTGCAGCGGACTCAAACACCCATAGCGCCGCCAGCAGATTGAACTCGAAGAAGGTCAGCGTGATCTCGCCGCGCGCGGCTTCGATGTGCTGGAACGCTGCAATAAGCTGCTCATCGCCGGCCATCTGCCGGTCGATGCGGATGCGCTCGTTGTAGCGGATCAGGTGCGGCGAAGTGAACGTCCCGACACGATGACCGCCGGCATGCAGCAAGGCAGTCAGGTATTCGACTGTGGACCCCTTACCGTTGGTGCCGGCCACCGTGATGACTTTGTAGCGCGGCGGCAGCAGGCCCAAGCTTTGCGCGACCGCACGCACCCGATCGAGCGTCAGGTCGATGCCGCTGGAATGAACGGTCTGCTGCGCTTGCAGCCAGGTATCTAGGCTCAGGCCGGGTTCAGACACGGTGTTAGGCCAGCGCAGTGCCCGCTCAGGAAGCGGCGGGCAGGCGCATCAGCAAGCGCAGGATGTTGCCAATGCGATCGCGTAGTTCACGCCGGTCGATGATCAGGTCGATAGCGCCCTTGTCGAGCAGGAACTCGCTGCGCTGAAAGCCTTCGGGCAGGGTCTCGCGCACGGTCTGCGCGATGACGCGCGGACCGGCAAAACCGATCAGCGCGCGCGGCTCACCGATGTTGACGTCACCCAGCATGGCCAGACTGGCCGATACACCGCCGGTGGTCGGATCGGTCAGCACCGAGATAGAGGGCAGACCGGCGGCCGCCAACTGCGCCAAGGAAGAACTGGTCTTGGCCATCTGCATCAGCGACAGCAGCGCCTCTTGCATGCGCGCGCCGCCCGTAGCCGAGAAGCACACCAGCGCGGCACGGTTAGCGATGCAGTGGTCGACGGCACGGCGGAAGCGCTCGCCCACCACCGAACCCATGGAGCCGCCCAAAAAGCTGAACTCAAAGGCACAGGCCACCACCGGCGTGCCCTGCAACTGCCCGGCGAAAACCACCAGCGCGTCTTTTTCACCGGTGGACTTTTGCGCAGCGACCAGGCGGTCTTTGTAGCGTTTGCTGTCCTTGAACTTCAAAGGGTCTTCGGGTTGCACCGACGCGCCGATCTCGGTAGCCGAGCCCGGATCGAGAAAGCGGTTGAGCCGGTCACGCGCCCGCACCCGCATGTGATGGCTGCACTTGGGGCAGACCTGCAGGTTGCGCTCCAGCTCGGCGCGATACAGCACGGCATCGCAGGCCGTGCACTTGATCCAGATACCCTCGGGCACTGAACGCACCCGACGCTCGGTCTTGATGCGCGAAGGGACAATTTTGTCAAACCATGACATGCGTCTGATCCACCTGATCGAGAAAATCACCCGGACAACCGACCGGGCTGCGCATCATAGCGGAATCATCCGGCAGCCCGAACACTGGCGGGTACTGCACGGACCAGAAATACAGCCCACCCGGCGGAGCGGTTGCTGCATTGCAACGACGGTCGCGTGCTGCCAACACCTCCAAGGCCCACTCGGCGGGCCGGTCGCCCCGCCCTACCGCCAGCAGCAGGCCGGCGATGTTGCGCACCATGTGCTGCAGGAACGCATTGGCCTGCACCTCGATGACGATGAAATCACCCTGCTGTGCCAAGCGCAGCGCAAACAGATTGCGCACCGGTGATTTGGCCTGGCATTCGGCGGCACGAAACGAACTGAAGTCGTGTAAGCCGATCAGATGCGCGGCCGCCTCCCGCATGGGCTGCAACTGCACCGGTTGGTACACAAAGGCCGTGCGGCCGCGGTTCAGTCCCGAGCGGAACGGCCGGTTCAGGATGCAATAGCGATAACAGCGCGACAGCGCCGAATAGCGCGCGTGAAAGTGCTCGGGCACCTCGCAGGCCCAGCGTACCGAGATGTCATCGGGCAGATTGGTGTTGGCGCCTAAAATCCACGAGCGCGACGTGCGCGTGACTGGCGTATCGAAATGCGCCACCTGAGCACGCGCATGCACACCGGCATCGGTACGGCCGGCGCCGACGATGGCGACAGCGTCACCGGCGACCACCGACAGGGCCGCTTCGAGATGTTGCTGAATGGTGGCCGGACCGCGCTGCGACTGCCAACCGGCATAGGCTGCGCCGTCATACTCGATACCGACCGCGATGCGCGGCATGAAACTAGGATCAGCCCGGGATAGTGCTCAGCAGACGCTGGCCTTCCTGCTTCTGCGCCGCTGAGCCTTCCACAAGCACCTCTTCGATGATGCTGCGCGCGCCTTCCGGATCGCCCATATCGATGTAGGCGCGGGCCAGGTCAAGCTTGGTGCCGACTTCGCTGAGAGTTGCCGAGTCGACTGTCTCGGGTTCAGCGGGCTCAGGCTCGACCGCCGCCACGGTTGCGACCACAGCAGGCTGAACCGGTGCCGGCGCAGCCGGCAGCTCCCAGGCACCTGTGATGTCGGAGATAGGCGGCAGCTCGGCTTCGAGCAGATCAACGTTAGATTCGAGCGCGCGGGCGATTCGCGAGTCGTCGATGCGCTGCGAGTCGGTGGGATCGACGTTGCCCAAGTCCAGATCATCGATAGCCAGTTCGGCGGTGCGGTCGAGATGTTCCGCACCACCCGCAAGGTCGTCGTCGTCGAGCGCGATGGCCAGGTCTTGGCGCAGCGCCTGCACGGGCTGGAGATTGGTGATCGTGTCTTCGGGCAGTAGATCAGAGCCGCGCTGCGGGTCATCGAACTGGAAGTCCAGCGATTCGTCGCTGACGATAGTGGCTTCGGTATCTTTGTCGCCGAACACATCGCTGAAGTCCAGATCGACCGCCTGCGCCTGGGGATCGACCTGCGTCTGACCAAACATGTCGAAATCGACGCGGGCATAGCCGCCTTCGAGGTTCAGGTCTACCGCACCGCTGCTGGCCGCAGCCGACACGGCACCTGCAAAGAGCGGATCTTCGGGCGCCAGCTGCCGGCCCATGATGAGGATCTGATCCCACTCGGCGGCAGTCGACTCGGAACGGGTTTTAGCGACCTCACGGGCGGCCTCGCAGAAGGCGTCTTTATTGCCCCAGACAAAGCAGACTTCAAGCAGTTTGAGCCACAGATCGCGGCGCGCGGGCTCATGGGACAAGCTCTTGCGCAGCATGACCGCCGCCTGATCGAACAGGCCGTAAGCCATGTACAGATCGGCCTCTTGCAGCGCGTCGCCAGCCAGGTCGGTGGCAGGGCTGGCCACCGGCGACACCGGAGTAGCGGCCGGAACCACCTGACGCACCGGCCGCGCCGGCTCTTGCGCCGGCAACTGGTGTGCGGTTTCTTCGACCAGGAACGACGGATCGGCGTTATCGATATTGGCGATGTTCGGCGAGCGCAGCGGCTGGGTATTGGATTCGAGGCGACGATAGCGGTCGGCGTTGAGTTGGTCATCGCCAGCGGCATCATCCAGCAGCTCGGACTCGGCACGCTGCGCACGGATGCGGCGCACCGCCAGCAAGCCGAGCAACACCAGCAAGGCGGCCACGGCCACGCTGACCACGCCATAGTCTTTGATGAATTCGGTCAGCGGGCCCGGCTGACGTGTAGGTGACGGCGCAGCGGCAGCCGGGACAACAGGCTTGGGCGCTACGACCGGCGCAGGTACGACGGGAGCCGAAGCGGCTGGCGGGGTTGGCTGGACAGGGGCAGGTTCGACCGGTGCGGCCGTGGCCGGGGGTGCGGCCCGCTGCGCTGCGGCCTGCGCGGCCGCCAATTCGGCATTGCGCAACTCGAGCAAGCGGCGCGACTCGGCCAACTGCGACTCGAGCGCGGCAATCCGGCTTTCGAGATTGGCGTTGGCAGCGGGGGCTATGGTGCCGGGAGGCTGCCCGGCGGGTGCTGCGGGGGGCACTAATTTGAGGCGTGGTTCTGTCACGGCAGCGGGTGCATCGCCCCGCCATTGGGCCGTCTGGCGGCGCAGTTCGAGCAGCGCCTGATTGGCATCGATGGCCGAGATAGCAGCCGCATCAGGCAGGCGCAGGATGGCGCCAGAGCGCAGCAGATTGACGTTGCCGTCAAACGCGGCGGTATTGCCCTGATAGATGGCCACCACCGCCTGATTGACCCGGTTACTGGTCTCGCCCACCAGGCCCGAGGCGATGCGCGATACGGTATCGCCACGACGCACTTGATAAGTACCGGCCGCCGGATTGGCGGTGACGCCGGCTTCCGGTGCCGGTCCGGCTGGACGGGGCACAGCAGCCGGCGACGGAGCCTGTGCGGTGCGCGGTGCTTCGCTGACCACCGGCGCCGCCACGGGCACCGGCGCTGCCGCCACCGCCGGCGCAAACACCGGCGGATCGAGCAGCACAGAATATTCGCGGATAAAGCGCCCGCGCGGCCACACCGCCTCGACCAGCACCGTGGCGAACGGCTCGGTGATAGGCGCCGTTGAACGCAGTTGCACTACATTGCGACCGTCGGCCAAGCGCACAACGCGCAGAGAAATATTGGACAGATAAGCCGGGTAATCGATGCCGTAGCGGGCGAAGGTGTCCCGCGAGGCCAAGCGCGGCTGCAAACCCGCCAGCTCTTCGGGGGTGGCCCCCAGCAGGTCGATTTCGGCGTCTAGCGGCGCATTGAGAGCCGAACGCAGGCGTATCTCGCCCAAACCCAGCGCCAGCGCCGCACCCGGCAGCAGCAGTGCCAGGACGGCCAAGTGGACGAGATTACGGCGCACGGGGCCGCCTGACGAAGACCGCCTGCGGAAAGCACCTGCTACGAAATCAGTTAGTTGCAAAAAAAATCTCAGCCTGCGGTTAAGTAACGCCGAACAGCCTACAGGTACTCTCTTACCAAAATCTCGGCGATCTGGACACTGTTGGTGGCAGCGCCCTTGCGCACGTTATCTGATACCACCCAAAGGTCTAGACCTCTTTCGTGAGAAATATCTTCACGAATTCGCCCGACATAAACTGTGTCGTGGTTCGCTGCATCGGTAGCGGCCGTCGGATATCCGCCCGGTTCGCGCTCGTCCATGACGGTGATGCCGGGGGCGGCCTGTAGCAGGCTGCGTGCCTCTTCGGCGCTCAGCTTGCGACGGGTCTCGATGTGCAGGGCCTCGGAATGGCCGAAGAACACCGGCACCCGGACCGCCGTCGCATTGACCCGGATGGTCTTGTCTTCGAGGATCTTCTGGGTTTCCCAGAACATCTTCATCTCTTCTTTGGTGTAGCCGTTATCCATGAACTTGTCGATTTGCGGCACACAATTGAAGGCGATCTGCTTGGCGATGACCTTGGGGGTGACCGGGCGGCCGTTGAGCAGCTCGGCGGTCTGGCCGGCGAGCTCGTCCAAGGCTTCTTTACCGGCGCCCGACACGGACTGGTAGGTCGCCACGTTGATGCGCTCGATGCCCGCGGCATCGTGCAGGGGCTTGAGGGCCACCAGCATCTGAATGGTCGAGCAGTTCGGGTTGGCGATGATGCCGTGCTTGCGATACTGGGCGATGGCGTGCGGATTGACCTCGGGCACCACCAGCGGAATGTCGTCCTGGTAGCGGAACTGCGAGGTGTTGTCGATAACTACGCAGCCTGCGGCAGCCGCCTTGGGCGCATAAACAGCGCTGACCTCGGCACCGGCAGAGAACAGGCCGATATCGGCCTTGGAAAAGTCGAAGGTTTCGACATCGATGACCGGGTAGGACTTGCCTTTGAACTGAATGGACTTGCCCAGCGAACGGCTGCTGGCCAACGGATAGAGCTCGCTGATCGGAAAATCACGCTCTTCAAGTACCGTGATCATGGTATCGCCCACGAGCCCTGTGGCCCCCAGGACTGCAACTCGCCAACCCTTACTCATCTCGATCCTCGCCTTTGAACTTATGTAAATGTACGCCCGACGCCACCGGCCGCGATGTCGATCAGATCACGGGCGTGGATGATCGCACATCGGCATTCTGTGCCCGATTGCGCAGAAAGTGGTCGATCAGCACCAGCGCCAGCATGGCCTCGCAAATCGGTGTGGCGCGCAAACCCACGCAAGGATCGTGGCGGCCGGTGGTGACCACATCGACCGGCTGGCCGTCCACATTGATGGTGCGGCCCGGCACCTGAATGCTTGAGGTGGGCTTGAATGTGACATGGGCCAGCACGTCCTGGCCCGTGGAAATGCCACCCAGAATGCCGCCTGAGTGATTGCTGGCAAAGCCCTGGGGCAGCAATTCGTCGCGATGCTCGCTGCCGCGCTGTGCGGCTGCGGCCACACCATCACCGATCTCAACCGCCTTGACGGCATTGATGCCCATCATGGCGTGGGCGATGTCGGCATCGAGGCGGTCGAACACCGGCTCGCCCAAACCCGGCGGCAAACCGCTGGCCCGCACCGTGATGCGCGCACCGACCGAATCGCCGGCGGAACGCAGCTGCCAGATGTAGTCCTCGAGCTCCTGCAAGCGGGACGGATCGGCGCAAAAAAACGGGTTGTCGTAGGCGGCCTCGGGCTGTGGCGCCGCCAGTTGCAGCGCGCCGACCTGGCAGACATAGCCGCTGATCTGCACGCCCAGACGTGTGGCCAGGTATTTGCGCGCCACGGCACCGGCCGCCACCCGCATGACCGTCTCGCGCGCCGAAGAGCGTCCGCCGCCACGGTAATCCCGCAGCCCGTATTTTTGCTGATAGGTGTAGTCAGCGTGGCCGGGGCGGAAGCGGTCTTTGATCTTGTCGTAGTCGCGCGAGCGCTGATCCGTGTTTTCGATCAGCAGACCGATGGGCGTGCCGGTGGTCACGCCCTCAAAGACGCCCGACAGAATGCGCACCTGATCGGCCTCTTTGCGCTGACTGACAAACTGCGAGGTGCCGGTGCGCCGCCGGTCCACATCGGCCTGCAAATCGGCTTCGGTCAGCGGCAGACCCGGCGGACACCCGTCGATAACACAACCCAAGGCCGGCCCATGGCTCTCACCAAAACTGCTGACGACGAACGACTTGCCGATGCTGTTCCCGGACACGCGTTATAGATCCTTTGCAAAACGATTCAGATCGGCGGCAGTGAGTACGAAAACCCCACCACCACCGCGTTGAAACTCGAGCCAAACAAACGGCCAGTGCCGGTAGCGCCGGCGCACCGTGGTTTCGGTATTGCCGACCTCGACCACCAGAATGCCTTGCGGCGACAGAAACCGCCGCGCCTCACGCAGCAAGACCTGCACGGCATCCATGCCGTCATGCCCGGACCACAAGGCCCCTGCAGGCTCATGTGCATACTCGGGTGGCAGGCGCCCGAACTCGGCAGTGCCCACATAAGGCGGATTGCTGACGATGATATCGTAGCGGGCCGGTGCCAGTGCGCTGAAGTAATCGGACTGTAACAAGCGCAAGCGCCGCCCCAAGGCATAGGCGCGACGGTTGATGTGCGCCACCGCCAGGGCCTGCTCACTGATGTCGACCGCATCGACACGGGCCTGCGGGAAAGCCAGCGCGCAGGCGATCGCAATGCAGCCTGAGCCCGTACCCACGTCCAGCACACGGGTGACCTTGTCGGGGTCTATCCACGGTGCAAAGCCAGCCTCGATCAGTTCGGCGATGGGTGAGCGCGGGATCAGAGCCCGCTGATCGATGTACATCGGCAGACCGGCAAACCAGATGCGCTGCGTCAGATACACCACCGGGATGCGCTCGCGGATGCGCCGCGCGATCAGTGCCTGAATCTGGCACTGCGCCCGCAGGCCCGGCTGCCAGGCCAGCGTCGCGGCGTCCAACTCGCCCTCCAGCCCCAGCACGTGAAACACCAGCGCCGCAGCGTCATCGCCCGGGTTGTCGGTGCCATGGCCATAGTGCAGACGGGCTTTGGACAGACGGCGCGTGCCGTCCTGCAGCAAGTCAGCGACCGTGCGCAGCGGCGGACGCTCCGGGGGCCGGGTGTGGGATACTCTGGTCGTGCTCAAAAATCGCTCCGCTGTCGTTTTCATCGTCATCGCCTTGGCCGCAGCGGCCGGCGGTGCCTTGGTAGCCCGCCATCTTGGACGAGCGCCACCCACCTTGCAAAACGGCACCGTGTTGCCCGGCGGTCGCGATATCGCCGCCTTCAGTCTGCAGGACCAGGACGGGCGGCCGTTTGGCCAGGCACAGCTGCGCGGCGCGCCCAGCTTGCTGTTCTTTGGCTTCACCCACTGCCCTGACGTCTGCCCGACCACGCTGGCGCTGATGGCGGCCCTGCAACATGCGCACGTGGTGCCTGACTTGCGCGTCATCTTTGTCACGGTCGATCCGGGTCGTGATGACACGCAGACCTTGCACGACTATGTGCGCGCGTTTGATAGCACGCTGATCGGCCTGCGCGGTGAGGACGCGCAGCTTGAGGGTCTGCTGCGCAGCTTGGGCGCCGTGCGCCTGCTGCAAGCCACGCCCGACGGCAGCTACAACGTCGATCACTCGGCCACGCTCTATTACATAGGCAGTGATGGCCGGCTGGCGAGCGTGTTCACGCCACCTTTTTCGCTGCCGGCCTTAACGGCAGACCTGCGGGCGCTGGCCAGCGCCGGCGCGCCCTGACATGCCACCGCTGTTCGTCCTGCTGCAATACCTGCTGCCACAACATCTTTTATCGCGTGCCATCTGGCTGTTCACGCGCGTGCGATGGGCACCGTTCAAAAACGCCCTCATCGGCTGGTTCGTACGCAGCTATGGCATCGACCTCGGCGAGTCCTGCGTCAGCAACTGGCGGGACTTCGCCAGTTTCAATGCGTTTTTCACCCGCGCGCTGCAGCCCTGGGCCAGGCCGCTGACGCAACGCGCCGGCGCCCTGGCCAGCCCGGTCGATGGCGCGGTCAGCCAGTTGGGTGCCTTGCAGGGCACGCAGCTGCTGCAAGCCAAGGGTCACCACTACAGCCTGCAACAACTGCTCTCGGCGGCAGCGCCCGCCTGCGCCGCGCAGCTGCAAGAGGGGCAGTTCGCGACGCTGTATCTGGCCCCTTACAACTACCACCGCATCCACATGCCCTGCGACGGCCGTCTGCTGGACGCCTGGCATGTGCCGGGTGCGCTGTTCAGTGTCAACGCCACGACAGCCGCCTCGGTACCGGCGCTGTTCGCGCGCAACGAGCGCGTGGTGCTGCTGTTTGAGGGCGCAGCCGGGCCCTTTGTTATGGTGCTGGTCGGCGCACTGTTTGTCGGCAGCATGACCACGATCTGGCATGGCGACATCACCCCTCGGCGCGCCGCAGGTCCCACGCGACTGCTGCCCCGCGCCGATGCACCCGCCGCAGAACTGGCGCGCGGCGCTGAACTGGGACGGTTCAACATGGGCTCTACCGTGATCCTGCTGTTCGGGCCGCAGCAGGCGCAATGGCGCGCGGACCTGGTGTCCGGAACCACCGTGCGCATGGGCGAGGACATCGGCACGCTATGAACGGTGCCGATTGGCAGCCGACCGCCACACTGCAGGCGCTGCGCCTGCGGGCACAGAAGCTGGCACAAGCGCGCACGTTTTTTGCCACCCGCAACGTGCTGGAGGTCGAAACGCCGGCCTTGGCACGCCATGCCGCCACCGACCCGCAGATCGAGTCGCTGGCTGTGCGCGATCCGCAGGACGGCCGCTGCGGCTATCTGCAACCCTCACCCGAGTACGCCATGAAGCGCCTGCTGGCCGCCGGCAGCGGTGACATCTATCAAATCTGCCGTGTGTATCGCGCCGCCGAACGCAGCCGTTTGCACAACCCCGAGTTCACGTTGATCGAGTGGTATCGCAGCGGTTTTGATCTGCAGCAGATGATGCAGGAGACCGCGCAGTTGGCGGCCCTGTTGCTGGATGGGCCTGACAGCCCGCGCGCCTTCCAATACACAAGCTATAGCGAGGTCTTCAGCCGCTATCTGGGGCTGGATCCGCTGCAGGCCAGCTTGGCGCAATTGCAGAGCGCCGCGGACCGCCAAGGCTTGCAGGCCAGCAGCATCGCCGACTGCAGCCGCGATGATCTGCTCGACCTGTTGATGGCCACTGCCATAGGCCCGCAACTGGGTCGCAAAGCACTGACCTGCGTGCATCACTACCCGGCCAGTCAGGCTGCACTGGCACAACTGGATGCCGCCGATGCGCGCACGGCGCTGCGTTTTGAGCTGTATGCCGAGGGCATAGAACTGGCCAACGGCTATGTGGAACTGGGAGATGCCGCTCTGCAGCAGCAGCGGTTTATCGCCGATAGCCTGGAGCGGCAACGGCGGGGCTTGACCGCCCATACCGGCGACCCGCGCTTGCTCTCGGCCTTGCAAGCGGGCTTACCGGCCTGCGCCGGTGTGGCGCTGGGCTTGGACCGCGTATTGATGTTGGCGCTGAACGCACAGCACATAGACGATGTGCTGGCGTTTGCGCAAGAGCGGGCCTGAAGGCCCGCCCTGTCGCACTACTTCGCGCGCGAGATGTATTCGCCGGTGCGTGTATCGATGCGCAGGATTTCACCTTCACTGATGAACAGCGGCACGCGTACCACGGCGCCGGTCTCCAGCTTGGCCGGCTTTTGACCGCCGGTAGCCGTGTCGCCGCGCATACCCGGATCGGTCTCGATGACCTTCAGGTCGATATGCGGAGGCGGCAGCACCTGCAGAGGCACACCGTTCCACAGCGTCACAATGCAGGTGATGCCGTCTTTGAGCCACTTGACGTTGTCGCCGATGGCGGTTGCGCCGGCGGCATGCTGCTCGAAGTTCTCGGGCACCATGAAGTGGTAGAAGTCACCGTCGTTGTAGAGGTACTGCATGTCCATGTCGACCACATCGGCCGACTCGACACTGTCGCCGGACTTCCAGGTGCGCTCGATGGTGCGACCGGTTTTGAGGTTGCGCACGCGCACACGGTTGAAGGCCTGACCCTTACCGGGCTTGACCATCTCGTTTTCGACGATCGAGTAGGGGTCACCATCGATGATGATCTTGAGACCCGACTTGAATTCGCTGGTGTTGTAACTGCCCATGATGTTCACGCTTCCGTCAGGCTGGCGCAGACCGCAGAATGCGGCCATGCAAAAGGTCGCGTATGTTAACGAATAGCCCCGGCAACCGCCACCTTCCCGAACAAGGCACTTGGCAACAGCAACTGGCTGCCGCGATTACCGATCCGGCGCAACTGCTGGCGCGTCTGCAGCTGGACCCCGCGCTGCTAGACCCTGCCGGACTGGCCGGTCTGCAACACGGTGCCCAAGGTTTTCGCTTGCGTGTGCCCGAGAGCTTCGTGCGCCGCATGCGCCCGGGCGATCCGGCCGATCCGCTGCTGCGGCAGGTGCTGCCTTTAGGCTTAGAGCTGGCGCGCACACCGGGCTTTAGCAGCGATCCGCTGGCTGAATCCTCAGCACGCCTGGCACCTGGCCTGCTGCAAAAGTACCAGGGCCGCGCGCTGCTGATCACCACCGGCGCCTGCGCCGTGCACTGTCGCTATTGCTTCCGGCGCGAGTACGACTATGCGGCCGACACTGCCGAAGCCGATTCCGGACGCTGGGAAGCGGCACTCACCGCACTGGCTGCCAACCCATCGATACACGAGATCATCCTCAGCGGCGGCGACCCGCTGTCACTGAGCAATGCGCGTCTGGGCAGCTTATTGCAGCGACTGCAACAACTGCCGCATCTGCGGCGCGTGCGCTTGCACACGCGCACACCCATCGTGCTGCCAGCCCGCGTTGATGAAGGGCTGTTGCAGTTGCTGCGCGAACTGCGCCTGCAGACCGTAGTGGTGGTGCATGCCAATCATGCGGCTGAAATCGATGCCGAAGTGACCGGTGCATTGCAGGCCCTGCGCGCAACGGGACTGACGCTGCTGAGCCAATCGGTGCTGCTGGCCGGCATCAATGATGCGGCGCAGACACTGGCGGCCTTGTCCGAGGCCTTGTTTGCCGCCGGCGCACTGCCCTATTACCTGTTCCTGCTCGACCGCATCAACGGCACGGCCCACTTTGAGGTGTCGCGCGAGCGCGCGCGGCAACTGATGCAGGAACTTAATGCCCTGCTGCCCGGTTATCTGCTGCCGCGTCTGGCTCAGGAAGAACCCGGCCAACCCAGCAAGACACACATCGACATCGGTAGTGTGCTGTAGCTCACAATTCGCAAACGGAAGCTGACATAAGCTCCGGAGTACTTCTTCTGGAGTGCTCCGTGTCTGAACCCACTGCCGTGCCCTTGCTTGTAGTCAGCCCCAACCAAGAGGCCGTCGATGTACTGACCGGCATCTTGCGACGCGGCGGCTTGGCCACGGATTGCGCGTGGGTCGCCGACCTGCAGCAACTGCCACAGCAACTGCGTGACACGACCGCCGAGTTGCTGCTGTGCATCAGCCCGGATGGCCATGAGCTGACCCGGATCATGACCCAGCTGCGCGCAAGCGCGCGCGACATACCGGTCATCATGGTGCGACCCACCTTGAACGAAACGGAATTAGCGAGCGATCTGGCGCAAGGCGCACACGACTCGGTGACCTTTGCCAGCCCGCTCCGTCTGCAAGCCGTGATCACGCGGGAACTGCGCAGCAAGCGACTGGATGCGGCGCTGCGCGACACCCTGCGTGACGCGCGCGAGTCACGCGCCCAATTGGCTATGCCTGCAAGCGCGGACCTTGGTGCTATAGCGCAGATCCAGGATGGCGTACTGGTCGAGGCCAACAGCGCATGGCTGCAGCTGCTCGGTGTGACCCGGCCCGAAGCGGTGATCGGTCAGCCGGCATTAGACAGTTTTGATGAACTCACGCAGCCCGTGCTCAAAAAAGCATTGGTCGCTTGTCTGCAAGGCAAGCATGACGGCGCACCGGTGACGGTCGAAGCCCTGCGTGGCGATGGCAGCACCCAGCCCATTGAGGTGCTGCTGAGTCTGGGCCAATGGGAAGGCGCGCGCTGCATCACGCTGACCGTACCGACAGCCGACGGGCATGGTGTGGCGCCTGGCCACACGCCCCTGCAAACCGATGCCTTACCGCAGCGCGCGGCGCTGCTCACCGCTTTGCAGTCGCGCATACAAGGCAAACTGCAAGGCGGCGCCCGCTACCTGTTGTGCATCCGGCCGGACAATTTCCCGTCTTTAGAACGTCAACTCGGTGTGCTCGCCAGCGACCAGCTGCTGCAATCCATAGTCCAGCAGGCCTGCGCTCTGGCTATGCCCAACGACATCATCGGCCACTACAGCAGCACCGGCCTGATGGCCCTGATCGAACGCGGTAATGAGCGCGACGCCAAGGCCTGGGCAGAAAAGCTGCGCGATCGCGTGGCTGCCGTGCCGCTGGAAGGCAAGTCGGGCACGCTTGCCACCAGCGCAAGCGCCACATTGACCATCGGCATGGTGCTGATTTCTGCAACCTGCCACCACGCGGACACCATCTTTATCGATGCGCTGGAAGCAGCCCGTCGCGGTCGCCAGAACGGCGGCAATCAATTGTTCTTCATGGAACGCAGCCACGCCGGAGACACGCGCGCTGTGAGCTTTGACGCCCAGTGGACGCGATTGATCCGCTCAGCGCTCAGCGACAACCGCTTCCGCCTCGTGCAGCAACCCATCGCCAGCCTGCAGGTTGTCGACACGCACATGTTCGATCTGCTGCTGCGTCTGGTCGATGAACAAGGCAAAGAAATCCTGCCCGGTGAATTCCTGCCAGCCGCACAACGCAATGACCTGATGCGCCACATCGACCGCTGGGTACTGGCCGCGTCACTGGAATTGGCTGCCCGTCGCAGCCCTGCCTGCCTGTTCGTCAGGCTGTCACTCGACAGCGCCTTGGACCCGACGCTGCTGATGTGGCTGGACAGCCAGCTGCGCAACAGCCACGTGTCGGCGCAGCGCTTGTGCATACAGATACCTGAAGATGTCGCCACCGCTCATCTGCCGCAGATCACGCAACTGGCCAACGAACTGCGCGATCGTCGCGTGCGCTTTGCGCTGGAACACTTCGGCGTCAGCGCTGATCCACTCAAGCTGATCAACGCCATGCCCTTGGACTTCATCAAGCTCGACGGCTCGCTGATGCAAGGCCTGGTCAATGACACCGCGCAACAACAGCGCGTACGCAAGCTGGTCGAAGCGGCCGGCAACCATGGCATCGCCACGATTGCCGAACGCATTGAAGACGCCAACACCATGGCCGCGCTGTGGCAACTGGGCGTGGAGTACCTGCAGGGACACCTGATCCAGTTACACGAAGAGATCGTGCTCGAAGCCGGTTAGGACCCGCCGGTGACCGCCACGACGTTGTCGTCGGTGTTGCGGTCTATGTGCTTGTTGTAAGGATCGACGCCGGCGAACTTGGGCTCGGTACTGCTGCGCAGCACAATCTGCTGCTCGCCATCGTGCACTGCACCGCGCTGCATCAGCAGCACGCTCTCACGCTTAAAGCCCTTCTTGCCAGGCTCAGCTGTAAACAGTCCCACTTCAAACGATTCGTTCAGCGGCGCAGCAGTCTCTTTGCCTACGCCATCGGCATAGAACTTTGCAGCCTTGACCTGCAAGGTGGTTTCCCACTGACCCTCGGCAAGCTTGCGCGTAGCCGCTGAGCTGACTTTGATGTCATAGAGCGTGATGCGCTCAAACAGGTCGGCAATCAGCTGCTCATGCGCCGGGCCAGCCTCGTCGCGCAGGATGCGCAGAAAGTCCTGCGGATTGGGATACGGCGCCGCCTTAAAGGCGTACTGCTTGAGCAGGCGCTGCAACGTGCGGTTGACCACGGCCTCGCCCAATTCCTCCTTGAGC
>CAIVTJ010000026.1 GCA_903908825.1 uncultured Pseudomonadota bacterium | reverse complement strand
GAATTCGCCGCCCGCCATCCTGACCGATGCGCTATGGCGCTGACCGATGGTTTTCCTGTCTACACCATCGAAGAACGCATCAAGCGATTAGCAGGTTATCTGCCGCCCATCGTGCCCGAATTCGACGGCTCGCACTTGCTCTGGATCTGGTTCCGTTACCGCGAGCAGCATGTGTTTTGGCCGTGGAATGCTCAAGATCTGGCGCACCGCGCCGACACCGATGTGCCGGACCTTGATTTCTTGCATCGAGGCGTCATTGAGTTGCTGGAGGCCGGAGATGGCTACCGGATTGGCTATGCAACGGCCTACCGGCATAGGGGACTGGATGTGGTTGCCGACCTGACCGTTCCGGTATGCTTCGGCGGCCGTCCTGGTGACAGCCAAGGCCACACCCCAGAAATGATGCCCGCAGGCACATGGACGCAGCAACTGCCGCGGGATAAACACGAGGCCTTGCGCGTTGAACATCAACTTTTACGGCAGCACCCTGCAAACGGCACTGCGCCTGAAGCACCGGCTTGCAGCGCATTGACCGGCCGTTCAACCACCGACTACCTCAACATTGACGATCGGATGGTGTTGGTGAGAACCATCGGTGATCTTCACACGGCACCGCCAGTGCTCATCATCCACCGCTTGCCCGGGTCATCTGCCTTGTATGACCCCTTGCTCTGCGCTATCGGAAAATACAGCCCCGTCCTTGCACTGGACCTGCCGGGCCATGGGGAATCGGACGCACTTGCGGATGACGAACAGCATGTTGCCGAATGGGTGAGATCAGTGCTGTCCGTTCTAGATCGTCTCAGCATTTCGACCTGTCACGTGTATGGTCACAATGGCGGCGCGACTGTGGCCGTTGAATTGGCCCTGCGTCATCCCAAGCGCATCGTCAGCTTGCTGCTCGATGCACCGGTTTGCCTGTCACCCAAAGAGCGGGACTCTATCGGTTCCGTCTGGCTCCAGGGTGTGGAGCCGGTCACCCCCGCCTGGGACGGTAGCCATCTGCTACGCGTCTGGCACATGCGGCGTGACATGGCTTTGTGGTGGCCTTGGTTTGAGAAAAAAAGAGAATTCGCACGGAAGGTAGACCCGCGAATTGACCCCGCAGAGCTGACGCTGGAGGTTCGCGAAATCATGAAGCAGCCCGTCAGTTTTGCACCCACTTGGCGCTCAGTGATGGACTATCCGATGGCAACGCGTTTGGCACAGGCCACACAACCCTGCTTGCTGATATCTGCGAAGACGGATGTGTTTGCACCCTGTTTTCAGCTGGCAGCTTCGGTCAGATCAGATCTGCTGGCGTTGTGGGTTGACGACGACTGCGCAGCCCGCGCCCAAGCGATGGTCGAATTCATGGGCAAGATCGAGTAAAGCAGTGAGCGGCCAGCGAAGTCACCATGTCGCTGGCACAGGTCTACTTAGGTGAGCGTGACAAGCTGGACTTGCCTTTGCCCGGTTTACCGCTGGCGCTGGCTGCGGCGCTGGGCGACGAATAGCAGCTGGCGCAATGACGGGTTTCACGGAGGTCATCGCATGCTTTCAGGCTATCGGCTGATG
>CAIVTJ010000025.1 GCA_903908825.1 uncultured Pseudomonadota bacterium | reverse complement strand
AGCATCGGCAAACAACGCTTGAATGGGCGCGTGCTGCGCTTGCGGGTAGTGCGCCGCCACCGACTGCACGAATTTCTGTTGCATGAGCGGCCATCCTTCTGTGCGGCGTTTGCGATGACCGACCGGATAGTCGACTGCGATGCGCTCAGTGCTGCTGCCATCGCTGAAGAACACCTGGATAGCATTGCCGATGTGCCGCAGCTGCGCATCGTAATAGTCGCGGGTGAAGGGTTCGTGCTCGCTGACCACCATGCGCGCACGCAGCGCATCGATGCGCGGGTCAGCAGCGACTTCGTCATCGTAATCGGCAGCGGTCAGGCGACCGAACAGCAGCGGCACGGCCACCATGTACTGAATGCAATGATCGCGGTCTGCCGGATTAGCCAAGGGCCCGGTCTTGTCGATGATGCGTACGCCCGGCTCTTGGGTTTGGATTTCGATACGTTCGATGTCGGCGATGCGACCGGCGACCAGCGGGTGCAGGGTCATGGCCGCTTCGACGGCCGTCTGCGCATGGAACTCGGCCGGGTAGCTGATCTTGAACAGCACGTTCTCCATCACATAGCTGCCCAGCGCGCGTGGCAGTTTGATGGACTCACCGCGCAGCAACACATCGTTAAAGCCCCAGGTGGGTGTGGTCAGAGCTGCCGGATAACCGGTCTCGCCCTGCACAGCCAGCAGCGCATGACGCACCGCACGACTGGTGGCATCGCCCGCGGCCCAGCTCTTGCGCGGGCCGGCATTGGGCGCATGACGATAAGTGCGCAGCGCGGCGCCATCGATAAAGGCATTGGAGAGCGCGTTGACGACCTGCTCGTGTGTGCCGCCCAACATCGCCGTGGCCACGGCCGTTGAGGCGATACGCACCAGCAGCACATGGTCAAGACCGCGCCGGTTGAAGGCGTTTTCCAGCGCCAGCACGCCCTGAATTTCGTGCGCCTTGATCATGGCGGTGAACACATCGCGCATCGTCGGCGCAGCGCTGCCTTGCAGCACGGCACGACGGGCCAGATAGTCGGCCACAGCCAGGATGGCGCCCAGGTTGTCTGAGGGGTGGCCCCACTCGGCAGCCAGCCAGGTGTCGTTGAAGTCGAGCCAGCGCACCAGCGTGCCGATGTTAAATGCCGCCTGCACGGGGTCTAACTCGAACGAGGTACCCGGCACGCGCGCGCCACCCGGCAGCGTGGCACCCGGCACCACAGGCCCCAGTCGCTGCACACAGGCGGGGAACTGCAAGGCCTGGAACGCACAGGCCAGCGAATCCATCAGACAGGCGCGGGCGGTGTCGTAGGCCAGCGTGCTGTCGATGCGGGCGTGGCAGGCGTAATCAGCCAGCGTGACCAGCAATTCATCAGCCGGTGGACGGACCGCGGACTTGGTATCGAAATGCGACATGGGATGGGACTCGGTGAGAGTGATCAGCGCGCGTCCAAGGGGACGAAAGCGCGCGGCTCGGGGCCGGTGTAGTGCGCAGCGGGGCGGATGATCTTGCCATCTTCGCGCTGTTCGATGATGTGCGCCGCCCAACCGGCCACGCGCGCCATCACAAACAGCGGCGTGAACATGGACGTGGGCACTCCCATCAGGTGATAGGCGACGGCCGAATACCAGTCGAGGTTGGGGAACATTTTCTTGCGCTCCATCATCACGCGCTCCAAGCGCTCGGCGATGGCATAGAGACGCAGATCGTCCATGGAAGCAGACAATTCGTGCGCGACGCGCTTGATCACGACATTGCGCGGATCGCAAACCGTGTAGACCGGATGCCCGAAGCCGATAACCACTTCGCGCGCCTCGAGGCGACGCAGGATGTCGGCCTCGGCGGCATCGGCATCGGCATAGCGCTGCTGGATCTCTAACGCCACTTCGTTGGCACCGCCGTGCTTGGGTCCGCGCAGCGCACCGATGGCCCCGCAGATGGCCGAGTAGACGTCTGATCCGGTGCCGGTGATGACACGTGCCGTGAACGTCGACGAGTTGAACTCATGCTCGGCATACAGGTTGAGCGAGGTGTGCATGGCGCGCACCCAATCGGCCGGAGCCGGCTGGCCATGCAGCAGTGTCAGAAAATGTGCGGCGATCGAATCGGCCTCGGTGTCCAGATCGATGGCGGTGGCGTTATGACTGGCGTGATACCAGCAGGCCAGCATCGACGGTACGCAAGCCAACAAGCGATCGGCGATATCGCGTGCACCGGCCGCGCTGTGGTCATCCTTCTCGGGCAGCACACAGCCCAGCACCGAGATGCCGGTGCGCAGCACATCCATCGGGTGACTGGCAGCCGGCAGCCGCTCGAGCACATCACGCACCACCTGCGGCAAGCCGCGCAAACGCGCCAGCTTGTGCTGATAGGCGCGCAGCGCGCTGAGCGTGGGCAGCGTGCCGTGAATCAGCAGATGCGCCACTTCTTCGAAGCAGGTGGCCTCGGCCAGATCGAGGATGTCGTAGCCGCGATAGTGCAGGTCGTTGCCGGTGTGGCCCACGGTGCACAGCGCCGTATTGCCGGCGATGACGCCCGACAGCGCGACAGATTTTTTGACGCGCGGTGCGCCCGGGGTCGGTTCAGTCATGGCTGGCGTCCTTGTTGTGATCGTCTGCAAACAGCTGGTCGAGTTTGTGTTCGTAGGCCTCATAGCCCAGCACGTCATACAGCTGCTGGCGCGTCTGCATCTGCGCGACCACTGCCGCCTGCGTACCCTCGCGACGGATGGTGGTGTACACCTGCTGCGCCGCCAGGCTCATGGCACGAAAGGCTGACAGCGGATACAGCACCAGGCGCACACCGGCAGCGCCTAACTCGGCCACCGTGAACAGCGGCGTACGCCCGAACTCGGTGATGTTGGCCAGCACCGGCACCGGCACGGCCTGCGTGAACTGGCGGTATTCGGCCAGCGTGGTCAGCGCCTCGGCAAAGATCAGGTCGGCACCGGCTGCGACGTAAGCCTGGGCGCGCTCGATGGCCGCCTGCTGTCCCTCGACCGCATGCGCATCGGTACGCGCCATGATCTGCACGCCCCCGGCCGTGCGCGCATCGACCGCAGCCTTGAGTCGGTCGCACATCTCGGCAGTGGACACCAGCGCCTTGCCGGGCCGGTGACCGCAGCGTTTGGCCTGCACCTGATCTTCGATGTGTAAGCCGGCCACACCCGCACGCGCCAGTTCACGCACCGTACGGGCGATGTTAAAGGCCCCGCCCCAACCGGTATCGGCATCGACCAGCAGCGGCAGATCGGTAGCCCCGCAGATGCGGCGCGCATCCTCACAGACATCGTTCAGCGAGGTCATGCCCAGATCGGGCAAGCCCAAGGACGCATTAGCCACGCCTGCGCCCGACAGGTACAGGGCTTGGAACCCCGCCTGCTGCGCCAGCAGTGCGCTATAGGCGTTGAGGGTGCCGGCCACTTGCAAGGGGCGTTCGGCAGCCAGTGCAGCCAACAGTTTTTGTCCGGCGCTCATACGGCCTCGGTGTTGACATGCACCAGCGTGCGGCCGGTGTGACTGGCCTCAAGATAGGTGGCAAAAGCCAGCGGCAGCTGGGCCAGCGTGACCACGCGGGTGACGATGCGCTCGAGGTGGCGCGGCGCAAGGTCCGTGGCCAGCCGCTGCCACAGCGCCAGCCGCGGCACCCGCGCCACACCCACCGAACCGATGCCCAGCAGGTTCACGCCGCGCAAGATAAAGGGCATGACCGTCGTGTGTAGTGCCACACCGGCCGCCTGACCGATGCTGGCCACATTGCCGCCGGTGTCGGTGCTGCGCAGCAGGCTGGCCAGCGCGGCGCCGCCCAGATTGTCGATGGCACCGGCCCAGCGGACGCGCTCTAAGGGCCGGCCCTCGGCGCTCAGTTCGTTGCGGTCCAGCACCTGACTGGCACCCAGCGCCCGTAAATAATCGTGACTGTCGGGCTTGCCGGTCACCGCGATGACCTCGTAGCCCTGGCCGGCCAGCAGGTCGATGGCGATGCTGCCCACACCGCCGGTCGCACCGGTCACCACAACAGGTCCGGCTGCAGGCGTCTGGCCGTTGAGCTCCATGCGCTCGAGGGCCAGTGCGGCGGTAAAGCCCGCTGTGCCCAGCGCCATGGCACTGCGCAGCGTCAACCCGGCGGGCAAGGGCACCACCCAGTCTGCCGGCACACGCGCAAAACCCGCATAGCCGCCGTCGTGGGTCTCGGAAAGACCGCAGCCGGTGACCAGTACAGCGTCACCAGCCGTAAACCGGGGATCGAGGGACTGGACGACGGTGCCGGCGAGGTCTATGCCGCCGACCAGTGGATAGCGGCGCAGGATGCGCGCGGTGCCGGTGGCGGCCAGCGCGTCTTTATAGTTGATGCCCGACCAGGCCACCGCGATGGTGACCTCGCCCTCGCTGAGCTGCTCAAGCTGCAGCGTGGTGAGCGCGGCAGCGTTTTCAGCGATGCGAAAGGCCGGGAAGGACTGCAATGTCCTACTTGGCGGCGGAGTAGCGCGAAGTCGGACGGGCCAGCGTCTGCAGAGCTGGCTTTTGCTGCGAGAAATACAGCGCCACGGCTTTGATGTCTGCGGGCTTGAGTGCGGCGGCAAAGGCACCCATGACCGCATTGCGACGGCGGCCGGCGCGATAGTCGTTGAGCGCCTGCTCGATGTAGTCGGCGTGCTGGCCGGCCAGAGTCGGGTAGATGTTGACGATGCCGACACCGTCGGTACCGTGGCAGGCAGAGCAGGTGGCGACAGCAGCCGGCGGCGTTACGGCAGGCTTGGCGCCCGCGGCCGATTTGACCGGCTCGCCGGCCAGGTACAGCGACAGGTCGAGCATGTCCTGGTCGCTGTATGAGCTGGCCTGGGCATGCATGGTGCCGTGGCTGCGCTCGCCGCTCTTATAAGCGTTGAGTGCGATGACCAGGTATTCCGGGTGCTGGCCGACCAGCTTGGGCACGCTGTAGTTGGGATAGGCGTTGCGGTAGTTGTCGACACCGTGGCAGCCCAGGCAGGTGTAGCCCAGCAATTTGCCCTGCGCGGCATTGCCTTCGGCCTGCGCCGTGGAGGCCGCAAAACCACCGGAAACCAGAACCAGCAACGCGAGCACCGGATAAGACCATGAGCGGACGGACATTCTGCATCCTTACGACGATCGAAAACTGTGGGTCAATGGTACGGTTCGCACAGGCAAAATGCCACCGCAAGGCTCTCAGTTTTTGCAGCAAGCAGGGTAAACGATGATCGCTCTCATTCAGCGTGTGCGCGAGGCCGAGGTCCAGGTAGCCGGGGAATCGCTGGGCCGCATCGGCCCGGGCATTCTGGCGCTGATCGGCATGGTGCACGGTGACAGCGCCGCGCACGGCGAGCGGCTGCTGCAACGCATCCTGGGTTACCGCATCTTTGGCGACGAGGCCGGGCGCATGAACCTGAGCCTGGCGCAGACCGGCGGCGGATTGCTGCTGGTGCCGCAATTCACGCTGGCGGCAGACACCTCACAGGGCCTGCGGCCGGGCTTCAGCACGGCCGCAGCGCCGGCGATCGCACAGCCGCTGTTCGAGGCGCTGCTGGCTGCCGCCCGGGCGCAGCACCAACCGGTAGCCTGCGGCCGCTTCGGTGCCGATATGCAAGTCAGTCTGGTCAATGACGGCCCGGTGACCTTTTGGCTGGAGAGCTGAACACACGAACTTTTGGGGCCCGCGCAGGTCTTTTGCCCTATCATCGGCGCTCTTAATCGGGCCAATCTTCAGGAGCGGACTGCCATGGGCATCGGTATGCGCGAGTTGCTGATCATCCTCGTGGTGGTGCTGCTGGTGTTCGGCACCAAGAAGCTCAAAAACATCGGCACTGATCTGGGCGGCGCCATGCGCGGCTTTAAGAAGGCCATGAGCGACGGTGAGCAGGAAGGCCCTGAAGTCGCCAAACAGCTGCAACAAGCCGCTCAAGTACAGCCCGACGCCGAGTTCCCAGAGGTCAAAGCGGCTGCACAACCCGCCGCCGCACAGCCCAAAGGCCCGGCTGTCTGAGCCCGGTCGCTCAGCCAGTCATTCGCCATGTTCGAAATCGGCTTCTCAGAACTGCTGCTGATCTTTGTGATCGCGCTGATCGTACTAGGCCCCAAGCGTCTGCCCGGGCTGGTGCAACAGGTAGGCCGCTGGGCAGGTAAGGCGCGCAACATGGCGCGGCAGTTCCGTGAGCAACTGGAAACCGAGATCAACCTCGAAGAGCTCAACAAGACGGCTGCCAAACCGGTGGTGCCCCCGGTGTTCGACCCGACCGTGACAGAGGCTCATGTCGAGCCGTATGTCGAGCCGTATGTCGAGCCGCACGTGGAGCCCCACGTCGAGCCGCACGTCGAACCGCACATTGCGCCCCCCGCTACCGCACACGACACCGATGTCCCCAAACCCTGATCACCTGGCTGAGGGCACCCTGCTCTCACACCTGCTCGAGCTGCGCGACCGCTTGATGCGCGCACTGATCGCCGTGTGCGTCATCTTCGCGCCCTGCGCCTATTACGCGAACAACATCTTCGAGTTCGCGGCGCGGCCGCTGCTCAAGCAACTGCCCAAGGGCGGCTCGCTGATCGCCACCAGCGTCATGTCGCCGTTCACCACGCCGTTCAAGCTGTCGTTCATGGTGGCCGTGTTCATCGCCATGCCCTATGTGCTGTCGCAGATCTGGGGCTTTGTCGCGCCGGGTCTTTATAAAAACGAAAAGCGCTTTGCGCTGCCGCTGCTGCTGTCGTCGATCATCTTGTTTTACGGCGGCGTGGCCTTTGCCTATTTCCTGGTGTTTCCGGTCATGTTCCAGTTCTTCGCCGCCACCACCCCGGCCGGCGTACAGATGATGACCGACATCAACAACTACCTCGATTTTGCAATGACCATGTTCTTTGCTTTTGGCGTGGCCTTCGAGGTTCCCGTCGCCGTGGTGCTGCTGGTCATCACCGGACTGGTGCCCATCGAAAAGCTCGCCGCCGCCCGCGGCTATGTGGTCATCGGCATCTTTGTCATCGCGGCCATCCTGACGCCGCCCGATGCGCTGTCGCAGACCATGATGGCCCTGCCTATGTGGCTGCTGTATGAGGCGGGGCTGATCTTCGCCCGCATCATGCTGCGCATGCGCGCCGGCCAGCCGCGCGACGGCGAAGAGACGCGGTCGGGCTGACCATGCAAGGCGCCGCAGACCAGCAGTTCTGGGGTCATCCGCGCGCGCTATCCACCCTGTTTTTTGCCGAACTGTGGGAGCGCTTCAGCTACTACGGTATGCGCGCCCTGCTGGTGCTGTTTCTGGTGCAGGCCGTGGCAGGTGGCGGCTTTGGCCTGGATGACCGCACCGCGGCGGCCATCTACGGGCTGTACACCGCCGGTGTGTACATCGCCAGCGTGCCCGGCGGCTGGATCGCTGACCGGCTGATCGGCGCGCAGCGCGCCGTGTTGTGGGGCGGCATCATCATCGCGTTGGGGCACCTCCTGCTGGCGCTGGCCGGCACACTGACGTCCTTTTGCACCGGGCTTGCGGTCATCGTAGTGGGCACCGGGCTGCTCAAACCTAATATTGCGGCGCTGGTCGGCACGCTCTACCCCGAAGGCGGAGCGCGACGTGATGCCGGGTTCACCGTGTTTTATATGGGCATCAACCTCGGCGCCATGATCGGCCCGCTGGCTACCGGTGCGCTGGCTCAGCGCTATGGCTGGGGCGTGGGCTTCGGTGCGGCGGCGCTGGGCATGTCACTGGGGGTGGCGTGGTTTGTTATCACCCGCGCGCGGCTGGCTGGTGCCGGCGCGCAGCCGACGCCCCATGCGCAAGGTCAGGCCGGCTGGCGTCGCGATTTGCAGCGTGTGCTGTGGGTGGGTGCGCTGCTGCTGGCCTTGGCCCTGCTGTTTGCATCGGGGGTCACCGGTTTGTCAGCGCAGCAGCTGCGCGGTGCCACCGTATGGCTGATCCTGGCGTTCATGGTGGCCGGCTTCGGGCAGATGCTGCTGGGCTCGGGCCTCAGTCGCGACGAGCGCGGGCGGGTGGCTTGGCTGCTGGTGCTGTGCGCGGCCAGCAGCGTGTTCTGGTCGGGCTTTGAACAGGCCGGTTCGTCGCTGACGCTGTTTGCCGAGCGATTTACACAGCGTGAGTTTGCCGGCTGGGTCCTGCCCACCAGCTGGTTTCAGTCGCTGAACTCCATCTTCATCATCGTCTTTGCGCCGCTGTTTTCAGCGCTGTGGCTGAGCTTGGGCAAGCGCAACCGCGACCTGTCATCGGGCGGCAAGTTTGTGTTGGCGCTGCTGGCCATAGCAGTCAGCTTCGTGGTGATGGCTGGCGCCTCGCGCATCGTCGCAGCTGGCGCCATGGCAGGCCCCGGCTGGCTGGTGGCCACTTATCTGCTGCACACCTGGGGCGAGCTGGCCTTAAGCCCGGTCGGCATGAGCGCCGCCACGCAACTGGTGCCGGCGCGTTATTCAGGACAGGCCATGGGGCTGTGGTACGGCAGCCTGTCGCTGGGCAACCTCGTGGCCAGTCTGTTCGCCGGCGAGTTTGACACCAGCAACCTGGCTGCCATGCCAGGCCAGTACCTGCACATCAGTTTTATTCAGGCCGTGGCGGCGGCCGTGCTGGTGGTGCTGTTGTGGCTGTGGCGTCGCGGCGCCAAAACCTGATGGGCGTCAGCCCGACGACTTACTGACCAGCACCGATAAACGGCTCATGGCAACAGCGGTTTGACGGCGCAAGGCCAGAAAATAATGGTCCCATGCGGGGCTCTCGGGGATGCCATCGGCCATCAGCGTCAACAGGCTGCCGCCGGGCTGCTCTGAGATCAGGTAGTCGTCGATGATGGTGCCCTTTTCCGGGGCCATGGACGGCGGGGTCAGATATATGACGCGCAAGCGCCGCTCGGGCTCGAACACGTCGATGTGGCCCTGCCGCGGCACCTGACCGCTGAGCACGACGTCATAGCTGCCACCGACCTGCGGTTGCACCGCCGCACCTGAACCCAACCACACGTTGAGATCAACGGGGTCATGCAAAGCCCGCCACACCCTGGCAACCGGGGCGCTGAGTTCGATACGTTGTGCGTAACCTCGAACGTTGCTCATGAACTTCCTTGGGGCATATGACTTATTCTGCCATTGCCGCTTGTTTTTCTGCGGACCATTATCGTCATTCTTAGGTTTTTTTAGAAGGAAAGACCCATGTCATACGTCTACATCGTGGTGGCTTTAGCGCTGCTGCAATTCGTGTTCTTTGGCATGGCCGTGGGCTGGGCCCGCGGCAAATACAAGGTGGCGGCACCGGCAACCACCGGCAACGAGGTGTTCGAGCGCTATTTCCGCGTGCAGATGAACACCCTCGAACAACTGGTGGTGTTCGTGCCCTCGGTGCTGCTGTTTGCGCAACTGCGGGACGCGAACTGGGCGGCTGGTTTGGGCGCGGTCTACCTGGTGGGTCGGGTCATCTATTTTGTGACCTACACGCGCAACCCCAAGGGTCGCGGTCTGGGCTTCATGCTGACGCAACTGCCCAACGCCATACTGGTGGTCGGCGTGCTGATCAGTGGCATCCGCCTCGCGCTGGCCTAAGGCGCAGCGCTGCGTGAGTTGCGCCGCTGCCGGTACAGCATGACCAGCAGCGGCAGCACCGAGGCCACCACGATGCCCAGCGACACCAGCCCGAAGTTACCGCGCACGCCGGGCAGGTTGCCGAACAGATAACCGGCCCACAAAAACACATTGACCCAGACGATGCCGCCGAGCAGCGAATAACCCGCAAAGCGCGGCCAGGGCATGTGGCCCATACCGGCAATGAACGGCGCGAAGGTGCGCAAAATAGGCGCAAATCGCGCCAGCACGATGGCCAGCGCCCCATGGCGCGCAAAGAAGGCTTGCGTGTAGTGCAGGTACTCAACGCGCACCAGCCGGTAGCGGCCACTGAAGGCATGCGCCCCGAAGGCCCTCCCCAGACCATAGTTGGCCAGGTTGCCCAGGATGGCCGCGACCATCAGCAGGCCGCACAGCCAAGGCATGGTCAGGTTGCCGCCGCTGTCCAACGCAGCCAGCGCGCCCAGGGCAAACAGCAGCGAGTCGCCCGGCAGCACCGGCACCACCACCAGCCCGGTCTCTGCGAACACCACCGCAAACAACAGCGCATAGATCCACACGCCGTACTGCGCCAGCAGTTCGACCAGATGCCGGTCCAGGTGCAGGACGAAATCAAGCAGGGTGTGCAGCAGATCCATGGCGTCTCCGGAAGTTCAGGGCGGGTTCGGGCGGTTGAACCAGGGGCGCGGGTCTATGGGCTTTCCGCCGCTACGGATCTCAAAATAGAGTTCGGGCTGATCGCGCCCGCCGGTGTCACCCACCGCGGCCACGACTTCGCCAGGCGTCACGGTGGCACCCGCCGACTTGTACAGCTGATCATTGTGCCCGTACAGACTCAGGTAACCGCCGCCGTGGTCGATGATCAGCAGCTGCCCCAAACCCGGCAGCCAATCGGCATAGGCGACGCGGCCGGCGTGGATGGCACGCACCGGCGTGCCGCGTTCGGCCGCCACCAGCACGCCGTTCCAGCGCACGCTGCCGGCGCGGATCTCGCCGAAGCGCGCCGCCAGCCGGCCCTCTACCGGCCACCCCAGCTTGCCGCGCAGCTTGGCAAAGGCATCGTTGGGACCGGCCGAAAAGCGCTCGAGTGCGCGGTTAATCTCTTTGAGCACGGCCTCTAGCGCCGCCTGCTGGCGCTGCAAGCGGGCCAGACTCTGCACCCGGTTCTGCGCCTCCTGCTCCAGGCTGACCAGCACTTTGCCCCGCTGCGCCCGGGCCTTTTCAAGCTCGCCGACCTGCACTCGCTGACGTCCTTCCAGCTCGGCCAGACGCTGGTCTTCCGCAGCGATTTTGCGGTCTATATCGTCGATCGAGGCGATATCTGCGTTTATCTGATCGATTTGGGAGGCACGGAAACGACCGATGTAGCCGCCATAGGTCAGACGCCGTGCGGCCTCGCCCGGGTCGTGCTGGTTCAGCAGCAGCAATAGCGGATCCTGCCGTCCCAGCAAATATAAGGCGCGCAGTTGTTTGGCCAGTTGCGCGCGACCGGCGGCCAGCCGGGCCTGGCGCTCGCGCCGCTGATCGCGCAAGCGCTCACGGGCCGTGGCGCGCTGGTCACGCTGTGCCCGCAGCTGGGCTAGCTGACCACGGGCCGAGGCGACGGTCTGTTCGGCGGCGCGCAGCTCGCGCGCCAGACGGTCGCGCTCGACGGCATCGCGCTGCACCTGCTGCCGCACCTGCTCGATCTGCGCAGCGATGGCCTGTAACTCGGCCTCGGTGCGTTGCCGGGTGGCCGGTTTGGCCGGCGCAGCGGGCTTGGCCGGTACAGCCGCCGGCAGCGACGGCGCAGCCATCGACAACAGAGTCAGGAAGAGGAACAGGCGGCGCATGAGTGTCTGAGTATAATGCGCGACCAACCCCAAGGCGCCCGACCTGACGGACGCAGCAGGACACTCACGCGATGGACCGTTTTCTACAATATGTGCACAACCACCCGTTTCTGGCGGGCTTGGCCGTGCTGGTTGCTGCCGCTGTCGCCGTCTACGAACTGCGCAACCGCGCTACCGATTTTTCGTCAGTCAGCGGCCAGGAAGCCATCCGGCTGATGAACCAGGGCGCCATCGTGTTCGATGTGCGTGACAAAGACGCCCACGCTGCCGGCCATATCAACGGCGCGCGCCTGCTGACGCCTGAGCAGCTGGGCAGCGCCGGCGAATCGCTCAAGAAGCACAAGCAAAAGGTGCTCATCGTTTATTGCGACCGCGGTGTGCGCGCGGCGGCCGCGGTACGGCAGTTGCACGAGCAGGGCTTTGCGCAGGTGTTCAACTTGCGCGGCGGACTGGCGGCCTGGCAGGCCGAGGGTCTGCCACTCCAGAAAGGCTGACGCATGAGCGCGGTCCCCGTCGTCATGTACAGCAAGTCCTGGTGCCCGTACTGCGCCAAGGCCCGTGCCTTGTTGCTGGCGCGTGGCGCGGATCTCACCGTCATCGACATCGAAGCCAACCCTGAGGCCGACGTCGAGATGCGCGCGCGCAGCGGACGCACCACCGTTCCTCAAATCTTCATAGGCGACCGGCATATTGGCGGTTGCGACGACACTCAAGCCCTGGACGATCAGGGTCAGCTCCTTCCTTTGCTCCAGAGGTTCCCATGACCGACGAGACCGCTGTCACTGCCAACGGCGCCGATGCCGCCGCCCCCGTGCTCACGCTGCAGGCCGTTTACCTGAAGGACTGCTCGTTCGAAGCACCGTCAGGCCCGCGCCTCGAGGGCAACTGGAACCCCAACATCTCGCTGGATCTGCAGACCGCAAGCTCGATCATCGAGGGCGACCTGCGCGAAGTGCTGCTGACCGTCACCGTGTCGGCCAAGCAGAACGACAAGACGCTGTTCCTGGTGGAGGTCAAGCAGGGCGGTGCTTTCGTCATGCAGAACCTGGACGAAGAGAGCGCCAAGCGCGCCATCGCCAGCATCGCCCCGGGCGTGCTGTTCCCCTATGCGCGTGCCTCCATCTCGAACCTGGTCGGTCAGGGCGGCTTCCCGCAGCTGCTGTTGCCGCCAGTCAATTTCGAGGCGCTGTACGACAACGCGCAGCAGGAAACCCCCGCGGTTACGAACTGATCCTCGCGTGAGCGAGGCTGCCGCCAGCTCACCCGTTGCCGTTATCGGCAGCGGTTCCTGGGGCACGGCGCTGGCTATCCAATTTGCCCGCGCCGGGCACCCGGTGCGGCTGTGGGGCCGCGACGCCCAGCAGCAAGCGCTGCTGCACGCGCAGCGCTGCAATGGCCGCTATCTGCCCGATGCCGCCTTCCCGCCCTTGCTCGAGGTCCCGGGCAGCCTGCATGAGGCGCTGACCGGCGCCGACTATGTGCTCATCGCCGTGCCCAGCCACGGTTTTCGCAGCACGCTGCAAGCCGTCGCGCCGCATCTGGGCGCCCAAGCGCGCATCGCCTGGGCCACCAAGGGCTTTGAGATCGACAGTGGACTGCTGCCCCATCAGGTGGCGCGTGCGGTGCTGGGTGTCGTACCGCGTATCGCCGTGCTGTCCGGGCCCACGTTCGCGCGCGAGGTGGGGGCCGGCCTGCCGACCGCCATCACGGTGGCCTCAACCGAAGCGGCCTTTGCCGCGGAGATCGCCCGCGATCTGTCGTCCCCCAATTTCCGCGCCTACATCAGCAGCGACATCGTCGGTGTCGAGGTCGGCGGTGCGGTCAAAAACGTGCTGGCCGTGGGCGCCGGCCTGTCGGACGGGCTGGGCTTCGGGGCCAACGCGCGCATGGCGCTGATCACCCGTGGACTGCATGAACTGGTGCGTTTGGGCGTGGCGGTGGGCGCGCAGCGCGAGACCTTCATGGGACTGGCCGGCCTGGGCGATCTGGTGCTGACCTGCACCGACAACCAATCGCGTAACCGTCGCTTCGGCTTATTGCTGGCCAGCGGCATCACGCCGGCCCAAGCACTGCACGACATCGGCCAGGTGGTCGAGGGTTATCAGGCCGCACAGGCGCTGCATGGAGTGCTGGCGCGGGTGAGCGTCGAGATGCCCATCTGCAGCGCCATTTACCGGGTGCTGTATGAGCAAGGTGACGTCACTGATGTCATGCGCGGCTTGATGAGCCGGCCGATCAAGGCCGAGTTCGACTGAACGCTGGCGGATGCGGGTTCAGCTGCCGGCAAACCCCAGCTGACGCCAGGCTTCAAACACCGTCACTGCCACCGCGTTAGATAAATTGAGACTGCGATTGCCCGGCCGCATGGGCAGCGTGATGCGGACATGCGGCGGCAGCGTCTGCAGCAAGCCTTCAGACAGCCCGCGGGTTTCCGAGCCGAACAACAGGCTGTCGCCGGCCGCATAAGCCACATCGGTGTGCCGCTGCGTCCCGCCGGTCTCCACCACCCACAAGCGCGT
>CAIVTJ010000024.1 GCA_903908825.1 uncultured Pseudomonadota bacterium | reverse complement strand
CTGCAATGAGCTCACTGAAGATCGACCGCCGCATCGTCAAGTACCGCGTCCGCAAGCCTGATGACAAGCCTGCGGTCGCCGCCATACCCGACTCCGAACTCGCGCACAGCAAGGATGGCACGACCGCCAAGGTCATCCGCATGCACGAGGAGATCCAGCGTCCCGAGATGCTGATCGGCTCGACCTACAAGATCAAAACACCGGTCTCTGATCACGCGATGTACGTGACCATCAACGACATCGTGCTCAACGAGGGCACCGAGTACGAACAGCGCCGGCCGTTCGAGATCTTCATCAACTCCAAGAACCTCGATCACTTCCAGTGGATCGTCGCGCTGACGCGCATCATCTCGGCGGTGTTCCGCAAGGGTGGCGACGTCACCTTCCTGGTCGATGAGCTCAAGGCCGTGTTCGACCCGCGCGGTGGCTATTGGCAGCCTGGCGGTAAGTTCATGCCGTCCATCATCGCCGAGCTGGGCCATGTCATCGAGAAGCACCTGCAGATGATCGGCATGCTGCGGCCGGTGGGCCTCGATGAGCACCAGCGCAAGCTGGTCGATGCCAAGCGCGCCGAGTTCGAAGCACGCCAGAAGCAACAAGATGCGTTTTCCAAGTCGCACTTCCCCGAAGGCGCGCAGCTGTGCAACAAGTGCAGCACCGCCGCCGTCGTCATGATGGACGGCTGCATGACCTGCTTGAACTGCGGCGATTCGAAGTGCGGTTGAGGGCTTGTTGCGCCCCACGCAGTTGATACGCATCCGTGCGGCGAGGCGACTCGCCGCTCTGTTGTCCGCTGTGTTGCTGTTGATGTCGGGGCTGTCGCACGCAGCCCCCGCCGACATCCCCCGTCCGCCCGCACTCGAGCGCGACGTGCAGTTCTGGATACGCGTCTACTCGCAGGTCACCACACACGAAGGCCTGCTGCATGACGAGCACAACCTCGGCGTGGTCTATCAGACGCTGCAGTTCGAGCCCGACATTGCGCCCTCTGAGCGGCGCGAACAGATCGACGCACAGCGCGAGCACTATCGCGCCATCCTGCGCAGCCTGGCCGATGGCAGTGCCCCGGCAGATGACGCCGAAGCCAACCGCGTGCGCGCGCTGTTCGGCAATGAGGCCAGCCCCGCGCGCTTTGCGCAGGCCGCCACCGAGGTCCGCTTTCAGTTAGGGCAGTCCGATCGCTTTCGTGAAGGGCTGGCGCGCTCGGGCCTGTGGGGCGCGCACATCGGCGATGTGTTGTCAGCCGCCGGTCTGCCTCCCGAGGTCGCGGCGCTGCCGCATGTCGAGTCGTCTTTCGACCCCGCCGCTTACAGCAAAGTCGGTGCGGCCGGCCTGTGGCAGTTCATGCGCTCGACCGGCCGGCGCTTTTTGCGCATAGACGACGCCGTCGATGAACGCATGGACCCTTACCGCGCCACCGAAGCCGCCGCGCAGTTGCTGGACTTCAACTACCGTCTGCTGGGCAGTTGGCCGCTGGCGCTGACCGCCTACAACCACGGCGCGGCCGGTATGCGGCGCGCCCGCGATGCCATGCAGACCGACGACATCGTGGCCATCGTGCGCAGCTATAGCAGCCCCACCTTTGGCTTTGCCTCGCGCAACTTTTATGTGTCGTTTCTGGCCGCGCTCGAGATAGACCATCATCCCGAACGCTATTTCGGTGCCGTAGATCGCCGCAGCCAGACGCGCCTGCCCGAGGTCACCGTGCCGGCCTATGTCCCGGTGGCGGCCCTGGAGCGCGTGCTGAAAGTCGAGCGCACACGCCTGCAACAGGTGAACCCGGCGCTGCTGCCCAGCGTGTGGCGCGGGCAACGTCTGGTGCCCGAAGGCTATCGCTTGCGCCTGCCGGCCGAGGTTGCGGCGCTAAGCTCCGAGCAACTGGCGGCACGCTTGGCGCCCAACGAAAAGTTCGTGGCGCAACCGCGCGGCAATAAACCCTCGCGTAAGCAGGCCACACCCGGATGAACACGCCCCGGCCACGACGGACCGCGCTGCGTGCCTTGCTGTGTGCTTTGCTGTGTGCTTGGGCACTGTCGCCCGCTATAGCCGCGGCCCAAGGCCCCGAGGTCGATCGCCTGGTGGTGCGCAAAGCCGAGCGCCGGCTTGAACTGCTGCACGCAGGACAGGTGCTGCGCAGCTATCGCATCTCGCTGGGTCTGGTGCCCACCGGTCACAAAGAGCGCGAGGGCGACTTCCGCACGCCAGAGGGCCACTATCGCCTGGGTTATCGCAACCCGCGCAGCGAGTTCTTTTTGTCGATACACATCTCGTATCCCGATGCCGATGATGTGCGTTATGCCAAGCGTCACGGTTGGTCGCCGGGCGGATCGATCATGATCCATGGCTGGCCTAACCTCATCACCCGCGATCCGCTCTACTATGAACTGACCGATTGGACCGATGGCTGCATTGCCGTCGCTAACTCGGACATGGTGGAAATCTGGATGATGACCACCGAAAACACGCCCATCGACATACTCCCCTAGGGATACCGCACAGTTTGGAAACCATCATCGATATGCCCGAAGTGGTCGACGCCAGCGTCGGCCCGCGCGGCAGCCTGGAAAACCTGTCGCAGTCCGAGATACAGATATTGCTGAACTCGGGGCAGGACGGCGTGCACCAACTATTTCGCAAGTGTGCATTGGCCGTGCTCAACTCGGGCAGCGACAGCGACAACGCCAAAGAGATCCTCGACCGCTACCGGCATTTCGATGTCGAAGTCGTGCGCCATCCCTGGGGCATACGCCTGAAGATCAGCAACGCGCCGGCCACGGCCTTTGTCGACGGGCAGATGATCCGCGGCATCAAAGAGCATCTGTTTGCAGTGCTGCGCGATGTGGTGTTCATCGCTTATGAAGTCGAGCAGGGCGCACGCTTTGACCTGACCAAACCCGAGGCCATCACCAACGCGGTGTTTCATGTGCTGCGCAACGCGCGCGTACTCGAGCGCAAGATCCGGCCCAACCTCATCGTGTGCTGGGGCGGGCATTCGATCAGCAAGCTGGAGTACCAGTACACCAAGCGCGTGGGCTATGAGCTGGGCCTGCGCGGCATGGATGTGTGCACCGGCTGCGGCCCCGGTGCCATGAAGGGCCCGATGAAGGGCGCGACCATCGGCCACGCCAAGCAGCGCATCGGCACCGGTCGCTACATCGGCTTGACCGAGCCGGGCATCATCGCCGCCGAGTCACCCAATGCCATCGTTAACCAGTTAGTCATTTTGCCGGACATCGAAAAGCGCCTGGAGGCCTTTGTGCGCCTGGCGCATGGCGTGGTGGTGTTCCCCGGTGGCGCGGGCACGGCCGAGGAAATCTTGTACCTGCTGGGCATTTTGCTAGACCCGCGCAATGCGCAGCAGGTGTTGCCGATGATCCTCACCGGACCCGAGCAGAGCCGCGGCTATTTCACGCAGATGCAGCATTTTATCGGCGGCGCTTTGGGCCCCGAAGCGCTGGCCTGCATGCACGTGCTGGTCGGTGAGCCGGCCGAGGTGGCGCGGCAGCTGGCGCACGACATGGCGCTGGTGCGCAGCTTCCGTCGTGACAGCAACGACTCGTACAACTTCAACTGGCTGTTGCACGTGCCCGAAGAGTTCCAGCATCCGTTTGTGGTGACTCACGAGTCGATGCGCGGCCTGGCCTTGCACCGCGATCAACCCTTGCACCTGCTGGTGGCCAACTTGCGCCGCGCTTTCTCGGGCATCGTCGCCGGCAACGTCAAAGAACAGGGCATTGCCGCCATCGAGCGGCACGGCCCCTTCGAGTTGTCGGGCGATCCGCACATCCTGCAACTGCTCGATCAGTTGCTGCGCAGCTTTGTCGCCGATGGCCGCATGAAACTGCCGGGCACTGTTTATGAGCCCTGCTACCGGATCGTGCGGTAAGACATTGCCGCCGGCGGCAAGCCGCACTGTGACGCAGGTCCGTTCGCAGCGGGGGTGGTGACCCTAGACTGCTGTTATCCGCTCTACGTGCAGGGCGGCAGCACAGTTGAGGGACAGACCATGCCTAAGACCGACGAACTGACGCCCGATACCTCTGCCACCGCAGCCCTGCGCATACTCGGTCCGACCGAGGTCTATGCCGAGTGGTTGGCCCGTCGTGAGCGCGGACGTGGCCGCCAGGCCACGCTGAGCCGCAACCTCAACACGCTGACCAGCTATCGCACTTGGGCCGACAAGGTCAAAGGCAACTGGGAGCTCGATCCCGCGGTCGCCGGCCTGAGGAAGTAGTCGAGCCGGCCTTGAAATAAGGGGCCCCCGGCCCCATCTCCGGCGGACACTTGCTGTCCTCCGGAGCTTTACATGACCGACGAAACCAACGCCGCCTCGCCCGCCACTGAGACCCGTGGCTTTAAGGCCGAGGTCAGTCAGCTGCTGCAGCTGATGATCCATTCGTTGTACAGCCACCGCGAAATCTTTTTGCGCGAGCTGATCTCCAACGCCTCGGACGCCAACGACAAGCTGCGCTTCCTGTCTTTAGAGCAGCCGGAGCTGCTCGCCGATGACAGCGAGCTGGGCATCTGGATCGAAGCCGACAAGGACAAGGGCACCGTCACCATCCGTGACAACGGCATCGGCCTGTCGCGCGAAGACGCCATCAACCATCTGGGCACCATCGCCAAGTCGGGCACGGCTGAGTTCTTCGGCAAGCTCACCGGCGATGCACAAAAAGACTCACAGCTCATCGGCCAGTTCGGCGTTGGCTTTTATTCGGCCTTCATCGTTGCAGACCGCGTTGAGGTGCTGTCGCGCAAGGCCGGCGAGCCGGTCAGCGCCGGTGTGCGCTGGCAGTCCAAGGCCGATGGCGAGTTCACCGTCGAGACCCTGGACCACGCCGCGCGCGGCACCACCATCGTGCTGCACCTGAAAGAAGACGCCAAAGAGTTTGCTGACAGCTGGCGCTTGCGTTCTCTGGTGCGCCGCTATTCCGATCACATCGCCTTCCCGGTGCGCATGCCCAAAGAGGGCGAGGCCACCTTAGACACCGAAGTGGTCAACCAAGCCCAAGCCTTGTGGACCCGGCCGCGCACCGAAGTCAGCGACGACGAATACAAGGCTTTTTATAAGCACATTACGCATGACGGCAACGAGCCGCTGGCGTGGAGTCACAACAAGGTCGAAGGCCGGCGCGAATACACCAGCTTGTTGTACTTGCCGTCAACGGCACCCTTCGACCTGTGGCAGCGCGAAGCCTCGCGCGGGCTCAAGCTGCATGTGCGCCGCGTGTTCATCATGGACGACGCCGAGCAGTTCCTGCCCTTGTATCTGCGCTTCATCAAAGGCGTGCTCGATTCCAGCGACCTGCCGCTGAACGTTTCGCGCGAGCTGCTGCAAAAAGATGCGGAAGTCGAGGCCATGCGCGGCGCTTTGACCAAGCGCGGCCTGGACCTGATCGCACGTCTGGCCAAAGACGAGCCCGAGAAATATCAGTCGTTCTGGAAAGAGTTTGGCCAGGTGCTCAAAGAAGGCGCCGGCGAAGACCCGTCCAATCGCGAGCGCATCCTGCCGCTGCTGCGCTTTACCAGCACGCAGGATGGCTCGGACGAAGACAAAGTCGCGTTGGCCGACTATGTCGCGCGCATGAAGGCCGGCCAGGAGCACATCTATTACGTGCTCGCCGACAGCCGTCAGGCCGCACGCAGCAGCCCGTTCATCGAAGGCCTGCGCGCGCGCGGTGTCGAGGTGTTGTTGCTGGGCGATCGCGTCGATCCGTGGATCATGGGTCAGCTGCACGAGTTTGAAGGCAAGTCGTTTCAGGATGCTTCGCGCGGCGACCTCGATCTGTCCAAGTTGGCCGATGCACCCGAAACACCGGTCGACGACACGGTCACGCCTGAGCAACAGAACCTGTTCAAGCGCATGGCCGATGTGCTGGGCGAGTCGGTTAGCGAAGTGCGCGCCAGCAAGCGTCTGACCGAATCCCCGGCCTGCTTAACCCGTGACGAAAACGACATCGGTGAACAGATGCGTCGCATGCTGGCTGCGGCCGGCCGCGGAGATATGCCGCGCGGTAAGCCGCAGCTGGAGGTCAACCTGCAGCATGGTTTGCTGGCGCTGTTGCCGCGTTTGGCCGATGACGACTTTGCCGGCCTGACACGGCTGTTGTTTGATCAGGCTCAGCTGACCGAGCAAGGCCAGATCGACAACCCCGGTGACTTCGTGCGACGCCTGAACCAGCTGCTGGTCAAGCTGGTGCCGGCCGCAGGTTAAACTGACGCACAAAACAAACCCACGGAGTGTTGCCATGAGTACAGAAAAGCCCACGCCAGAGCAGCTGCGCAGCCGCCTGTCCTCGTTGCAATACCACGTGACCCAAGAGAAGGGCACCGAACGGGCCTTCTCGGGTGTTTATGCAGCGCACACAGCCGTGGGCACCTACAGCTGTGTCTGTTGCAACACCGACTTGTTCCGCTCAGAGGTCAAATACGATGCCGGCTGTGGCTGGCCCAGCTTCTGGCTGCCGCTGGCCGGTGATCGTGTGCAAACGCACCGCGATACCAGTCACGGCATGATCCGTATCGAGGTCACCTGCGCACACTGCCAGGCGCATCTGGGCCATGTGTTCGATGACGGCCCCGAGCCCAGCGGTCTGCGCTATTGCATCAATTCCGCCTCACTGGCTTTCCGCGCCGACACGCCATGAGTCGCGCTGCGGCGCAGCGTTGCACCATTGCCGGCCCGGTCGGGCCTATAGAGGCGGTTATCGAGACGCCCGCGGGCCTTGCTGCGGACCAGGTCACGCGCTTTGCGGTGGTCTGCCATCCGCACCCGCAGCATGGCGGCACCATGGACAATAAAGTCGTCACCACGCTGGCGCGCAGCTTCCATGACTTGAGTCTGCCGACGTTGCGCTTTAACTATCGCGGCGTGGGCGCCAGTGCCGGCCAATACGCCGAAGGCATCGGTGAGACCGACGACGCGCTGGCCGTGTTGGCCCATGGGCGTGCGCTATACCCGTCAGCGCAACCGTGGCTGGCGGGGTTTTCGTTTGGCGGACGTGTGGCGCTGCGTGTTGCGACCCACGCGACAGCAGCTGATGTCGCCCGCTTGGTCACCGTGGCGCCGGCTTTTACCCGCTATTACGAGACGCCGGCCGATGTGCCGGTGCCGGCCTGTCCGTGGCTGGTGGTGCAGGGTGATGCCGATGAAGTCATCGATGCGGCAGAGGTCATCGCTTGGGTGCAAGCGCTGCAACCCGCACCGCAGCTGGCGGTGTTAGCGGGTGTGGGCCATTTCTTTCATGGCCAGCTCGATGCGCTACAGCAGCAGGTGCTGGACTGGGTCGCCACCACCTGAAAACAAAAAAGCCCGGAAACCACGCGGCTTTCCAGGCTTTTCGTCAGCGCGCCCGAGGGCGCGATGAGCAACCAGGGTCTTAGTTGACCATGGTCTTGAGGGCCTTGAGCGGCAGCGCCCGGACCTTCTTGCTGGCCGGCTTGGCCTTGAACATCTGCTTCTCGCCGGTGAAGGGGTTCAAGCCTTCGCGAGCCTTGGTGGCAGGCTTCTTGACCACTTTGAGCTTGAGCAGGCCAGGCAGGGTCACCAGACCGTGGCTGCGCAGACTCTTGCGGATGATGATGTGCAGTGAATCAAACACTGCACTGACTTGCTTACGGGACAGCTCGGTGTCCTTGGAAATGGTCGCGAGAATTTCCGACTTGGTCGGTGCGCCAGCCTTCTTTGCCATTAGATAGATACTCCTGCGAGGTTCTTTTAAGTGTCGTTTGCGGGGAACATCCCCGCAGAAGCGATCAGACCGAAACATAGCATAGGAAATCAGCGGAAGAAAACGATTTCGCTGTTGCTACTATGCTGCAAAGGCCTTGTTTTCAGGCTCTTTGCGCCTAGTGCAACAAAAGCAATAGCGCTTGTATGGCAATTAGCGCCCACAGCGGTGACAGATCGAGGCCGTTGATGGCAGGAATAAGACGCCGGATGGGCCGCAGCACGGGCTCGCAGACATTGGCCAGCAGTGATCGTGCCGGCAAATAGGTGCCCGGTGCTACAAAACTAGACGCGGCGTATAGCAATAGGCAATAGAAGTAAGTGTGCAACACCAGCCGCAGCAGATGTATGGCAAATAGCTGCGCAAAACCCAGCGAAGAGGGCGCGCCGGCGGAGCCCAGTAGCCCCAGCAGCAGTAACTTGACCGCCAGCAGCACCAGAATGGCCACTACCGAGGCGCTATCAATGGGCCCGGCCGACGGCAGCATGCGGCGCAGCGGCACGATCAGCGGGTTGGTCAGTTGCAGCAGACTGCGCGCCAGCGGGTTGCGGAAGTCGGCGCGGGTCCATTGCAACAACAGCCGCAGCAGCAGCACGACCAGATACAGGCTGAACAGCGTATCGACGATAAACACTAGCGCTGCCATGCCGGTCAGCCTGCGCCGAACAGATCGGCCAGTTCACGGCTGCGTTGTGCAGCAGCGTCCATGGCAGCGGTGACGTTAGCGCCCAGACCTTGGGCTGCAAACGCCGCCAGCGCTGCGGCTGTGGTGCCGCCGGGTGAGGTGACTTCGGCGCGCATGCGGGCCAGGTCAGGCGTGGCCTCGGCAGCCACCAGTTGTCCGGCCCCGGCCAGCGTCTGTGCCGCCAGTACACGCGCGGTGTCTGCCGGCAGGCCACGCGCTACAGCCGCTTCGGCCATTAATTCGGCGAGCAGGAAAAAATAAGCCGGGCCGCTGCCCGACAAGGCCGTGACCAGATCGAGGTCTGATTCGCGATCGACCCACACGGTGACGCCGGTGGCCTGCAACACCAGTTCGGCCAGCGCGCGCTGGGCAGCGCTGACGGTGGCGTCGGCATAAAGCCCGGATGCGCCGGCGCTGATCAGGGCCGGGCGGTTGGGCATGGCCCGCACGATGGCGATGCCAGCCGGCGACCAACGTGCCAAGTCGGCAACGCGCAGGCCGGCGGCCACCGACACCAGCACCGGCGCGGCCGCAGCCAGTGCATCGTGTAGCGCGGTCAGCACCGCACCCATCTGTTGCGGCTTGACGGCCATGACCACCACATCGGCGGCCGCGACGGCGGCGCTATTGTCTGTGGTGATCTGCACGCCATAGTCGTTGGCGATAACTTGCAGTCCGGCCAGGTTGATGTCGGCGACGGTGATGTGACTGGCCGGCAGGCCACGGGCCAGCAGGCCACCAACGAGGCCGCGTCCCATGTTGCCGCCACCGATCAGGGCGATGCGCAGTTCAGGCAGTGTTTTCATGGCGCCAGTCTACTCAAGCGCGCCGCCGACGGCAGCAGCCGATCGCTCACCGAACAGGCCCGTGCCGATGCGCAGCAGCGTGGCGCCCTCGGCGATAGCTGGCTCAAAGTCATCGCTCATGCCCATAGACAACGTGTCTAGCGGCGTACCTTGCGCGACAGCCTGTTCGAGCAAGCGTCGCATCTCGGCAAAGCCCTGATGCTGCAAGGCCAGCGGCGCCCCATAAGGCAGCATGCACATCAGCCCGCGCAGCCGCAGTCTGGGCATGTTCCGCACCGCCTCGATCAGGGCCGGCAATTCTGCGGGACTGACGCCCCCCTTGCTGGCTTCGGCCAGTACGTTGACCTGCAGGCAGATGTTGAGCGGTGCCTGAAAGTGGCCGCGCTGTTCGGACAGCCGCTGCGCCAGCGAAGCGCGGTCGATGCCGTGCACCCAATCAAAGCGACTGGCCAGGATGCGCGTTTTGTTGGATTGGATACGGCCGATGAAGTGCCAGACCAGCGCGTGGGCCTCTAGCTCGGCCATCTTGGGCAGTGCCTCGGTGACGTAGTTTTCGCCGAACTGGCTTAAGCCTAAAGCCATGGCTGCACGGATGACTGCGGCCGGCTGGCCTTTGCTGACGGCCAGTAACAAAGGCGGGGCGTCGCTGCGACCTGCCGCAGCGGTGGCCGCGGCGATGCGCGCGCTTAAGTCTGCGAATCGTTGGGCCAGCGCCGTGGCTGCTTGATTATGAGTGGTGCTTAACATGGGTGGCCTTGGGGTGGGGGCTATACTGGCTGCAGTTCACGGGAGTCTGCATGGCCCTCGATATCGCCCAGCTGCTGGCGTTTGCCGTCAAAAACAATGCGTCCGACCTGCATATTTCGGCAGGCGGGCCGCCGATGATCCGCGTCGATGGCGACATGCGGCGCGTCAATCTGCCTGACATGTCCCACAAGGACGTGCAGAGCATGATTTACGACATCATGAACGACAAGCAGCGTAAAGCCTACGAAGAGTTCTTTGAGACCGACTTTTCGTTTGAGATACCCAAGTTGGCGCGCTTTCGTGTTAACGCGTTCAACCAGAACCGTGGTGCGGCCGCGGTGTTCCGCAGCATTCCGTCGACGATCATCACGCTAGACGAATTGCATGCGCCGCGGGTGTTTCGTGACCTGTGCATGCTGCCGCGAGGACTGGTGCTGGTCACCGGGCCTACCGGTTCGGGCAAGTCGACCACGCTCGCCAGCATGCTCAACCATTGCAACGAGAACCGCTCGGATCACATCCTGACGATTGAAGATCCGATCGAGTTCGTGCACACCTCTAAGAAGTGCCTGATCAACCAGCGTGAGGTCCATCGCGACACGCTGGGCTTTTCCGAAGCGCTGCGCTCGGCGCTGCGCGAAGACCCGGACATCATCCTGGTCGGTGAAATGCGCGACCTGGAGACCATCCGCTTGGCTTTGACTGCCGCCGAGACCGGCCACTTGGTGCTGGGCACGCTGCACACCAACTCGGCGGCCAAGACCATCGATCGCATCGTCGATGTGTTCCCCGCCGCCGAAAAAGACATGGTGCGTTCGATGCTGTCCGAGTCTTTGCGGGCGGTGATCTCGCAGTCTTTGCTCAAGCGTGTCGGTGGCGGCCGCGTGGCGGCGCACGAGATCATGATCGGCACCCCCGCCATCCGTAATCTGATCCGCGAAGGCAAGATCGCGCAGATGTACTCGTCTATACAGACCGGCCATGCGATGGGCATGCAGACGCTGGATCAGTGCCTGTCCGACCTGATCGCCCGCGGCCTGGTCACGCGCGATGAGGCACGCCACAAAGCGCAGCACAAGGATTCGCTCTAGCGCCCCGGCGCCGGGGCTCTTATGGAACGCGAACAAGCTGCCAAGCTGATGCAGGACCTGCTGCGCCGCACGGTCGAGCGCGCCGGTTCAGATTTGTTTGTCACTGCCGGCTTTCCGCCGGCGATCAAGATTGACGGTGAAGTGCGCGCCCAGGCCGAGCGCAAACTGCTGCCTGAAGAGGCTGCAATGATGGTGCGGGTGATCATGAATGATCGCCAGACCAAAGAGTTTGACGCCACCAAAGAGTGCAACTTCGCCATCGCCCCGCTGGGTGTAGGACGGTTTCGCGTCAACGCCTTTGTGCAGCAGGGCCATGTCGGTTGCGTCATACGCCTGGTCAACTCGACCATTCCCAGTATCGACACCTTGGAACTACCTGCGGTGCTCAAAGACCTGGTCATGCAGAAGCGTGGTCTGGTCCTCATCGTCGGGGGTACCGGCTCGGGTAAGTCGACGACACTGGCAGCCATGCTAGGACACCGCAATGCCAACAGCCGCGGCCATATCGTCACCATCGAAGACCCGGTTGAGTTTGTGCACCCCAGTGCCGGTTGTGTCATCACCCAACGCGAAGTCGGAGTCGATACTGACTCCTGGCATGCGGCGCTGCGCAATACGCTGCGGCAGGCGCCCGATGTGATTCTGATCGGCGAAATCCGCGATCGCGAAACACTCGAATATGCGATCCAGTTTGCCGAGACCGGTCATCTGGTGCTGTCGACTTTGCACGCCAACAGCGCAAACCAGGCGCTGGATCGTGCCATCAATCTGTTTCCGTCCGAACGGCGCGAGCAACTGCTGATGGATCTGTCGCTGAACTTGCGTGGTCTGGTGGCGCAGCGGCTGGTCGCGCGCGAGAGCGGCGAAGGTCGCGTGGCCGCCACCGAGATATTGCTGCATTCCCCGTTGGTGCAAGACCTGATCTTCAAGGGCGAGGTGGTGCGCATCAAAGAAATCATGGCCCGCTCTAATCGACTGGGCATGAATACCTTTGATCAAAGCCTGTTTGAGCTTTACGAGCGGGGCCACATCTCCTATGAAGAGGCGCTGCGCACCGCCGACTCCAAAAACGAACTGCGATTGCGCGTCAAACTCGAAAGCCGCCGTGAGCATAGAGCTGATGGCGATATCGCGGGTTTAGCGTTGCTCGACGAGGAATCAAAGCATGGCCATTGATTACAAAATTGACGAGTCCGACGAATCGTTGCTGCCTGATCTGGGTGGCGGGCCTGCAGGCCTCAACACCCGGCCGCTGTTCCGGCTGATGGTCGAGCGCAAGGCCTCGGACTTGTTCTTCACGCCCAATGCGCCGATCAAGATCAAGATCGAGGGCCACATCTACCCGATCAACAAGCATCTGTTGTCTGCCGATGCCGTGCGTGCAGCGGCCATGTCGCTGATGTCCACGGTGCAGCTGGAGGTCTTCCGGCGCGAACTGGAGATCGACTTTGCGGTGTCGCAGCCGGGGCTGGGGCGTTTTCGCGTGCATGTGTTCATGCAGCGCGGCACACCCTCGATGGTCTTGCGCTATATCTCGGCCGAACTGCCCGACCTGCAGAGCTTGGGTCTGCCCGATGTGTTGATAGACCTCGCACAGTTGCGCCGCGGTCTGGTGCTGGTGGTGGGCGCCACGGGTGCCGGCAAATCAACCACGCTGGCGGCGATGATCAACTACCGCAACGAGCATTGCTCGGATCACATCGTCACCATTGAAGATCCGATTGAGTTCCTGCACAGCAACAAGAAGTCGATTGTTAACCAGCGTGAGGTCGGCCTCGATACGCACTCTTATGACCATGCGCTGCGTGGCGTGGTACGCGCAGCGCCTGATGTCATCATGGTGGGCGAGGTGCGCGACCGCGTGGGTATGCAGGCGGCGCTGTCGCTGGCTGGCACCGGGCATCTGGTGCTGGCGACGCTGCATGCCAACAACTGCGCCGAGACCCTAGACCGCATGCTGAATATGTTCCCTTCAGATATGCACGGACAGGTGATGCTCGATCTGTCGCAGTACCTGCGGGCCATCGTTGCGCAGCGACTGGTGCCGGGCGTGGACGGCAAACGACTGGCCGCCATGGAAGTGATGGTCAACACCGCGCACATCGCCGACTTGATCAAGAAGCGCGATGTGGTGGCGGTCAAAGAGGCCATCGCCGGCAGCAGCGATCGCAACACCCAGAGTTTCGATACGGCGCTGCTGCGTCTGTATCGCGCCGGGCGCATCTCGTTGGAAGATGCGCTGGCTTATGCCGATTCGGGCACCAACCTGTCGGCGCGCATCAACTTCGGTTGACGCACGCCGCAAGCTTCGGCCGCTTGGCTTAGCTCTTAGCGCAGCGGCTTGCGGAACTTGAACACCGTCTGGTCGGTGGTGCCGCGGATGGTCGGGCCGAAAGGCATCTGCGTGTGATCGTCAGCCTTGTTCGCCAGCAGCGCGCTCTCGGTGACCAGTTCAAAGCCCGCCGCGACCACTTCCTTGCGGATCACGGCCGGGTCGACGCGGTGCAGCTTCTTGACGTCGCGCGTGCCGGAACCGGCCTCGGCGTTATGGTCCACCACAAAGAACACACCACCGGGCTTCAGCGCCTTAAAAATGCGCGCATTGAGGCTGGCGGTGTCGATGTTGTTTATGAACAGGTCGTGGTAGTACAGCACGTTGAACACCACATCGACGCCTGACGGCAGCTCGAGGGTGTTGTAGTCGATCAGCGTGTACTTGGCATTGGCATGTGCTGCCGTAAAGGCGCGACTGGCCTCACCCGAGCGCGCTTCGGTGTACGGCAGGTCATACATCAGCACCTGGCCCTTGGCACCGACGATGTCTGACAGCAGCGTGGTGAAGTACTGGCCGAAGGAAGCGAACTCCACGACCTTGTCACCGGGCTTGACGCCCGACATCACCAGCAGCTCGGCGGGTTTGCGGTTGGCATCGCGCGCTTTGCTGTCGGCATTGCGTGCCGGCGACTCGATGGCGCTGCGCACATAAGCCGGCGTGCCGGCGGGTAACACATAAGCCGCAGCCGGCGGCGCGGCGTCGGCAGCCAGCGCGGTGGTGCCGTGCAGTGCTGCGACCAGCAAGCCGGCGCTCAGTGCACACTTAATCAGTCGGTTCATGTCAGCCCCCTGTCATTTTGGATGGATGCAAGCTTAAGCAAAGACGGTATACGCATCGAACACCGGACCGTCCACGCAGACGCGTTTCATGGCCGGCCCGTCGGCAGTCTGCACTTCCACCGTGCAACCTGCACAACCGCCCACAGCACACGCCATGTATTCCTCCAGTGAGACCTGACAGGCCACACCGAACTCACGCGCCAACGCAGCCACTGCACGCAGCATGGGTGTCGGGCCGCAGGCGAACACCATCACCTGGGCCAACGCGGTGGCATCCAGCGTGGCCAGCCACAGACGCGCCAGGTCGGTGACATAGCCATCATGGCAACCGGCAAAGCCCGACTTGCTGGTCAGGCGCGCGGGTATGCCCCACTCCTCGAGCAGGGGCATGGTGGCGATGACGCCATCGGGCATGCCCGGCACCAGCAACTGCGAGGGACGCGGCCGGAACGGGAACGGGATCTCCGAGCCCATGATGACGAAGGGGCGATAGCCCTGATCGGCCCGCTCGCGCAGCACTTCGGCCAGATACACCATGGGCGGTATGCCCACGCCACCGCCGATCAGCAGTGCCAGCGGCTGCGCCGGGTCGGGCTTGAAGCCTTGGCCGATGGGCCCGAGCAGGTTGACGGTGTCACCGGCTTCGCGCGTGGCCAGATGCTTGAGGCCATCCCCCATGATCTTGTAGAGCAGTTCGATCCAGCCCTCTGCCGGATCGGCGCGCATGATGGATAGCGGACGGCGCATCGGGATGGCCGGATCGACGGCGACATGCGCAAAACTACCGGCGGTGGCGCGTGCGGCGCAGCGCGGCGCCTGCAGACGCAGCACATATTGCTGGCCCGGGTGCGCGGTCTGCGACAGCACGATGGCGTCTTCGACAAAGATGGTGCCGCGGTGCGCGTGGCGGTCGGCGGGGGTGGCATCGGTCACGGGGTCTTAGCTCCTGCGCTGGGCGGGCACGGCCGCCAGTGTTTCAAGTACGGCCATACGCACAGCCACGCCGTTGGCCACCTGGTCGCGGATCACCGACTGCGGGCCATCGGCCACCGCTGAGTCGATCTCCACACCGCGGTTCATCGGCTGCGGATGCATGACGATGGCTTTGGGATGGGCCAGCGCCAGGCGTCCGGCAGTCAGGCCATAGCGGGCGAAATACGCATCGCCGGCCGGCACGTCGGCATCGGCAAAGCGCTCGCGCTGGATGCGCAGCATCATCACCACATCGGCATCGCGGATGCCGGCTTCCAAGCTGTCGTGGCGCACGCAGCCGGCGACCTCGTCTGCGGCCGGCATCAGCGCCGGCGGCGCCACCAGCCGCAGCTCACCCACGCCCAGCGTCTGCAGCGCCTGACAGGTCGAGCGCGCGACCCGCGAATGGCGGATGTCACCGACGATGGCCACGGCCAGCGGTTCGCAGCGGCCTTTGTGTTGCAGGATGGTCAGCGCATCGAGCAGGCCCTGGGTCGGGTGCGACACATGCGCCTCACCGGCCGACAGCACGCTGACGGCCGGGCCCACATGGCGGGCCACCAGCGCCGGCACACCGGCCTCGGCATCGCGGATGACGAACACATCGACGTGCAACGATTCGAGCGTGAACACGGTGTCGAGCATGCTCTCGCCTTTGACGCGCGAGGACAGCTGCACTTCCAGGTTGACGACATCGGCACCCAGGCGTTTGGCCGCCAGCTCGAAGGACACACGCGTACGCGTCGACGGTTCGGTGAACAGGTTGGCCACCGTCAGCCCGGCGAGCACGTCCGAGCGCGGGGCCAGTTCGCCGCGCCGCCGCACATAGTGCTGCGCGCGCTCGAGTATCGCTTCGAGTTCATCGCGGCTGAGGTCTTGCAGCGTCAGCAGGTGGCGCAGGCTGCCGTCATCACGTCTTTGCTGGGTCATGGAGTGTCCGCGGGTTCTTAAGGCTGCAGTTGCAGCCAGCTGTCGAGGATGACTGCCGCTGCGGCGCTGTCCAGGTCGCCGGGTTGCAGTCGTCGGGGGCGCTCGCCGCTGGCGCGTTGCGCGCGCAGTTGGTCAGCCGCCTCAAAGGAAGAATAGCGCTCATCGATGCGTTGCACCGGCAGACTCAGGCGCTGCCCCAGTTCGGTTGCGAAACGGTTGGCGGCTTTGGCAACGGTCGAGGGCGTGCCATCGTCGTTGTAGGGGTCGCCGACCAGCAGCAGGTCGGGGCCTATGCCGCGCACAGCGCGGGTGAGGGCGTCCCAGTCGGGGCCGGAGGCCGCGCAAAACAGCGGTCGCTGCGGTTTGGCGCTGCGGCTGATGGTGTCGCCGACCGCCACGCCGATGCGCCGCAGCCCGAAATCAAAGGCCATCACGATGCGGGCGCGCTGCGCCGGTGCCGGCTCAGGCATGTCCGGGCGTCAGGCTGACCTGACCGGCATCGATGCCCAGTAGTTTCCAAGCGGCCTCCCAGCGTAGCGCCGGCGGCAGTTCGAACAGCAGCGGCTCGTTCAGCGGCAGCGTCAGCCAGGCGTTGTCCAACAGTTCACGCTCGAGTTGGCCGGCTTCCCAACCGGCATGGCCCAGCGCCAGGAAGGCGCCGGGCGGCCCGTCGCCCTGCGCCATGGCCAGCAGCACATCGCGTGAGGTGGTGACTTGAATCTGCTCTGACACGTGGTGGGTTGAAGCCCAGCTGCCGCCGCTGCGATGCACGACAAAACCCCGGTCCGGGTAGACCGGTCCACCGCACAACACCGGGCTTGCAGCCCGCACCGGATCGCCGGGCGGCAGTTCCATCTGCTCGAGCACTTCACCCCACAACAGCGCCAGAGGCTTGTTGATGACGATGCCGAAGGCGCCTTGGGCGTTGTGTTCGCAGATCAGG
>CAIVTJ010000023.1 GCA_903908825.1 uncultured Pseudomonadota bacterium | reverse complement strand
GCGTCGGTTCCTCCGCGACGATCAGCCGTGAATCCCGCCAGGCCCGGAAGGGAGCAACGGTAACGGTGCGAGCGTGCGCCGGAGATCGGCTGGCGCGGGCCGCCTCCTCATTGCGTGTCCGCCATAGCTAGCAGGCAAACCATGTCCTACACCGCTCTGGCGCGTAAATGGCGCCCCAAATCCTTCGCCGAAATGTCCGGGCAAGAGCACGTGCTCACGGCCTTGTCCAATGCCTTGGATGCCGGCCGTGTGCACCATGCGTTTTTGTTCACCGGCACGCGCGGCGTCGGTAAGACCACGGTGGCGCGCATCTTTGCCAAGTGCCTGAACTGCGAGTTGGGGGTGCGCTCGGTGCCCTGCGGCGAATGCGGCAGCTGCCGTGAAATTGATGCCGGCCGGTTTCTGGACCTGATCGAGGTCGATGCCGCCTCGCGCACCAAGGTGGATGACACGCGCGAGTTGCTCGAGAACGTGCAATACGCGCCGACCCGCGGTCGCTACAAGGTGTACCTCATCGACGAAGTGCACATGCTGACCACGCAGTCGTTCAACGCGCTGCTCAAGACTCTCGAAGAGCCGCCGCCGCACGTTAAGTTTTTGCTCGCCACCACCGATCCGCAAAAGCTGCCGGCCACGGTGTTGTCGCGTTGTCTGCAGTTCAACCTCAGGCGCCTGACGCCGTCGCTGATTCAAGCGCGTCTGGCTTTTGTTTTGGCCGCCGAGGGCATCAGCGCCGAGCCGGCAGCGCTGCGCCTGCTGGCTTTGGCAGCCGATGGCAGTCTGCGCGATGGTTTGTCGCTGCTCGATCAATTGCTGGCCTTTGGCAATGGTGTGGCGCGTGAGGCCGATGCCCTGACCATGCTGGGCGCGGTCGATCGCTCGCAAGTCATGCGCATTGCCCAGTTGCTGGCCGCGCAGGACGCGGCAGGACTGGTGGCGCATGCGCAGCACATGGAGCAGTGGTCACCTGATCACGCGCAACTGCTGGACGGGCTCATCAGCCTGCTGGCACAGGTGGCGGTGTTGCAAGTGGTGCCCGGGGCGGTCACGGACGAAGACCTGTATGAGCCGGCGCAGTTGCAGGATCTGGCTGGCCGCTTCAGCGCGGCTGATGTGCAGCTGTACTACCAGATTGGCTTGCTGGGCCGTCGCGATCTGCCGCTGGTCGCCGAGGCCAGCACCGGCTTCATGATGACCTTGCTGCGCATGCTGGCCTTCCGGCCCCAGGGTGCGGCCGCGCTGGCCGGCAGCCCCACGCCGCAGCCTGCGGTTGCCTCAGGTACTCCGGTCCCGTCCGCATCCCGCCCTGTGCCTGCCACCGCACCAGCGCCGTCACCGGTAGTCAGGGCTGTGCCGGCCCCGGGCCCGACTCGGGTTTTAGCGGAAATGACCCCTGCCGATTGGCCTGCCGTCGTCGCCCAGCTGCCGCTGACCGGTCTGGCCCGGCAGTTGGCGGTCAACTGCGCGCTGGTGGCGGTACAGGGCACAGTGCTGCGGCTGGCGCTGGATCCTAAACAACGCGCCATCCATTCGGCCGCGCCAGTCGAGCGCATGACTGCCGCGCTGTCCGCCTTGTTTGCCACGGCCGTGCGTCTGGATATTGAAGTGACGGCACCGCCGGCTGAAACCCCGGCCTCAGCGCAGTCGCGTGCGCAAGCGCAGGGCTTGGCAATGGTCACAGCGGCCTTGGCTGACGAGCCGGTGGTCAAGGCCTTAGGCGAGCAGTTCGGCGCGACGGTGCAGGCCGATTCGATACGGCTTATTAAGCCCGGGGAGTGAGCATGCGTCATTCACCGGCACTGGCCCGTCTCATCGATGCGCTGCACGCCTTGCCTGGCATCGGCCCCAAGACTGCGCAGCGCATGGCCTTCAAACTATTGCAGGAAGGCCGCGAGGGTGCGCGCGAACTGTCTCTGGCGCTGACCGGCGCCTTGTCGGCGGTGGGCCGTTGCCAGCAATGCCGCATGCTGACCGAGGGGCCGCTGTGTCTGATCTGCAGTTCCGATACGCGCGATACAACTTTATTATGTGTGGTCGAATCGCCAGCTGACGTCGTAGCCGTAGAGACCTCAGCCAGTTATCGCGGCCGTTACTTTGTGTTGATGGGCCATCTCTCGCCTCTGGATGGCATCGGCCCTGAGCAATTGGGCTTGGCACAATTCGAGACGCTGCTGGCCGCAGGTGGCGTACGCGAGGTCATCCTGGCGACCAATCCAACGGTTGAAGGAGAGGCCACGGCGCACTTTCTGTCAGAGCTGGCGCGCAAGCAGGGCCTGCGTGCGACGCGCATCGCGCATGGTGTGCCCATGGGCGGCGAACTCGAATATGTGGATGGCGGCACCTTGGCGCACGCGCTGTTGGGGCGGCAGAGCATTTACTAGCGGCGCGGCGCGCGTGCCCCCGGGCCGCGCTGCTCATGCAATTGTTCGTACAGCCGCCGCAAGCGCCGGTAGCTTTCATAGCGCCGCGGCGCAATCGCGCCGGCCGCAACCGCCGCGATCACTGCGCAACGCGGCTCTTGTAGATGGCGGCAGTCGGCAAAGTGACACTGCGCGGCATGCTGCTCTATTTCCGGGAAGCCCAGGCTGGCTTGCTGCAGTTGATCGACTGACGGTGCGTAGTCGCGCACACCCGGCGAATCGATGATCGAGCCCCCGCCGGTGCAGGTATACAGCCGCGAGGCGGTGGTGGTGTGGCGGCCCTCGCTCTCGCGCATCAACTCGCCGGTGAGGGCCGTCGTGCCATCGAGGGTCAGCTTTTGGATCAGTGATGACTTGCCCACACCCGATTGCCCCAGCAGCACGCTGGTGTGGGGCGCCAGTGCCAAGGCCAGCGTGTCGAGGCCACGGCCTTCATGCGCTGAGACTCTGTAGACGCCAAAACCCAGCGTCGCTAACTCTGCCAATGAGGCTTCATCTTCGGCGCGCAAGGGCAGGTCTGCCTTGTTAACCACGATTATGGCTTGCAGACCCGCACACACGGCAGCACACAGGTAACGATCGATCATGAACGGATCGGGTCGCGGCAGCGCAGCGACAACGATGGCTGCAAGGCTTAGGTTGGCCACCAGAGGTTCGCTGCGCGCGCGCGCATTGCTGCGCATCAGTACGCTGCGTCGTGGCAATACACCGGTGACCAGCACTTCAGCGTGGACGTCACGCTCGCAGTGCACGCGATCGCCGCACACTATGTCTAATGCACGACCGAAAGGGCGTGCTTTAAGCAGTACGCCTGCCGGATCGCGCACCAGCAGGTGACGACCATAGGTGGCGATAACATCGGCGTCGAAGCGTTCAGGACTTTGCATGGGCACTGCTAGAATGCCACAGCCACGGAGATTGCCCGCATGACCAGTCGCGATAACCTGATTTGGATAGACCTTGAAATGACCGGCCTGAGTCCGGAGCAGGACGTCATCATCGAAATTGCCACGGTGGTGACAGATGTGCAGTTGCAGGTGCTGGCCGAGGGTCCGGTGATCGCGATACACCAAGATGAGCTGCGTCTGGCGGGGATGGATGAGTGGAACACCCGCCAGCACGGCAACAGCGGCCTGACCGAGCGGGTGCGGCGCAGCACGTTTGACCATGCGGCAGCTGAAGCACAGACCTTGGCCTTTCTGGCGCAATGGGTGCCGGCCGGTGCTTCACCGATGTGTGGCAATAGCATCTGTCAGGACCGGCGGTTTATGGCCCGCCATATGCCCGCCTTAGAGCGTTATTTTCACTATCGCAATCTCGATGTGAGCACGGTCAAAGAGTTGGCGCGTCGCTGGGCGCCGCAGTTGGCTGCCGGATTCAGCAAGGCGCCTGCGCATCTGGCGCTGGCTGATGTTCACGATTCGATACGCGAACTGCGCTATTACCGCGAACACCTGTTTGTCGCGGCCTGCACACCGCCTCCCTAGTCCGGTAACTGTTACCGTGCGTGCTATAGTCAAACCCATGCTCTCTGACGCTCTCATACCGGTTTCCTGGCGCTCCAAGGCACGCAGTTTCGTGACCTTGATGTCGCTCTATGAGAGCAACTTTATGCGCTTGCAGCGCTTGTGCGGTGATGCTGCACGCTTGCCGGCGCAGAGCCGTTCGGTGATCGAGGGTGATTGTGATCTGTTGCTGACCGTCGTCGAACAAACCCCTTACACCACGCAACTTAACCTTACTTATCTGCTGCCGGTTACGTTGGTGGGTGAGGCTGGTGACGTCCCGGTTCAAGGTTCGGCGCAACAGGGTTGGCATCGCTTGCCAGACCTCCAACTGCGTGTTTATGCCGATGCACGACTGGCCGAGGCCACCGATTGTGCGCGCTATCTGGCGCATCCGCAGTTGGCGGGTGCGCACACTGCCCTGCAGCGTCAGTTCGATCAGCGTTGGGCGCTCAACATGATGCTGAACAAGTGGCTCGAATACTGCTTGGACCGCGGCCATCGCTTCGGTTCCAACGAATCTGTCATTTAGCGCGCTTATAGACCTATGCCGTGGTCGTTACCCAAACTTGATGCTCAGTGGTTGCGTCGCCTGAGGGGCCGGCGCTGGGCCTTTTCAGAGCCGTCGCTCGAAGAAAACGAGCGGGTCCTGCAGTTGTTCCAAAATCGCGCGGATATCAAGCGCGCCTATGCCGAACTGCAAACCGAGGCCTACCAGGCCCGCGATCGGGTCAAGCAGCAGGAGGGCGTCTCGCGTCGCTTGCAGGAGGAACTGGCCGCTCTAGAGGCACGCCTTGCTGATCCGCTGCAAGGTCAGCGCATGCTGGTGTCTTATCAGTTGCGCGATATCTGGAAGACTGGTGCCTGGCGCGTCGCCACGCTGATCGGTGAACTATCTGCCCAGCACGAAGATCGCGAACGCCGTGATTACGTGGCTGAGTTCAACCGGGGCTTGTTTGGGCGGCAACAGCAGCTGCAAAACGAGTTAACCGAAGCGGAGCAGTCGGTTGCTGAAATGCGTGGCAGGTTGCTTGAGTTGACCCGGGCACGCGCACGTTCCAATGCCTGGTGGCATTTTTTTGAGCGACAGCGCTTGGACAACGAGTTGGCCGCGCAGCAGATCATGGCGCAAAGCTGCCAGCATCATCTGCAACAGGTGCGAGGCAAACTGGAACAAGTCACTTCCGGTGGTGGGCTGCAATTCCCCGGCTTAAAGCTTGAGTCCCGGCGTGGCATCAACATCACGGCCATTGCCTATGCCGAGGTGTTGGCTTTGCGTTTGGCACGAACTGGTTTGCTGGATCGGGTGCGTGAGGCCTGCCGCCGCGCAGAACCCCTGGAAAGCTACGGCGACATCGAAGGTTGCCAGAAACTCATGTCTGAAATTGCTGTGGCGCGTGAAGTGTTGGTACGCAGCGCGGCAGTCGCCGAAGAAATCCGCCTGCGTGCGCTGCGCTTACAGGCGCAGGCGCGCTATCGCAGCGAACAGGATGCTATCCCTACCGAAGAGTCATCCCAGGGTCCTATGCAGCCAGGCGATGTGCAGCAGGTGCCACCGGTGTTGCGTGACGATTGGTGGGACTTAGGCAACGCGCTGTTGCGCTGAAGCTCAGCGGCGCCGCAATCCCAGACGGTGACCCCACGGCCACCGTCTGTTTACCTCAGGGCGTTGCCTTGCGCGGTGTGGCAGCCTGCGCCGGTGCTGTCGCCACAATGATGTCGGCCATGATCTGCGCCGCCTGATCCAGCAGGATGTCCGGACCCTTGGCTGCACCGGCAGTGGGTGCAGGCGTTCCAGCAGTGACGGCATCGGTCTCCACATCATCCAACGCCTTCAGCGGCGGTTTGCCTTGCGCCACACGACGGGCGTTGTCGCGCTCGAGGCGGGCGGCGTCAAACTGCGCGCGCTCTGCTTTGCGTGCCAGCAGATTCAGCGACAGCGTCTTGAGCTTACGCTGCGCTTCGATGGCGTTGATGTCAGCGACCATCCAACGGTAGTCGGCATCTTTGGCGTTGCGCAGTTCAGCATCCCGGTTCAGGGCAGCGACCGTCGGCACACTGGCCGGTTGGCGTACGGCTTGGAAGGGCACGCCAGCGATGCGGTCCCACGGTAGTGCAGCCTCGAGTGAGCTTTCACCGACATCATCGAGACTGATCGCCGAGGGCAGGGCGATATCCGGTTCTACACCCCGGTGCTGCGTGCTCTCGCCGGTGATGCGATAGAACTTACCTATGGTCACCGTCAGTTGACCGTCTACCGGCCGCTGCGACCAACGATCGAGCGGGATGAGATTTTGTACGGTGCCCTTGCCGAAGGTGCGTTGCCCGACGATGTAGCCGCGGTGATAGTCCTGAATAGCACCGGCAAAGATCTCGGAGGCCGAAGCGCTGAAGCGATCGACCAGCACCAGCAGCGGTCCATCGTATGACGTGCCGGCAGTCGGATCATCGAGCACTTCGATGCGACCGGTGGTGTCTTTGAGTTGCACGACCGGGCCTTTATCGATGAATAGACCCGTCAGTGCGGTGGCTTCCGGCAGGTAGCCGCCGCCATCACCGCGTAAATCCAGGACTAAGCCGTCGATGCCGCCTTCTTTGGCCAGCTCATCGAGCAGGCGTTTGACGTCGCGGGTGGTGCTGCGATAGTCCTTGTCTCCCTGACCCTGTGCTTGGATGTCCTGATAGAAACCCGGCACGCTGACCACGCCGACGCGGATGGCGCGACCGTTACGCTGCACGATGCGCTTGTCTTTCTTGGCCGCCTGCGCTTCCAGCGTGACTTTACCGCGCGTGAACTCGACGATCTTTTCCGGCGAACCGGGGGCTGCACCGGCAGGCAGCACTTGTAGCCGTACCAGCGTGCCGTTCTTGCCGCGTATGAGTTGCACCACATCGTCTATTCGCCAGCCGATGACTTCTTGAAAGGCGCCGTCTTTACCCTGACCGATGCCGGTGATGCGGTCATTGGTATTGAGCGTGCCGGCGACGGCAGCCGGGCCACCGGCAATGACGTTGACGATGCTGACGTATTCATCGGTGGTCTGCAGCGTGGCACCGATGCCCTCATAGCTGAGGCTCATCTGGATGCGGTATTCCTCAGAGTTGCGCGGCGAGAAATAGCTGGAGTGCGGGTCAAAGGTGCGCGCGTAGGCATTCATCATCGTCTCGAAGATGTCTTCGGGCGTGATCTGGTCGGTGCGCTTAAGCACCCGCTCATAACGCTTACGCAGCAGTTCGGCACTGTCGTTCCAGCTCTTGCCGGTGAGCATCAAGGCCAAGCCGTCGGCCTTGACGCGCTTGCGCCAGAGTTCATCGAGTTGCTGCGTGGAGGTGGGCCAGGCGGTCTTGGCGCGGTCGAACTCAAAGCTCTCTTGCACCGTCCAGTCGGGTTCGTGGGCCAGCAGGTCCAGGGCATAGTGGATGCGCTGGCGATTGCGTTGCTGGTAGCGCGCAAAGATCAGAAAGGCCGGTTCGACTTCACCGGTGTGGATGATGTCGTCGAAGCGCTGGCGATAGGCCGTCAGTTCGGCAATGTCGGCGGCCGTAAAGTAGCTGCGCTGACCATCGAGTGAATCGAGAAAGCGATCGAACACCTGCTCTGACAGGCGATCATCGATGGCGATATGGCGGTAGTGGGCTTCTTCCAGAATGGCGCTGATGCGGCGGGCCACCAGACGCTGGCGCTCTAGCGGTTGGACTGCACCCTGAGGCAGGACCACTGCGGTGCTGGCCGGTGCGCCGGAAGAACCGCTGCTGGCGATGGCCAGCACTGCCAGGAAGGCCAAGGCCAGGCCATGCAAGGGCTGCCGATAGGTGTGCATAAGTGGTGAGTCCGCCCGCTTTAGATATTGGGTTAGAGTGTGGGCCGGCTAAACGGGAGAGGCAATGGGTCCGCTGGGCATGCTGTTGGCGTTGACGTTCGGATCGGCGGTCTGTCTGACGGCCGGACTGGCGATGTCCTTGGCGGTCTTGCTGTTGGCTGCCCCCAACCACCAGGATTTCAGGCCGCTGGTCTGGGCTGTGGTCTGGGGTTTGTGCCTCACCACCAGTGCTGGACTGGCGCTGCGCGGCGAATTGCGCCAACTGCCGCAGCGACGGACCTTGCAGTTGTTGCTGTCGGTGGTAATGCTGGCCATGGCTTGGCATTACTGGCCGGACGTCTGAGGCCCTAGGCCGGCGTTACAGACCCAGCAATTTGCGCAGCACGCGCACCACCACATAGATGCCGTACGGCCCGGCACAGGTGAGCCAATAGGCCGGTGAACCCTGCGCCAGGGCCTGTAGATAGTCTGACCACAGGGCCAGAGGCCCTCCGGTCGTACCGGTCAGCGGGTCGCGGATGTATTCGCCGATGACCAGATGCCCTGCCAGCCAGATCAGCGGCGGGATAAGCACCACGCCTACCAGCACCCCCACGCCAAGCCGGATGAACTCGGTACCGATGGGGCTGTCTGCGACGGTCTTGCGCTGGGTGGCACTCACGACAGGCATAATATCAAGATGCAACACATCAAAGCGGCCGTTATCGGCGTGGGTTACCTGGGGCGCTTTCATGCGCAGAAGTATGCCGGCCTGCCCGGTTGCCAGCTGCTGGCGGTCGTCGACAGTCACGAACCGGCACGGTCTACCGTAGCGGCCGAGCTGGGCGTTACTGGGCTGGCTGACTACCGGCAACTGCTGGGTCAGGTCGATGCGGTCAGCATCGTGACGCAGACTCCGGCGCACTACGAGATTGCTGCCGAGTTCCTACGCCATGGCGCGCACGTGCTGGTCGAGAAGCCGATGACCGAGACGGTGGAGCAAGCCCGCAGCCTCATCGATCTGGCCGCTGCCCATGGCCGGGTGCTGCAGGTGGGGCACTTGGAGCGTTTTAACGCCGCCATCTTGGCCGCAGAGTCCAGCCTGCGTTCGCCGCGGTTTCTCGAGTGTCATCGCCTGGCGCCGTTTCGTGAACGCGGAACCGATGTCAATGTCGTGCTCGATCTGATGATCCATGACATCGACATTTTGCAGAGCATCGTCAAGTCACCGATCGTGTCCATAGACGCGGTCGGCACGCCGGTGTTCTCAGACGAAATCGATATCGCCAACGCCCGTCTGCACTTTGCCAACGGCTGTGTGGCCAACACCACGGCCAGTCGCGTGAGCCTGAAGACAGAGCGCCGCTTACGTGTGTTTCAGGACGACGCTTACATCTCGATAGACCTGCAACAAAAAATCCTCACCGTTATCCGCAAGCGGCCGCCGGGTGGCGAGCCCTCACCGTTGCCGGTCACCATCGAGGAACAGAACCTCGATCAGGGTGATGCACTGAAGGCGGAAATCGAGTCCTTCTTGAACTGTGTGCGCACTGGCGCGGCCCCGGTGGTCAGCGGTGAAGATGGTCTGCGTGCGCTGGAGACGGCGCTGCGCATTACCGAGCAGGTCAAGGCCGCAGCGGGGATGCGTGCATGAGCGCAAATTTAGCGCACTTGCAGGCCGCAGCACGGCCGCTGACCGTGGCAGTGACGCAGTTTTCGTGCGGCTGGGATCGCCAGGTCAACATTGACCGGGCCGAGGAACTGCTGCGCGAGGCCGCACGGGCCGGCGCGCAAGTGGTGCTGCTGCCCGAGTTGTTTGAGACGCCTTATTTTTGCATCGAGCAGGACACGCGGCATCTGCGCCTGGCCACCAGCCTGCACGAGAATCCGGCAGTGCAGCGCTTTGCCCGGGTCGCGGCCGAGTTGGGTGTGGTCGTGCCGGTTAGTTTTTTTGAGCGGGCAGGGCAGGCTTATTTCAATACCGTCGCGCTCATCGATGCAGACGGCGCGGTGTTAGGCAGTTATCGCAAGTCGCACATCCCCAACGGCCCGGGCTATCAGGAAAAGACTTACTTCAGTCCTGGCGATACAGGTTTTCGCGTGTGGCAGACCCGTTATGGGCGTCTGGGCGTGGGCATCTGCTGGGACCAGTGGTTTCCGGAATGTGCCCGCGCCATGGCCTTGCAGGGCGCCGAACTGCTGCTCTATCCGACCGCCATCGGCAGCGAGCCGCCACCGGCCTTGCCGGTGCTGTCGCGTGATCATTGGCAGCGCACCCAGCAGGGTCATGCGGCCGCCAACCTGATGCCCTTGCTGGCGGCTAACCGCCACGGGCTGGAGCGTTCCCTGCAAGATCCGCAGCAGCTGTACATCAACTTTTATGGGTCGTCGTTCATTGCCGATGCCACCGGCGCATTGGTGGCGCAGGCGCCGCAAGATGCTGATGCGGTGTTGCTGGCGGAGTTTGATCTGGCCGCCATCGCGCAGTTGCGGGACAACTGGTTTGTGTTCCGCGACCGCCGGCCCGACCTCTATGGCGCCTTGCTGACTCTAGACGGGCAATAACTGCTGTTTGTGCACGGCCGGGACGGCCGGTTTCGAACAGGCGCAGGGCCTGTCCGAAACCGCCTCGCCTGGACGTTTAGACGTGCTCCGGACCGCGCATCGCGGGCGGTGACGGGGCTGGTGCAGAGGTCCACGTCTGGGTGCCTTCGGGCAACGAGGCTTGCGGTGCCTCGGCCTGATCGGCAACCGGCGTTGCTAGGGCCGCCGTCAGCGGCTGCTCGACGACAGGCTCTGCCACGGCTTCCGCCTTCAGCTCAGCGACCGCCTCGACGACCGGTGCGGTTTCGCTGACTACCGGCGGGGCAGCCTTGAAAGCAGCGACCAGTTCCACGGCCTCCTGGACCACAGGCGTTTGGGCTACGACCTGCGCTTCGACAGCTTCAGCGACGACGACCGGCGGTGCGACGGCCTCAGCGGCGGCGACCACCGGCTCTGCGGCAGCGACTACCGGCTCAGCGGCAGCGACCACCGGCTCAGCGATGATCTCAGGGGCCGCCGTCTCGGCGGCCACGACGTCCGGAACCGGGACAGCGGCTACCACGGGAGCGGCAGAAGTCCAGGATACCTGTGGCTGCTGCGGGTCGCGCAGCTGCGGGGGGCTGACTTCGCCGGCCGAGGGTTCCAGATCGAACGCCGGTGCGTCGTCTGTGCCCTGCAGCGTGCTCTCGTCCGTCAGGACGCCGGCCACTGCCGCGTCGCGGTTACCCGAACCACCCCGCCTGCGGCGGCGGCCGCCACGGCGTGAGCGGCGCTGCTCACCGCCCTCAGGACGCGGATCTTGCGTCTGAGCATCGGCTGCGCCGACCGGTGCAGCCACCGGATCGCCGGCGGGAGCCGCCGGACGCGGCGCTTCGTTGCGCGGGGTACGCGGCTCACGCGGCTCGCGAGCCTCACGCGGGGTGCCGTCGCGAGGTCCGCCCTCACGTCCACCTTCACGCGGCGCACCGTCGCGGCCACCACGGCCACGACCACGGCCACCACCACCAGCACCGTTGTTGTTGGCGCTGTCGCTGCCGGCTGCCGGCTGCGGCTTGTCCGCTTCGCGAGCCGGATTGGCAGCGCGGTCGCCGGCCGGTGCATCGCCGCGCTCATCGCGCGAGCGGCCGTCCCGGCCACCACGACCGCCCCGCCCACCGCGGCCACCACGTGCACCGCCCCGTTCGTCGCGGCGCGGGCCACGTCCCTGGGCTGCGTTACGTTCGGTGCTGGCCGCAGGTGTGGCCACCGCCGCCGGTTCGTCACCGACGACCAGACGCTTGAGGCGCTTCCATAGCGAAGGCATCGGTGTCGCCACAACGGATTCGACCGCTGCAGCCACCGGCTCGCGTGCCGGGGGCAGGGGTGCTGCGGTGGTCGGCATGATGGTCGCCACAGCAGCCACCGGCAGTACCGGCTTGCGGGCCTGCATGGCCGGATCGGGCACTTCAGGCGTGGTCGCCATGCGATAGCTGGGCTGTGCGTTGTCACCCAGTGCGGCTTCGTCGTCGCGTACGCGGCGGATGCTGTACTCGGGCGTGTCGATGTCGGGGTTGGGTACCACGAAGACTTCGACGCCGCTCTTTTCCTGAACCGTGCGCAAGGCATCGCGCTTTTCGTTCATCAGATAGGTGGCCACCGGCACCGGCACCTGCACGATCAGTCGTGAGGTGCGGTCTTTGCGAGTGTCTTCGCTGAGCAGACGCAGAATGGACAGGGCCATCGATTCGACACTGCGGATGCTGCCGATGCCGTTGCAACGCGGGCAGCTGAGGTGACTGGACTCACCCAAGCTGGGGCGCAGACGCTGGCGCGACATCTCGAGCAGACCAAAGCGCGACAGGCGGCCGATCTGGATGCGCGCGCGGTCCATCTTCATGGCATCGCGCAAACGCTCTTCGACATCCCGCTGGTTCTTGGTGGACTCCATGTCGATGAAGTCGATGACCACCAAGCCACCGACGTCGCGGATGCGCAGCTGCCGGGCGATTTCGTCGGCCGCTTCCAGGTTGGTGTTGGTGGCGGTGGTTTCGATATCACCGCCGCGCGTGCTGCGGGCGGAGTTGATGTCGATGGACACCAACGCCTCGGTGTAATCGATAACCAAGCTGCCACCTGAAGGCAGTTGCACCTTGTGTGCGTAGGCCGATTCGATCTGGTTTTCGATCTGGAAGCGCGTGAACAAGGGCACGTCTTCGCTATAAAAGCGCAGCTGCTTGAGGGCCTCAGGCGGCATAAAACGCTGCATGTACTCCTGCGCCTTCTGAAAGGCAGAGGTGTCATCGACTAGGATTTCGCCGATGTCATCGGTCAGGTAGTCGCGCATGGCGCGAGTGACCGCATCGCTTTCCTGATAGAGCAGGAAGGGGGCCGGCCGCGAGGTGATGGCGCCGGCGATGGCGTCCCACTGCGTGCGCAGGTTGTCCATGTCCCACTGCAGCTCTTCGGCACTACGGCCCACGCCGGCGGTGCGGATGATCGCGCCCATGCCGTCCGGGATCTGCAACTGCGCCATGGTCTCGCGCATCTGATCGCGGTCTTCGCCTTCGATGCGACGCGACACGCCGCCACCGCGCGGGTTGTTGGGCATCAGCACCAGAAAGCGGCCGGCCAGACTGATGAAGGTGGTCAGTGCGGCGCCTTTGTTACCGCGCTCTTCCTTCTCGACCTGCACGACGATTTCCTGGCCTTCAGAGACCAGTTCGCGGATCGGGCGGTTTTGCGTGCCGCCGGCACGGAAATAGTCTTTGGAGATTTCTTTCAGCGGCAGAAAGCCATGCCGCGACGAGCCGTAATCGACGAAGCAGGCTTCCAGTGACGGCTCTATGCGCGCGATGCGCGCCTTGTAGACGTTAGCTTTCTTCTGTTCGCGTGAAGGGATCTCGATGCTGAGATCGTAGAGTTTCTGGCCATCGACCAGGGCGACGCGCAGCTCTTCCTGCTGGGTCGCGTTGACGAGCATTCTTTTCATTTATCCCGCTCAAATTGTGTTGAGGGGCCGACGTGGGGAGGGCGTACGCGTCAGCGTACGCAGCAATGAGCCGTGGCGGGCAGCAGAGCGCCGTGATAAAGGCGAACAGGCGTGTTACGAGCGCGGTAATGTGTGCGAGCACTGCGTAGCGGAGTTGATCACGCCACTTTCAGAGTGACGCGCCAGCAACCTTTTGGTTATCTGCTGACCGACGGGCGCGCTCTCTTGGGCATCCCGGGTACCGGGCATGATTCGTCGAGCGTTGCGACCTGATCGGCCGTACGATGGCCTTGTTTCGCAAGGCCAACTAACGTGCGGTTTTATGACCGCGGTGTTTTGTAGCGCCTGGTGCGACCCTCTTGACGAGGGCTGGTGCACGACCAGCGATACCCTTTGAGTATACCCACAAAGCCCTTTGATTAACAAAACCTGACGCTGGTATGACCGATAACTTCACAGAATCTGCTCTTTCCCTGGTAGCCCCTGAGGCGCCCACGGGCCGCACTGCCGTCCGTTTGGTCACCATTGGCCCTGAGGAGGCCGGCCAGCGGGTCGATCGCCTGTTGACCCGCCTTCTGGGTACGGTCCCGCGCAGCCACCTGTTCCGGCTGCTGCGCAAAGGCGAGGTGCGGCTGAACGGCAAACGCGTCAAACCCGACAGCCGGGTGGCCGAGGGCGACATCCTGCGGGTACCGCCTTACCGCGAACAGGTCGAGCCCGCCGATCCGGCTGCGCCCAAACCCGTTCCGCCCCGGCTGATCGAGCAGATCGAGGCGTCGATCATCCACGAGGATGAGCGCTTGCTGGTGCTCGATAAGCCTTCCGGCATCGCTGTGCATGGCGGCAGCGGCATCGGTTTTGGCGTCATCGAGGTGCTGCGTGCCTCCCGGCCCGACGAGACCCTGGAGTTGGTGCACCGGTTGGACCGTGACACCAGCGGCTGCCTGCTGGTGGCACGCAAGCGATCGACCTTACGCAGCTTGCATGCGTTGCTGCGCGAAGACGGGTTCGACAAACGCTATCTGACCTTGGTGCGCGGCAAGTGGGAACTGGGGCGCAAGCTCATCGATGCGCCGCTGCGCACGGACCTGCGGGTCGGCGGCGAACGGACGGTCAAGGTCGATGCCAACGGCAAATCGGCGGCCAGCGAGTTTCGCGTGGTGCAGTTTTACGGGCGGCTGGCCACTTTGCTGGAGGTGCGGTTGCTGACCGGCCGTACTCACCAGATTCGTGTGCACGCCGAACATGCCGGTCACCCGATCGCCGGTGACGAGAAATATGGCGATGCGGCCTATAACGACCAGATGGCCGAACTGGGTCTGAACCGCATCTTTTTGCATGCGCACAGCATCGGCTACGAAGACCCCCAGCGGCAGGTCACGGTCAGTGCCAGCGCACCGCTGCCCGATGCGCTCAAGGTATTTCTGGATCGACTCAGTTCGGCCGCAGCCTCGAGCAAGGCGCGGGTCAGGGAAGCGACAGGGACGCGGCGCGAAGTGCGCCGGCGAGCCAAATAAGCGGCAGGCCGATCAGCGCCGTCGGGTCTTGTGATTCGATGCGCTGCATCAGGCTGACACCCAGTCCCTCGCATTTAAAGCCACCGGCGCAGTCAAATGCCGGCTCGCGTTCGATGTAGCGGCTGATGTCCTCGCGCGTGAGCGGCCGGAACACCACGCGGGTGATGTCGGTGTGCTCGGCCCAGCCGTCAGGCCAGGCCACACAGACGGCGGTGTCAAAGCGCGCGGTCTGGCCGCTGAGCGCTTGCAGGTGGGTCTGGCAGACCTCGGCTGTGCCGGGTTTGCGCAGTATCCGTGCTGCAGCGCCGCTGCCGAGGCTGGCCACCTGATCGCTACCGATGACGATAGCGTTCGGGTGCCGGGCCGCCACTGCCCGTGTTTTGGCGGCTGCCAGGCGCAGGGCCCGGTCTGCCGGGCTTTCGTCTGGCAGTGGGGTTTCGTCGACGTCCGGGGACTGGACCGCAAACGGTAGCCCGAGGCGTTGCAGCAGGGCGCGGCGGTAGGTGGACGTCGAGGCGAGGATCAGCGGCGGCGTGGCGGTCATGGTGAAAGCTCAAGGGCCGTTACAAACAAGCACTTGGCGCTTGTGGCGTCAGGTGCACTGGTTTTGACTTGGGGGGGTGTCGCACCTATGATACGCGCCCCATGCTGGATGACGGATCGAAACTGCGTGATGTATCGATCCTCGCCGACGAGGGTGCGGAGCTGGCTGTCGAGATTTCAGTCGCGCGATTAGCGCGTCTGGTGCACGAGTTGGCGGCGCCCACAGGCACTGCCGTGGCCCGTGTGCAGTTCTCGCGCGAGCGCGGGTTTGCGGTGGCGCAGGTGCAGGCCGAGGCGCAGGTCGAACTGATCTGCCAGCGGTGTCTGCAAGCGCTGCAGGTTGCAATCCGCAGTGATTCGCGGGTTTTTTTGCTGCACGCCGAGGCCGATGCCGAGCGCGTGCCAGCCGATGCCGAGACGATGCTGGCGCCGGAAGGGCGCTTGCGCATGGATGAGTTGGTGGCCGAAGAATTGTTGCTGGCGCTGCCGCTGGCCCCGCTACATAGCGAGGAGCAGCTTTGCGCAGCACGCAGCGACGACGATTCTGATTTGCCGCCTGTTGAGGAAGTACAAAGACCTTTTGCTGCGCTTGGCGATCTCATGAGCCAGACGAAGCGTAATGAACCGATGCGGCCTAACAAACGCCGTTGACGAGGAGACCGACCGATGCCTGTTCAAAAAAGCCGCAAGACCCCTTCCAAGCGGGGTATGCACCGTTCCCATGACGCCGTCGCGCGTCCCGCTCTGTCCATCGATCCGCAGTCGGGTGAGACCCACCTGCGTCATTGCATCACGCCCGATGGTTTCTATCGTGGCCGTCGCGTGATCGCGAAGGCCGTCGAGGCGGACGAGCAGGATTGATTACCGGGGCCGGTATGCGTTTACAGCGTACTGGCCCGGTTCATCCCTGATGTACTCCCGCATCATCGGTACAGGTGCCTACCTGCCGGAGCGGGTGGTGCACAACAGCGAGCTCGAGCAGGTCATGGAGACCTCCGACAGCTGGATACGTGAGCGTACCGGCATCGTCAGCCGGCATTACGCGGCCGAGGGTCAGACCACGGTCGACATGGCCGAGCAGGCTGCCAAACGCGCCATCGAAGCCGCCGGCATCAGCGCAGCTGACATCGATCTGATCGTCTTTGCCACGGCCACACCCGACCTGGTTTTCCCCAATGCCGGCGTCATGCTGCAGGCGCGTCTGGGTTGCCGCGGTGGTCCGGCCTTCAGCGTCGAGGCCGCCTGCAGTGGCTTTATCTATGCGCTGTCCATTGCCGACAAGTTCGTGCGCAGCGGTGAAAGCAAACGCGCGCTGGTGGTGGGTTCCGAGACGCTGACCCGCATCACCGACTTCACCGATCGCACCACGGCGATTTTGTTCGCTGATGGCGCAGGCGCAGTGGTGCTGGCGGCCTCAGACGAGCCCGGCCTGATCTCAACCCATCTGCATGCCGATGGTCACTACCAGGACCTGTTGTATTGCACCGGTGGCGTGTCCAAGGGCTATGAGCCGGGCACCGGCAATCAGGCCTTCATCCGCATGGCCGGGCGTGAGGTGTTTAAGGTCGCGGTGACCATGCTCGGCAACGTCGTTGACGAAGTGCTGGCCGCCAATAATCTGCAAAAGTCCGACATCAAGTGGCTGGTTCCGCACCAGGCCAACATCCGCATCATTCAGGCGGTCGCACGCAAGCTCGATATGGACATGGACAGTGTCATCGTCACGGTGCAGGACCATGGCAATACGTCAGCGGCCTCGGTGCCGTTGGCGCTGGATACCGGTGTGCGCGACGGGCGCATAAAGAAAGGCGATCTGGTGCTGCTCGAAGCCTTCGGCGGCGGCTTTACGTGGGGAGCTGCGTTGGTGCGGATGTAGCGGTGCCGCTTGGATGCGGACTGCGTTGGTGCGCATGTAGTGGTGCCGCTTGGATGCGGACGGCGTTGGTAATCCAGGTAGCAAAAAAAAACGCCGCGCAATGCGCGGCGTTTTTCGTTGGACCGAAGTAAGTGTCTTACTTCGAGACCGAGCGCTTGAACATGCGATCGATCTTCTCGTTGGTCGCATCGACGCCAGCCTGAGCAGCCTTGGCAGCAGCCAGAGCCTGGTTGGCGGTGTTCTGGGCGGCAGCGGCAGCAGCGCCAGCCTGCGAAGCCGACTGGCCGGCAGCAGCAGCAGCCTTGGCGGCAGCGTCGGTGCTGGTCTTGTTGGCGGCAACGTCCGAGGACAGCTTGCTGACCTGGCTCTTGAGGTCGTCAACCTGGGCCTGCAGGGGCTTGAGGTCGGTGCAGCCGGTCAGGGCAGCAACAGCGGCGATGGCAGCGATCTTGATGGCGAGGTTCATGAATAATTCCTTTGGCACTTGAACAGATAAAGAAAGCAATGACCACGCCCAAGGGCGCAGAAAAAGAACATTTCAGTTCTAACTTCATCATAGGCAGGGGCCTATATGCAACTGCCAAATGCGATTCTGTATCGATAAATCAGTGCTTAGGAGGTTTGATCTACGGGCGGTTCAATGCTCAAGCCGCTCCGGCTTCATCGGGCTTGCATCTGGATATAACCCCAGATACTGTAATTAAACACAGTTACCTGCGGAGCCCGTCATGTCCGAGTTCGAACTCACCCCACGCCAGTCGCAAATCCTGCGTCTCATCCAGGACACATTGCAAGAAACCGGCATGCCGCCCACCCGCAAGGAAATCGCCGAGCAGCTGGGCTTTAAGTCCCCTAACGCAGCCGAGGACCACCTGCGCGCCCTGGCCCGCAAGGGCGTCATCTCGCTGGTGCCCGGGGCCTCGCGCGGCATACAGCTCAAAGACGCGCTGCGCGAGCAGATGGGTCTGCCGCTCATCGGCAGGGTGGCCGCAGGCCGGCCTATTCTGGCCGAAGAAAATATCGAGGCACGGTTGCAGATCGATCCGGCTGTTTTCCATGTCCGGCCGCACTACCTGCTCAAGGTGGTTGGCATGAGCATGAAAGACATCGGCATCATCGACGGTGATCTGGTGGCTGTGCACCGTACGCCCGAGGTGCGTAACCGGCAGATCGTGGTCGCCCGGCTTGATAACGAAGTCACCGTCAAACGCTATCGCCAGGAGGGCTCTATCGCCTGGCTGCTGCCCGAAAACGCAGACTTCGAGCCCATCCGGGTCGACCTCAAAGAGCAGTCGCTGCTCATCGAAGGCGTGGTGGTGGGTGTGGTGCGGCGCGGCAAGAGCATGGGCCTCTGAGCGTGAGTCCTGCCCATGACCCGGATCGAGTCCAACCCGCAACTGCAGCAGTTGCTGCAGCATCCCGCGCTCTGGCGGGGCCGCAGCATCGCGCCACAGGCCACTATAGCCACCGGTTATGCCGCCCTTGATGCGGTCTTGCCGGGTGGTGGTTGGCCGCGGCTGGGGCTCATCGAAATCCTCACCGCCCAGCAGGGCTTGGGCGAGTTGCAGCTGTGGTTACCGGCGCTGGCACAACTGACCACGCAGTCCGAGGCGCGCTGGTGCGCTTTTATCGATCCGCCCTTCGAGCTGTTCGCCCCGGCCTTCGTCATGGCCGGTGTGCAACTGGACCGCTTGCTGGTGATCCGTGAGGGGCAGTCCTTGTGGGCCATGGAGCAGGCCTTGCGTTCAGGTGCCTGCGACATCGCCTTGACCTGGTTGTCGCGCGTCTCCTCACCGGCTTTGCGGCGTCTGGCGCTGGCTACCGAGCAGGGCCGGGCGCCCGGGGTGGTGTTTCGTCCTGCCATCGCCGAGCACGAATCCTCACCGGCGGCGCTGCGTGTGGCGCTTGCGGCGGCGCCGGGTGGGGCGCGCTTGCGCATCATCAAAAGCCGTGGCGTCAGTCGCGACCACATCGATGTGTGTTGGCCGCCATGAGTCGCACACAGCGCACCGCAAGCTTGTTCACGGCCTTGCAGGCCCCGTTGCCGCAGTCCTTGCCGCCCCGGCTGCCGCCGGCGCCCCCCACGCCACAGTTGCGTGGCGCACGCACCGCCGAGCTGTGGGCAGCGGTGCAATGGCCGCCAGGTCAGTTCGCCACCGACCCGGCGGCACAGTTGGCGCAGCAGGCACTGTTGGCGCAGCGCTTCACGCCGCGCGTCAGTCTTGAGCCGCCTGATGCGCTGCTGCTCGAACTGCGCGGCAGTGTGCGTCTGTTCGGCGGACTGCAGCCGCTGCTGGCGCAGTTGCAGTCGGTGTTTGCCGCAAGGGCAGTCGTGGCTCTGGCGCCCACACCGCTGGCCGCACTGGGCTTTGCGCGTGCCGGCAAGTCCTGCTGTCTCACCGATACAGCGCGACTGGTCAGTCGCCTGGCCCCCTTGCCGCTACGCTGCCTGCGTTGGCCCGAAGCCAGTCTGCAGCGTTTGGCAGCCGTGGGCGTGAGCACGGTCGGTGAGGCGCTGCGGCTGCCCCGCGCCGGCTTTGCCCAGCGCTTTGGTGCCCAGCTGTTGCAGGACCTCGATCGATTGCTGGGCAGGCGTGCTCACCCGCGCATCACATTCATGGCCACAGAGCGATTTTCCAGCCGCTGCGAACCGTCCTTCGAACTCACCGATACCGCTCTGGTGCTGCGCACCATCACGCCGCAGTTGCAGCAGCTCGAACAGTTCCTGCTACAGCGGCAGCGCGGCATCACCGCGCTGTTGCTGCGGCTCGTGCATCGTCGTCAGCCGCCCACGCAGTGTGTGCTGCGTCTGGCCGTGCCCGAGCACCGTGCTGCGCGCTTGGCTGTTTTGCTGCAGTCGAAGTTGCAGCAGGTGGTGTTGGCCGAGCCTGTCCGTCGCTGCGAACTGCGCTCGGGCCCTTTGCTGGTCTGTGCCGCAGACAGCACACAGCTGTGGCAGCCCGGTGAGCACGGCGGTGGCGCGCTCACCCAGATGCCGGCCTTTCTTGAGAACCTGCGTGCACGGCTGGGGGCAGAAGCTGTGCAAGGTTTGCGTATCGCACCGGGTCATCGTCCGGAGTTGCTCTCCTGTGCGACCGAACCCGTGTGGCAATCAGCCTCTACCCGGCGTGTGGTTACTGCGGTGCGCGATGCACCTGTGCCGTGGCCGGCGGGACGTCGTCCCTTGTGGCTGTTGCCCGACCCCAGGCAGCTGCCGCTGATGGTCGATGACAGCGGCCATCCGCTGTGGCAGCAGTTACGGCTGCAATTGCTGGCGGGTCCCGAACGCTTGGAAACCGGTTGGTGGGATGGCGCGGACATCTGCCGCGACTATTACGTGGCCGCCGACGGGCAGGGCGCGCGGCTGTGGATCTTCCGTGAGCGCGATGCCGGCAGGCGCTGGTTTCTCCATGGTTACTTCGGTTGATGGCAGCATCGGCTATGCCGAACTGCACTGCCTCAGCAACTTCACCTTTTTGCAGGGGGCCTCGCATCCGCACGAGTTAGTCAGCCGTGCACACGAGTTGGGCTATGCCGCGTTGGCGATCACCGATGAGTGCTCTGTGGCTGGCGTGGTGCGTGCGCATGTGGCAGCCCTCAAGCAGGGACTGCCGCTGATCATCGGCGCCAGCTTCACGCTGACCTGCGGTTTGCGGCTGGTGCTGCTGGCTACCAACCGGCGCGGTTACGGGCAGTTGTGCCGGCTCATCACGCGTGGCCGCCGTGCGGCGGATAAGGGCAGCTATCACCTCAGTCGCGAGGATGTCGAACAGTGTCTGTCGTTGCCGGCAGGTCTTGGCAGCGATTGTCTGGCCATCTGGTTGCCCGGTGATAGCGGCGAGTTGCCGCAAGGGCAATGGTTGCAAGGCTGCTTTGCCGAGGCTGCATGGCTGGGCATCGAGTTGCTCTGCGATGGCGATGATCGTCGGCGTCTGCAGCGCTTGACTGCCTTGGCGACCGCGGCAGGTTTGCGCGCTGTGGCTTGTGGTGATGTGCACATGCACAGCCGCGAACGCCGCTGTCTGCAGGATGCACTCACAGCCGTTCGTCATGGTGTCGAGTTGTCGCAGGCCGGCTGGTGTTTGCATCCCAACGGTGAGCGGCATCTGCGTGATATCGCCCGTCTACGTCGTCTGTATCCCGAGCCCCTGCTGGCCGAGACGTGTCGCATTGCTGCGCGTTGCACCTTCTCGTTGGCTGAACTGCGCTATGAATATCCGCGCGAGTTGGTGCCGCCAGGCCATAGCGCCAGCAGTTGGTTGCGACAGCTCACCACAGACGGCATGCAGACGCGCTGGCCGCAGGGCGCACCGGCTGCCGTGTTGCAACAGGTCGAGCACGAGTTGTCGTTGATCGTCGAGTTAGCTTACGAGCCGTTTTTTCTGACGGTGCATGACATCGTGCAGTACGCGCGCAGCATCGGCATTTTGTGTCAGGGACGTGGTTCTGCAGCCAACTCTATCGTTTGTTATTGCCTCGGTATCACGGCGGTCGATCCGGTACGCATGAAGATGTTGTTCGAGCGCTTTATATCGCGCGAACGGGCAGAGCCGCCCGACATCGATGTCGATTTCGAACACGAGCGCCGCGAAGAAGTCATTCAGTACATCTATCGCAAGTATGGCCGTGAGCGCGCAGCACTCACAGCCACGGTCATCTGTTACCGGCCGCGCAGTGCGCTGCGCGATCTGGCTCAGGTATTGGGCTATGACAGCCAGTTGGCAGCACAATGCGCGGCCTATCTGCGCTGGGATGCGCACGGTGTCATCGATGAACAGCGCGCGCAGGCGGGCAACATCGATGTGCACCAGCCACAGGTGCTGCAACTGCTCAGTCTGGCGCGCCAGTTGGTGAGCTTTCCAAGGCACTTATCGCAGCACGTCGGCGGTTTTGTTATCGCGCAGGGTTTGCTGGAAGAGCTGGTGCCGGTAGAGAACGCAGCCATGGCGCAGCGTACGGTGATCCAGTGGGACAAAGACGATCTGGATGACTTAGGTCTAATCAAAGTCGATGTGCTGGGATTAGGCATGCTGGCCGCGATCCGCCGCTGCTTCGGGTTTATTGCACGCTTTTATGGTCAGCCAGCGCTCACCTTGGCCGATGTGCCGGCCGAGGATGCGAGCGTTTACGAGATGATCTGCCGTGCCGACACTGTCGGCGTATTTCAGATCGAATCGCGCGCGCAGATGTCCATGCTGCCGCGCTTGCAGCCGCGTTGCTATTACGACCTGGTCATCGAAGTGGCGATCGTGCGACCAGGTCCCATACAGGGTGACATGGTGCATCCCTACCTGCGGCGTCGCAGCGGTCTGGAGCCGGTCACCTATCCCAGTGCCGAGGTGGCCGGTGTGTTGTCACGCACGCTGGGTATCCCCATCTTTCAGGAACAGGTGATGCAACTGGCCATCGTTGCGGCCGGCTTCACGCCCGGCGAGTCCGATCAATTGCGCCGGGCGATGGCTGCGTGGAAGCGTCGCGGCGGTTTGGGTGGTTTCGAGACGCGACTGATAGACGGCATGCGCGAGCGCGGCTATGAAGAGCACTTTGCGCGGCAGATATTCAGCCAGATCCAAGGTTTCGGCGAATACGGCTTTCCGGAGTCACATGCGGCCAGCTTTGCTTTGCTGGTCTATGTGTCAGCTTGGCTCAAGTGCCATCATCCGGCGGCCTTTACGGCGGCATTGCTGGACAGCCAACCGATGGGCTTTTATGCACCGGCGCAACTGGTGCGCGACGCGCGCAACCATGGCGTGCAGGTGCGCGAGGTCGATGTGAGTTGCAGCGATGCGCTGTGCACCTTAGAGCCCGCCGCCGATGGCGCACCGGCACTGCGTTTGGGTTTGGGCTTGGTCAAGTCCTTGTCCGCAGCGGCCATGACCCGCATCTGCGTTGCGCGCAGCGCTACCGGTTTTGCCGACGTGACTGACCTTGCCGCGCGTGCAGCGCTGGACCGTCGTGACTTGGAGGCACTGGCTGACGCTGGTGCGCTGGCTTCATTGGGCGGGCATCGTCACCGCGCTTACTGGCAGGTTGCCGGTTATCAGCCTGGCTTACCGACCGCACCAGCCTTGTCGCAAGAGACAGCCTTGCCGTTGCTGCGCCGGCCCAGTGAGGGCCAGGACATCGTGGCCGATTACCGCTCGCTGGGTCTGACGCTGGGGCGGCATCCGCTGGCCTTGTTGCGGACCCGTCTGGCCGCATCGGGCGTGTGTACGGCAACCGATCTGATGTCTATCGCAGCCGATACGCAGGTGCGTGTGGCCGGCCTGGTCATCAACCGTCAGCGGCCGCAGAGTGCCAGCGGCGTGACCTTTTTGTCTTTGGAAGATGAGACCGGCACCGTCAGCATCATCGTCTGGCGGGAACTGGGCGAACGGCAGCGACGCGCGTTGTACGAATCACGGTTGCTTGAAGTGCGTGGTCGCTTGCAGCGCGAGTCAGGCATTGTGCATGTGTTGGCAGGGCAGTTGCTCGACCGCTCGCGCTTGCTGGGCGCTTTGTTACCAGCGTCGCGTGACTTCCGTTGAGGTGCGTGCCGAAAAGTGATCGAGCGCTGCCAGCGCACTGACCACACCGTCTTCATGAAAGCCATAACGCCAATAGGCACCACAAAAATAAGTGCGTTGGTAGCCGTTGATCTCGCCATGCCGCGCCTGCGCGGCCAGACCCGCCAAGGTGTACACCGGATGCTGGTAAGTCACCTGGCGCAAAATCTTGGCAGGATCAATATCCGCCGTGCGGTTGAGTGACACGCACAGCGTGTGCGGCCCGCGCAGATCCTGCAGGATATTCATGTCATAGGTGACGGTGGCGGCGCTGCGAACTTTCTGAAAGGGCAGCGGGTCGGCCAGCAGATGGTAGTTCCAAGCCGCGCGCGCCAGACGCCGGCGCGGCAACAAACGCGTGTCGGTATGCAGCACCATGTCGCTGGCTTGATAGGGGATGGCGCTTAAGGTCTGCGTCTCTGCGTCGCTGGGGTCTTGCAGCAGTGCCAGTGCCTGATCGCTGTGACAGGCGATAAACACCTGATCAAAGCGCTCGGCAGTTTCCTGTGTGCTGTCGATCTCGACATGCCCGTCATAACGACGTATGGCCTGCACGCCGCAGTTGAGGCGTATGCGATCGGCAAAGTCCGCGGTCAGCTTGTGCACATATTGGCGCGAGCCGCCGCTGATGGTGCGCCATTGCGGCCGGTCATTGACCGAGAGCATGCCGTGGTTGTGAAAAAACCGTATGAAACTGCGCGCCGGAAAATCGAGCATGCGCGTGGTGTCGGTGGACCAGATCGCCGCACCCATGGGCATGATGTACCAGTCGATGAACTCGCGCGAATAACGGCCGCTGTCCAAGTATTGGCCTAGCGTCAGGGCGCTGCTGTTGTTGCTGTCATCCAGCAAGGCCGGTGCTGTCCGGTTAAAGCGCAGGATTTCCAGCACCATGCGCCAGAAGCCGGGCCGCAGCAGGTTGCGCCGTTGGGCGAACAGACTGTTGAGGGTATTGCCGTTGTATTCCAGTCCGCTGCGCTCGCAGCGCACCGAGAAGCTCATTGAGCTGGGCTGAGTTGCCACGCCCAATGCCGCCAGCATGGCGGTGAACTGCGGATACGTGCGTTCGTTATAGACGATGAAGCCGGTGTCGACGGTATAGGCGTGGCCGTCGAGGCTGACGTCATGGGTATGGGAGTGTCCGCCGACATGAGCGCCTGCCTCGAACAGGTGCACGTCGTGGTGCGGGTGCAAATGGTGGGCGATGACATTGCCGGCGATCCCGGTACCTACGATCGCTATCTTCACGTCGACCCGTCCATAAACTTACTTTCCTGCTCGTCCGCGCCATAAGGCCGGGGACGTAAGGCTGAGCCGTACGAAGGGTGTCGTGACGGCTGCCAACACCACATCATGACAGACCAAGCCGCCGCCTAGCCACCTGAGGAGGGCGTAAGACGCTGGTTTAGTTATCGCGATGCGACTGTCCGGACTTACGAACCGGGGCCGGTTCGGGCAGGCCGATATCGTAGTCTTCAAAGTCTGAGGTCAGTTCCCTGAGGCGCTTTTGTTCGCGCAAGTCTTCAAGCCGCCGCCAGGCCGGGTCGCCACCGCCTTTGGGCGCGCGCTTGCGCGAATGTTCCAGATCTTTGTTGACCCGTTCCAGGTCCAAATCTTCGGCATCGCCGAGTAGTTCATCGGCATCCGGGTCGTCAAAGTCTTCGGTTTCCGGCTTCTCGCTCATGGCCCGTGCTCAGTATTAAGTGTGCTGGGGTGGAGGTGTCTGAGGTGCGGTGAATTAAAACCCTAAGAGATCAGCGAATTCATCTCGAATATGGGCAGCAGCATCGCAAACACGATGGCCATCACCACCAGACCCATACCGACGATCATGAGCGGGCCCAGCAATCCGACCATGGCCGTCAATAAACCATCCAATTCGCGCTCCTGGCTTTGCGCGGCACGCTCGAGCATGGCTTCGAGCTCGCCGCTGGACTCGCCGCTGGAGACCAGGTGGATCATCATCGGCGGAAACAGCTTGCTGCTGGCCAGCGACCGGCCGATGGCTGCGCCTTCGCGCACGCGCTGCGCGGCGATGCCGACGGCATCACGCATGGGCAGGTTGGTGATGACTTCGCCCGAGATGCGCAGCGCATCCAGCACCGGCACGGCGCTGCCGGTCAGGATGCTCAGGGTGCGGGTGAACCGCGCGGTGTTGAAACCCCGCGAGAGCTTGCCGACCAGTGGCAGACGCAACTGCAGCAGATGAAAGCGCCGCAGCGCCTGCGGATCTTTGAGCCAGCGCCACAGCAGCACACCGGCCAACGCCACCGCCAGCAGCAACCAGATGCCTTGGTTGCGCAGAAAGCCGCTGACAGCCACCAGTATCTGTGTGGCCAGCGGCAGCTTGGCGTGGTTGGCGTCAAAAACATCGACGACTTTGGGCACCACATAGACCAGCAAAATAGCCACGATGCCAAAGCACATGACGGTCAGCACGATCGGGTAGAGCAGGGCGCCGAGCATCTTCTGACGGATCTGTTCGCGGTTCTCGGTGTAATCAGCCAGGCGTTCGAGGACTTTGTCCAAATGTCCGGACTGCTCACCGGCGGCAACCGTGGCGCGGTAAATCTCGGGGAACACACGCGGAAAGTCATGCAGTCCATCGGCCAGCGTATGGCCCTCGAGCACGCGCGCCCGCACACCCAGCAAGATGCTTTGAATGCGGGGCTTTTCCGATTGCTGTGAGACCGCCAGCAGCGCCTCTTCCAGCGGCAGACCCGCTTTGCACAGGGTTGCCAGTTGTCGCGTCAGCAGTGACAAGTCAGAAGCTGAGGCGCCGCTCGAAAACGTGAAGCCTTGCTGGCGGCGCGATTCTTTTTGTGCCACTTCCGAGATGCTGACCGGCAGCAACTCGCGCTCGCGCAGTTGCGCGCGCACGTGGCGTGGCGTGTCACCTTCGATGACCCCCTGGCGCTCTTTACCTGCGGCATCCAGCGCGGTGTATTCGTAGGCGCCCATGGGCTGTTATCAGTCCTCGCGGGTGACCCGCAGGACTTCCTCGATAGTGGTTTCGCCGGAGATGATTTTGTTGCGCCCGTCATCGCGTATGGAAGGCGTCAGGGTTCGCGCGTAACGCTCGAGGTCGTGCTCGGCCGCACCGTCATGAATCATGCTGCGCATGGTGTCGTCGATGACCACCAGTTCATAAATGCCCATGCGGCCCTTGTAGCCGGTACCCGGGCCGGTGCCGGGCCGGTAAATGACCGGAGCCGATGCCTCTGCCGGCACATTGAGCAAACGCCGTTCGTAATCACTGGCCGGTGCCGCGACCCGCGTATCGGGATCAAGCACGCGTACCAGTCGCTGCGCAATGACGCCGATTAAACTGGACGACAGAAGGAAAGGTTCGATGCCCATGTCGCGCAAGCGGGTGATGGCACCGACGGCCGTGTTGGTGTGCAGGGTGGACAGCACCAGGTGACCGGTCAGGCTGGCTTGCACAGCGATCTGAGCGGTTTCCAGGTCGCGGATTTCACCGACCATGACCACATCAGGGTCCTGACGCAGGATGGCGCGTAGTCCGCGGGCAAAGGTCATGTCGACCTTGGTGTTGACCTGCGTCTGGCCTATGCCATCGATGTAGTACTCGATGGGGTCTTCCACCGTCATGATGTTGCGGCTGTTGTCGTTCAGCCGCTCCAGTCCGGAATAGAGCGTAGTGGTCTTGCCCGAGCCGGTGGGGCCGGTCACCAGAATGATGCCGTGCGGTTTGTGTATGAGTTCATCGACCATGCCGCGCACATGCGCATCCATGCCCAGACTCTCTAGCTCAAGACGGCCGGCTTGCTTGTCGAGAATACGCAGCACCACGCGCTCGCCATGGCCGGAGGGGATGGTCGACACGCGCACGTCGACGGCCCGGCCGGCAATACGCAGACTGATGCGTCCGTCCTGCGGCAGGCGCTTTTCTGCGATATCCAGCTTGGACATGACCTTGATGCGTGAGACCACCAGCGGCGCGACTGCGCGCTTGGATTGCAGCACTTCGCGCAGCACACCATCGACGCGAAAGCGCACCACCAGCCGGTTTTCGAAAGGCTCGACGTGGATGTCTGAGGCGTTTTCTTTGACCGCCTGAGTCAGCACCGCGTTGATGAGCCGGATGATCGGCGCATCGTCATCACTTTCCAAAAGGTCAGCTTGCTCTGGCAGCTCTAAGGCCAGATTGGCCAGGTCGGTGGTTTCCTCGAAACCATCCATCATCTGCATGTTGCCGGCGCCCACTTCATAGATGTCGCGCAGCAAGCGATCGAACTCGTCATCGCCGATACGCACGGGCCGTACCGGCATACGCAAGACGCGGCGCACCTCAGAGATGGCGGTCGTGGTGACCGATGCGCGACAGGCGCAGCGGGCCGTGCCTTGCTCATCGGCTGTCACCACGATGCCGTGCCGACGTGCGAACGCGAACGACAAGCGTCGCGTGATGTCCGTCGGGTTGTCTGTTGCGGCCTGGCTCAAGGGGCCTTTGCTCCGCTGGTCTTGGTCGCATCGGTCGGGTTCAAGGCCGCAGGCGGCGGCGGCGGTGCCGGTTGCAGCAGCGGCGCCTTCTCGAACGGCAGCATGGGGATCAGTTCCTTGCGATCGCCAAGGGTCTTTTGTTCGTCGCGGATCATGTTGTACTTGGCATTGGTCTCGATCGAAGTCTGCATGCCGTCATGCAAAATCTTCGGGCGGATGAACACCATCAGGTTCGACTTCTGATGCTTCTCGTTGCGTGACTTGAACGCTTCGCCGATCAGCGGCAGTTTGCCCAGGAAGGGCACGTGGTTCTCGCCATCGATGTTGCTGTCACGGATCAGGCCGCCCAGCACCACAATGCCTTGGTCCTCGATCAGCACGTTGGTGTTGATCACACGCTTGTTGGTGATCAGGCTGTTGGCGTCACCCGTAGTGCCTGAAAGCTCAGAGCTTTCGAGCTCGATCTTGAGCATGATCGCGTCGCCTTCGTTGATCTGCGGCGTGATCTTCAGGATGGTGCCCACTTCCTGGCGCTGCACCGTGGTGAACGGGTTGACCGTGCCGCTGCTGGTACTGGTGCTGTTGGTGTACTGACCGGTGATGAACGGCACTTCCTGCGTGACCTTGAGCTGAGTCTCCTGGTTGTCCATGGTGGTCGCCGACGGTGTGGCGATCACGTTGGTGTTGGAGTCTGAACGCAGGGCGCGCAGCATCGCTGCGAAGTTCACCCCTGATGAGGCGATGCGGCCGATGCCAAAGGTCGTTCCCAGAGGCGCTGTTGTGGCTGTCGACGGACTGTTGACCGCGCGGGCCAGATCGATGATCGACAGCGGATTGCTGTTGGCAGCGCCCACCGGTGAAACGAAACCACCAGCCGGGATGGTCGGGTTGCCGTCCTTGGACCAGACCGCCCAGTTCACGCCCAGGTCTGAAGCTTTATCCATGCGCACGTCGACGATGATGGCCTCGACCAGCACCTGCGCGCGGCGGATATCCAAGCGGTCGACGATGGTCATCAGCATGCGCATGGTCTTGGGCGGCGCGGTGACCACGATGGCATTGGTTTGCGGCTCTGCCCAGATGTTGGTGGCCTTGTCCGCGGTAGGGGCTGCGCCTGCAGCACCCGCGGTGCTGGCCGTGACGCCGGTCAACTGCTCTTTGAGCTTGGGGGCGATCTTTTCGGCATTGGCATAGCGCAGGTAGCGCACTTGCGTGTCGCCACCGTTTTCTGCGGGTGTGTCCAAGTGGGCGATCAGTGTGGCGATACGCAGACGCTGCGTACTCTCGCCGCTGACCAGCACGCTGTTGGAGCGTTCGTCTGCGACAACCTTAGGCGCAGCGCCGCCGCCTTCGGCTGCAGCCTGACCGGTGGTCAATGCGGTCAGCGTGCGCACGATTTCCGCGGCGGTGGAGTTCTGCAGCGGAATGACTTCGATGTTCGCGTCGTTGGACTGATCGACCCGGCCGATGATGCGCATGATGCGGTTCACGTTGCTGGCGCGGTCCGAGATGATCAGCGTGTTGCTGCCCGGTACAGAGGCCAGATGACCGTACTGCGCCACCAGCGGCCGCAGCACCTGCACCATCTGCGCGGCGCTGGTGTTCTTGACGGTGATGACCTGAGTGACCATCTCGTCTGAAGTGCTGCTGACACGCTCCGGCAGGTCGCTGGCGGGCATGGTGCGCACGTTGGCATCGGGCACGATCTTGATGACATTGCCGGCCGGCACAGCGACAAAGCCATTGACCTGCAGGATGCTCAGGAAGGCTTGATAAAAGTCTGCCGGCGTCATCGGCTGTGCAGAGATCAGGTTGACTTGAGCGCGCACGCGCGGGTCGACGATGAAATTACGGCCGGTTGCCGCACTGACCGCTTCGACCACCTGCGTGATGTCGGCGTCCTTGAAGTTGGTGGTGATGCGCTGACTGGCAGCCGGTGCAGCTGACCAGACGCTGCTGCTGCCGGTTGCACAACACAACAGGACCGCTGCGGCGATCAGACTGCGTGGCAGTGTCGCTGCGCGTTGAATGGCTTGCGGGCGGGGTGAACGTGACATGGTCCTGTACCTGCTGTGCTGTACGTGACGGCGGCTAGGGCGCGTCGTCTGGGGGCGTTGCGTGACTGTTACGGGCTTTGAGCAACTCGGCTTGAGCCTGCGCGACGTCGATTGTGATGTCCTGCTTCTGATCGCCGCGAACGACGGTCAGTCGCGCGCTGCTGTTGCCCGATAGCGAGGCGAACACCTGCCGTCCGATAGCCGGATCGGTCAGCGGCGTGCCATTGATGGCCGTGACCAGGTCTCCGGGCTTCAGGCCCAGGCTGTCAAAGGCCTTGCGGTTGGGTCCCGGCATGGCGCGAAAGCCCAGTTGTTTGCCATCGTTGACGACCACTTGCGGGCGGATGATGTCGGGAATGACACCGGGATTTTGCTGCAACAGGCCGCCCAAAGTTTCGGTAGGCGCTTTGTTGGCTGCGGGCGGCGGCTCTGCGGCGGGAGCCGTTTGCCGCGGCATCAATAAGGCTTCGATGCTGCCATTGACGCTGATCAACACCCGGTCGGTGTGCACTTCGAACAAACTGCCGCCGCCCGGTAAGGTCGCGCCGGTCTGGTAAAGCTTGGCGTCTGCGGCAGAGGCACCGAGGATGGCATAGCCCTTTTTCGGATCACTGGCTGACAACACGCCGACCAGCACCAGCGGCATCTGCGTGATCGGTGCAGGGCCGGAGGCAGTGCTGCGCTGGGCGGAGCCGAATAGATTGGCGGCCAGCAAGGCCGGAACATCCACTCGCGAAACAGTCGGCGCCAAGGCCACAGCCGTTTCGGGTGGTAAAGCCGTTTTATTGACGCCGGCGAGATCGGTAACGAGGTAGGCCGCGCGCACGCCCAAGGCCAGCACTAGCGCTCCCGCCACCCATTGGGGCGCCCGGGCAGCCACTCCGGCCAGGCTGCGGACATCGGCCAGCACTTTAGTTGAGGGTGTCGACATCTGTCCCAGTAGTATGCGTTGCGTGGACATTGGCTCTCAAGCGATTGTTTTGCCGTCACAAAACGATCACATTGCTAAGGCTCTTGAGACTGGCCGACGTGGCCCCTATATAGTTCCAGACGTGATCAGAAACAGCCATTCATCCGTGCTCAAATCCGGACCCGATCCACACTCTGAGGATGACAGCCCCGGATCGCCTGATCGTGGCGTGATGGTTGAAGAGGCGCCGCCGCAGCTTAAGCGGGCGCCGCTCTACAGTGTGCTGCTGCTCAATGACGATTACACGCCCATGGAGTTTGTCGTGGACGTGCTCGAGCGGTTTTTCCGATTGGACCGCAACGCCGCCACGCGCGTGATGCTGGAAGTGCATACGCGCGGTAAGGGCGTCTGCGGAACCTACACTTTTGAAATTGCCGAAACCAAAGTAGCGCAAGTCAGCAATTATGCCCGCGAGCACCAGCATCCTTTGCTGTGCACGATGGAACCTGCCTGACCAGTCGCGGAGGGTGCAGCGATGTTGTCGACCGAACTTGAATTTTGCCTCAACCAGGGCTTCACCCGTGCGCGTGAAGCACGCCATGAGTTTCTGACGGTCGAGCACCTGCTGCTGGCCATCTTTGATGCACCACGTGTGGCCGAGACACTGCAGGCTTGTGGTGGCGGCGACCTGACAGCTTTGCGCCGCGATCTCGAGCTACACATCGACGAAGCCACGCCTAAATTGCCGGAAGGTGATGACCGCGAAGTGCAGCCTACGCTGGGCTTCCAGCGGGTGCTGCAGCGGGCTGTGTTTCATGTGCAATCGGGAGGCAAGAAAGAAGTCGGCGTCATCAATGTGTTGGTGGCTATCTTTGGCGAGAAGCAAAGCCATGTGGCTTTTCTGTTAGATCGGCATGGCATCACTCGTCTGGATGTCACGCAGTACCTCTCGCATGGCGTCGCGCGCGGCGCTGAAGATAAGGCGGCCAAGGGCGAAGCGGCCGGTGCTGAAAGCGAGCGTGAGGCCGAGGGCGGTAGTGCGCTCGATAAGTACACCAGCAACCTCAACAAGCTAGCCGGCGAGGGGCGCATCGATCCATTGGTTGGACGTCAGTTGGAGATCGAGCGCACCATCGAGATCCTGTGCCGCCGGCGTAAGAACAATCCGCTTTATGTGGGCGAGGCTGGCGTGGGTAAAACCGCCATCGCAGAGGGATTGGCCCGGCTCATCGTCGAAGGCAAAGTACCGCAAGCGCTGGCCAACGCCACCATCTATGCCTTGGACATGGGCGCGCTGATTGCCGGCACCAAATATCGCGGTGATTTTGAAAAGCGGCTCAAGGCTGTCATGGCCGAACTGCAAAAGCAGCCCGGGTCAGTGCTTTTCATCGATGAAATCCACACGGTCATCGGCGCCGGTGCGGCCAGCGGTGGCGTCATGGATGCATCCAATCTGATCAAGCCGGCGCTGAGCAATGGCCAGTTGCGTTGCATCGGTTCCACCACCTATCAGGAATATCGCGGCATCTTCGAAAAGGACCACGCGCTGGCGCGCCGCTTCCAGAAGATCGACATCATTGAGCCCACCGTACAAGAGACGGTGCAAATCCTCATGGGCTTGAAGCCGCGCTATGAAGAGCATCACGGCATCACCTATACCGATGAGGCGATCGCTGCGGCCGCTGAGCTTGCGGCGCGGCACATCAACGACCGGCACATGCCTGACAAGGCCATCGATGTCGTCGATGAGGCCGGTTCACGACTGCGCCTGCGTCCGGCTGACCAGCGTCCGTCACAGGTGGATGTCGGTCAGATCGAAGAAGTGGTGGCACGCATTGCGCGCATTCCGGCCAAGAGCGTGTCGACCTCAGATCGCGAAGTGCTGCGTAATCTCGAGCGCAACCTCAAGCTGGTCATCTTCGGTCAGGACCTGGCCATTGAGTCGCTGGGAGCAGCCATCAAGCTATCGCGCTCGGGCCTTGGCGATCCGCGCAAGCCGGTGGGCAGCTTTCTGTTCGCCGGGCCCACGGGTGTCGGTAAGACTGAAGTCACGCGGCAGTTGGCGCTGACGCTAGGCGTGGAGTTTCTGCGCTTTGACATGTCCGAGTACATGGAGCGTCACACCGTGTCGCGTCTGATCGGCGCACCGCCGGGCTATGTCGGTTTTGATCAGGGCGGGCTGTTGACCGAGGCGGTGGTCAAACATCCGCATTGTGTGCTGCTGCTCGATGAGGTCGAAAAGGCGCATCCGGATGTCTTTAATCTGCTGTTGCAGGTCATGGACCACGGCACGCTGACCGACAACAACGGCCGCAAGACCGACTTCCGCCACGTCATCATCGTCATGACCACCAACGCCGGTGCGCAAGAGATGAGTCGGCCCGGCATTGGCTTTACGCAGTCTGACAACAGCAGCGATGGACTGGAGGCGATCAAGCGCCTGTTCACGCCCGAGTTCCGCAACCGGTTGGATGCGATCATTCAGTTTGCGCCGCTGGCTCTGGCGACCATCGAGCGGGTGGTCGACAAGCTGCTGGTCGAGATCGAGATGCAGTTGGAGCCCAAGGGGGTGCAGATCAGTCTGGATGACGCGGCACGCGCCTGGTTGGCACGCCGCGGTTATGACCCGCGCATGGGTGCAAGGCCGATGGCAAGGCTCATACAAGAGCAGATCAAGCGGCCGTTGGCCGAAGAGCTATTGTTCGGGCAGCTAGAGCAGGGCGGCCACGTGCAGGTGAGTGTGGCAGCCGATGGCGAGTCGCTGAGCTTGCAGGTTCACGCGGCAGAGAAGCCGGCACTGACGGTGGGCTGAAGCCAGCCCACAGTGCCGGCGCTCAACGACCGCGGTAAACGATAGGTAGCACACCAGCCCACAATGCCGGCGCTCAACGACCGCGGTAAACGATACGTCCTTTGCTCAGGTCGTAGGGGGTCATCTCAACGGTGACGGCATCGCCAGTGAGGATGCGGATGTAGTTCTTGCGCATCTTGCCGGAGATATGCGCGGTCACCACGTGGCCGTTTTTCAGCTGTACGCGAAATGTTGTGTTGGGCAGGGTCTCGATGACCGCGCCTTCCATCTGTATTGCATCGTCTTTCGACATGTGCGCCCGCTGTCTTTGAAGGGGGCGAATCATGCAGAAATGCGGCGCGCAATGCAATGAAACACCGCCTGCGGCTATCAATCAGTTGCGCCGGGGGCCGCCAGATGCCTCAGAAATTGACTGCGTGACACAGGCCGGCTGCCCAAGCTGCGTAAATGTGTCGACGGCATCTGGCAGTCGATGACATCGATGCCCTCCGGGCCGCAACAGCTTACGAGGGCCTGCAGTGCCACCTTGGAGGCATCGCTGCGCCGGCTGAACATAGACTCACCGCAGAACACGCGACCGATACGCACACCATAGAGCCCGCCGACCAGCTCATCGCCGTGCCAGGTCTCGAAACTGTGGGCTAAGCCCAGCGTATGCAGTTGCAGATAGGCGGCTTGCATGGCGCTGGAGATCCACGTACCACTGGCCATCGCGCGGGGCGCTGCGCAGTGATGGATGACTTGAGCGAAAGCGCTGTTGCGACGCACGGTGTAGCGGCCGCTGCGCAGGGTCTTGGCCAGACTGCGCGAGACGATGAACTCGGCCGGGTACAACAGTTCGCGCGGATCCGGTGACCACCACAAAATGGGTTCGCCCGGTGAAAACCACGGAAAAATGCCGCGCCGGTAGGCCGCCACCAAGCGTTGCGGTGACAAGTCACCACCGGCGGCCAGCAACCCCGGGGGCTCGAGCAAGGCCTGCTCGACAGGCGGAAACGGCTCGACCGGATCGCCTGGGGATAGCCAGGTCAGCCCCGTCATGGCCGACGGAACGGCGTGTGTAACTCGATTTCCGCAGCATAGTTGTCGACGGCCTCGGCCTCACGGCTGAGAAACTCGGCGACCGCTGCCCGCAATTGTGGATTGACCAGGTGATGCGCCGACCAGGTGATGTGCGGTGCAAAACCACGGCTGACCTTGTGCTCGCCCTGCGTGCCCGGCTCGAACCGGCTGATACCCCGTTCGATGCAGAACTCGATGCCCTGGTGATAACAGCACTCGAAGTGCAGGCTGTGGAAGTCCGCCTGAGCGCCCCAATAGCGGCCATAGAGCGCTTCCTGCGACCAGAAAAATATCGCAACGGCGACCGGTTCGTCGTTGCGTAGGGCCAGCTTGACCATCAGGGCATCGCCCAAGGTCTGCGCAATCTCGGTGAAAAACGCCAGATTCAGATAAGGCTCGTTACCGCGGGCGCGGAAGGTCTGGGCGTGCAGGTCATAGATGATCTGTAACAACTCCGGGGTCAGTTCGCTGCCCTGCAAGGTGCGAAAGCTGATGCCTGCCTCCACGCAGCGACGCCGCTCGCGTTTGGTCTTTTTGCGCTTCTCTGCGGTGAAGGTGGCCAGATAAGCCTCGAAGTCGGCATAGCCCTGATTGTGCCAATGGAACTGGCAATCGCGACGCAGCAGCCAGCCGGCGTCTTGCAGCAGTTGCCGGTCGGTGTCATCGGTAAACAGCACATGAGCCGACGACAACTGCTGCAGCTTGGTCGCCTGTTGCATCACCTGCACCAGCAGCGGCGCGACTTCGCTACGCGGCATGTCTTGGCGCACCAGCAAGCGCGCACCGGTGACCGGCGAGAAAGGCACAGCAGCCAGCAGTTTGGGGTAATAGCGTTCACCCAATTGCGCCAGATACTGCCCCCAGCTCTGGTCAAACACGAACTCGCCCCAGGAGTGGTGCTTCAGGTAAGTGGGCAGGGCGGCCAGCAGGCCGCCCTCATCGCGCACCACCCAATAGGCGGGCTGCCAACCGGTGCGTCCGCCGACACAACCACTGTGTTCGAGGGCCACCAGAAATTCGTGGCGCAGGAACGGGCACTGCGTGCCTTGCAGCGCGTTCCACTGACTGGCCTCGATGTCATCGAGGCTGGTCAGACACTCGGCTTTGACAGGCATATCGTGTTTCAGTGGCCTTGGCCTGCGTCGAGTGCTTCAAGGTATTTGTCCGCATCGAGGGCAGCCATGCAGCCGGAGCCGGCCGAAGTGATGGCTTGCCGGTAGACCGAGTCAGCAACATCGCCTGCGGCAAATACACCGTCGATGCTGGTGGTAGTGGCGCCACCTTCGCTGCCGCTGCGCACCGACAGATAACCGTGTTTCATGGCCAACTGCCCATTGAACAGGCTGGTGTTGGGCGAATGCCCGATGGCGATGAACACGCCTGTCACGGCGATATCCTGGATGGCTGCCGCATCGCCGGTGGCTTGCAGGCGCAAGCCGTTGACGCCGGTCTCATCACCCAGCACTTCCTGAACTTCATGGTTCCAGATGATGCTGACCTTGCCGGCACGCACCCGTTCCTGCAGGTGATCCTGCAATATCTTTTCGCTGCGCAGGCGATCGCGCCGGTGCACCAGCGTCACATGGCCTGCGATCTTGGACAGATACAGCGCTTCTTCGACAGCGGTGTTGCCGCCACCGACCACCGCGACGTTCTGACCGCGGAAGAAAAATCCATCGCAGGTCGCGCAGGCCGAAACGCCTTTGCCCTTCATGGCGTCTTCGGAGGGCAGACCCAGATATCGGGCCGCCGCGCCGGTGGCGATGATCAGCGCATCGCAGGTGTAGTGTCCGTTATCACCCCACAGCTGCAGCGGACGCTGCTGCAGGTCAACGGTATGGATGTGATCGTTGACGATCTGCGTGTGGAAGCGCTCGGCGTGCTGGCGCATACGGGCCATCAACGCAGGTCCTTGCAGACCTTCGACATCGCCTGGCCAGTTATCGACGTCAGTGGTGGTCATCAATTGACCGCCTTCTTCGACACCGGTGATGAGCAGCGGCTCGCGGTTGGCACGCGCCGCATAAACGGCGGCACTGTAACCTGCGGGTCCCGATCCTAGAATGATGAGGCGGCTGTGGCGGGTACCGGTCATGTATACTTCCTTGATTGCGTCGGCACCGCCTATTGTGCCGTAAACAGCAGGGTTTAGAGCTTTGGCGCAAGTTTCCACGTCGTCGGGCGGATCGGCATTCACCACGATGGTTTTGCGCGGCCTGCGCGAGAGCGCCGGCATCGCCTTGGCCGTGTTGGCCTTGGTCATTTTGGTGGCACTGCTCACCTATGCGCCCGGCGATCCGGGTTTCTCCTTCACGGGCAGTTCCGACGCGGTGCGCAACAGCATCGGTCCGGTGGGCGCCTATCTGGCGGATCTGCTGTTCTTCTGGTTTGGCCGTCCCGCTTACCTGCTGCCGGTCATGCTCGCCGTCTCCTGCTGGCTGCTGTTTCGCAAGCGCAGTAATCCGGTTGTGGCCGGTTCACGCCTCAACGCGGCGGTGCGGATAGGCGGTTTTGTGCTGACTTTGCTGGCCAGCTGTGGCTTGGCGTCGTTGCACTGGTTGCCGGGTGATCTGCGGCAGTCCGCCGGAGGTGTCACCGGCTTGCTGGTCGGTCATGGTCTGGCAGGCGGGCTGCAAGTGCTCGGCGCGACGCTGCTGCTTATCGCCGCATGGATGTCCGGCGTCGCCTTAGCCTTTCATGTCTCGTGGCTGCAGGTGGCTGACGGCATCGGACATGGTTTCTGGTTTGCGGTAGCGCGGGTGCGGGCGTGGTTTGACAAGCGCCGCGACGTCGAAGTGGGCAAAGAGGCGCGACGCACGCGCGAAACCCAGCGTGCTGCAGCCCCCAAAAAAGCGGTCGAACGCCCGGTCACAGTCATTGAGCCGCCGCCGCCCACCGTGCGCAAGAGCGAGCGCAGCGAAAAAGAACGTCAGGTCACCTTGTTCGATGCCGCAGGCGGCGGGCAGTTGCCGCCCTTGAACCTGCTGGATGATCCGCCGCCACACGTGGTCAGCTATTCCCCCGAGGCGCTGGAGTCGCTGTCGCGGCTGGTTGAGATCAAGTTGCGCGACTTCGGCGTCGAGGTCGAAGTGGTCGCGGTCTACCCCGGGCCGGTGGTCACGCGCTTTGAAATGCGCCCTGCACCGGGCGTCAAGGTCAGTCAGATCAGCAGCCTCGCCAAAGATCTGGCGCGTTCGCTGTCGGCCATCAGTGTGCGGGTGGTCGAGGTCATACCGGGCAAGCCGGTCATGGGTCTCGAGATACCCAATGAAAAGCGCGAAATCGTCACTTTGGGCGAGATCATCAAGTCCAAGGCCTATGAAGATGTGGCTTCGCCCTTAGCTTTGGCGCTGGGCAAGGACATCGCCGGTGTGCCCATGGTCGCCGATCTGGGTCGCATGCCGCATCTGCTTATCGCCGGCACCACAGGTTCCGGTAAATCCGTCGGCATCAATGCCATGGTGTTAAGCCTGCTCTACAAGAGCACCGCCGAACATGTCCGCATGATCATGATCGACCCCAAGATGCTCGAGCTGTCGGTCTATGAGGGCATCCCGCATCTGCTGGCGCCGGTGGTCACCGACATGAAGCAGGCCGCCAATGCGCTGCGCTGGTGTGTGGCCGAGATGGAACGTCGTTACCAACTGATGGCAGCCCTGGGTGTGCGCAACATCTCGGGCTTTAACCGCAAGGTCACAGACGCCAATCACGCCGGTAAACCCATACGCGATCCGGTCATGACGGCTCGCGCCAGCAACGATCCGACATTCGATCAACGCACCATCCCCGACCTTGCGCCTTTGCCGTATATCGTCGTCGTTATCGACGAGTTGGCCGATCTGATGATGATCGTCGGCAAGAAGGTCGAAGAGCTCATCGCGCGTCTGGCGCAAAAGGCGCGTGCTTCCGGCATACACCTGATCCTCGCGACGCAGCGGCCCTCGGTCGATGTCATCACCGGCTTGATCAAGGCCAACATTCCCACGCGCATGGCCTTTCAGGTCTCCGCCAAAGTCGATTCACGCACCATCCTCGATCAGGGCGGCGCGGAGTCTTTGCTGGGCAACGGTGACATGTTGTTCCTGCCGCCGGGCACTTCGGTGCCGACGCGCATACACGGCGCTTATGTGTCGGACGAAGAGGTGCATCGCGTGGTGCAGGCGCTTAAGACCAATGCACCGCCCGATTACATCGAAGAAGTGCTTTCCGGGCCGTCGCAACCCATACCGGGTATCTCGGGAGAGGATGATGGCGCCGGCCCTCTGGGTGGTGACCCGGAGCAGGACGCACTCTACGACGAGGCGGTCAAAATCGTACTCACCGAGCGCAAGCCGTCCATCTCTTACGTGCAGCGCCGGCTCAAGATCGGCTACAACCGCTCGGCGCGCTTGGTCGAGGCCATGGAGCACGCCGGGTTGGTGGGGCCCCTGCAGTCCAACGGCTCACGCGAAGTGCTGGCACCGCCGCCGCCAGAGAAATCATGAGCGCGCGGCTTGTCTGGCGCAGGCGTGTTGTGGTCGCTTGTGCTGCGCTCGTGCTGCCATGGGCCGGTGCGCAGGCGACCGCGCTCGATACCTTCCTCGGCGGCCTTTCCACCTGGACGGCCGCGTTCAGCCAATCGGTCACCGATACGCAAGGCAAAGTCTCAGCGCGGGGCACGGGCAACCTGACGCTGGTGCGTCCCGGTCGGTTTCGTTGGGAGTTCACACCGGTCGGGGCGGGCGAGGGCGGTCAACTGCTGGTCGCCGATGGTCGCAACCTGTGGTTTCTCGACCGGGACTTAGATCAAGTCACCGTCAAACCTATCGATCAGGCCTTATCGCAGACCCCGGCGATGTTGTTGGCCGGTAGCGTCAGTCGTCTCGAAGACAGTTTTGTCATTCAAACCCTGCCGCGCACCGCGGGCTTGGACTGGGTCAAGCTGGCACCGCGCGGTGCTGAAGCCGATTTTCGGTCCGCCAAATTGGGCTTTGCTGGCGCGCAGCTGCGCCAGATGGTGCTTGAGGACAAGCTCGGCCAAACGGTCACCATCAACTTCGAAGGTGGGGTACGTAACGCCAGCGTCGATGCGGGCAAGACGCAGTTCACACCCTCGGCAGGCGTTAACGTGATCGGCACACCGCTCAAGTAGGCTTGAGGGCATGAACACCTCTAATCTGCTGGCTTTGCGCTTTTCGCGTCTTTGGTTCTTCGCGGGCATGGCTATCGTCGCGGCGGTGGTGACAGCCTGCCTCGTGCCTTCGCATGTGCTGCCGACTGTCGGTGTGTCCGACAAAATCGAACACAGCGTGGCGTTTTTTACGCTGGCCATCTGGTTTGCCGGCTTGTTGCCGCGACGTGACTATGTGTTTTTGTTTCTGGCCATGATCGCGCTGGGCGGCGGCATCGAAGTCGCCCAGAGTCTGATGGGTCTGGGTCGAGAGGCCGATATCTGGGATCTGGTGGCTGATGCCAAGGGCGCTTGTGCGGGCGTGGCCTTGGCGCTGACGCCCTTGGGGCGCTGGCCTGCTTTGCTTGAGGGGCTGCTGGTGCAGCGTATCGCGTGACAGAGCCCTATCGTCCGCTCGCAGACCGGATGCGACCGCGGACGCTGGCCGAGTTCACCGGTCAGGCGCAGATACTGGCTGCCGGCAAGCCGCTGCGCCAAGCCATCGAAGCCGGCCATCTGCACTCCATGATCCTGTGGGGACCGCCCGGTACCGGCAAGACCACTTTGGCCCGATTGGCCGCTGGCGCCATCGATGCACAGTTCCTCGGTTTGTCCGCGGTGATGGCTGGAGTGAAGGACATCCGCGCGGCCATCGAACAGGCGCTGCAAGCGCGTGCGGCGGGCCGGCAGTCCGTGTTGTTTCTCGATGAAGTTCATCGCTTCAATAAGTCTCAGCAAGACACGTTCTTGCCTTACGTTGAAGACGGCACCATCACCTTCATCGGTGCCACCACAGAAAACCCGTCCTTCGAAGTGGTCAGCGCCTTGCTGTCACGGGCGCGCGTCTATGTGCTCAAATCGTTGACGGTGGTCGATCTGGCGGCCTTGTTGACGACTGCGTTGCAGGATGTGCAGCGTGGTTTGGGTGGACGCCAGATTGTCATCGATGACGACGCGCTGCAGTTGCTGGCAGGGGCTGCTGACGGTGACGGCCGGCGTGCACTTAACATGCTGGAGATCGTTGCCGACTTGGGCCTGGAGCGCGGCGGGCAGACGGTTATCACCCGGGAGCAAGTCCAGGAAGTGGCCTCCGGTACGCGGCGCCGCTTTGACAAGGGCGGCGATCAGTTTTACGACCAGATTTCGGCCTTGCATAAAGCCGTGCGCGGTAGCGATCCGGATGGCGCACTGTACTGGCTGGCCCGCATGCTCGATGGTGGCTGTGACCCTCTCTATGTGGCGCGCCGCGTGGTGCGCATGGCCACCGAAGACATCGGCCTCGCTGATCCGCGCGCTTTGCCGATGACCCTGCAAGCCTGGGAAACCTATGACCGCTTGGGCAGTCCCGAAGGCGAGTTGGCGATTGCCCAGGCCGTGGTCTATCTGTCCGTGGCACCCAAGAGCAACAGTGTGTACACCGCTTGGGCTGAGGCCCGGGCAGATGTCGAAAAATATGGCACGCTGGATGTGCCGGCCAGGTTTCGTAATCCGACCACGCGATTGATGCGCGAAATCGGCAACGGTCAAGGCTATCGCTATGCGCATGACGAGCCCGATGCGTATGCGGCCGGTGAGCGCTATCTGCCCGATGAAATGCCCGACCGGCGTTATTATGCGCCCACGCCGCGTGGCTTCGAGATACGCATCACCGAAGCCATGGACCGGCGCCGCAAAGCAGACCCTGACAGGAAATAACCGTGATCGATCCCAAACTGCTCCGTTCCGACCCCGAATCTGTGGCCCTTAATCTGGCCCGTCGTGGCTTTGTGCTCGATGTCGAGGCGCTGCGCGCGCAGGAAGACCGGCGCAAAGTGTTGCAGATCGAAACCGATCGCTTGCGGGCCGAGCGCAACGCCAAGGCCAAGGCCGTGGGCATGGCCAAGGGCAAGGGTGAAGACATCGCACCTTTGCTGGCTCAGGGCGATGAGCTGGCTGCGCAGTTGGCGACTGCCGAAGAGCAGTTGCTGAGTTTGCAAGCCGACATCGATGCCGTGCAGATGCAGTTGCCCAATCTGTTGCAGGACTCGGTGCCCGACGGCGCCGATGAACACGCCAATGTCGAAGTGCGTCGCTGGGGTACGCCCCGCCAGTTTGATTTCACACCGCGCGATCACGTCGAGTTGGGTTGGAACTTGGGGCGCGGCATGGACTTTGAAGCCGGCGCCCGCATAGCCGGCGCCCGCTTTGTGGTGTTGCGCTCGCAAGTGGCGCGGCTGCATCGTGCGCTAGGTCAGTTCATGCTCGACCTGCACACGCGCGAACACGGTTACACCGAAGTGTATGTGCCTTATTTGGCCAACCCTGCTTCGCTGACGGGCACCGGGCAGTTGCCCAAGTTCGAGCAGGACTTGTTTGCGGTACGCAGCGAGCAGAACTTTTATCTGATTCCCACTGCCGAAGTGCCGGTCACCAACCTGGTCCGGGACCAGATACTCGAAGCGGCAGAGCTTCCCCTGAAGCTGGTGGCCCACACGCCGTGCTTCCGCTCGGAAGCCGGTGCCAGCGGCAAGGACACGCGTGGTCTGATCCGCCAACACCAGTTCGATAAAGTCGAAATCGTGCAGATCACCGCACCGTCCGAGTCGGTGCCGGCGCATGAGCAACTCACCGCGCACGCCGAAGCGGTGCTGCAACGGCTGGAGCTGCCCTACCGCGTGATGGCGCTGTGTTCCGGTGACATCGGATTTGGCAGTAGCAAGACCTATGACCTGGAAGTGTGGCTACCAGGCCAGGATCGCTACCGTGAAATCTCGTCTTGCAGCAACTTCGGCGACTTTCAAGCGCGCCGCATGCAAGCGCGTTGGCGCAATCCGGCGACCGGCAAGCCCGAGCCGCTGCATACGCTCAATGGCTCAGGCGTGGCGGTAGGCCGTGCCTTGGTGGCTGTGCTTGAAAATGGGCAGAACGCCGATGGTTCGATCAGCTTGCCGGCTGCCTTACACAGCTATTTCGGGGCCGATCGGATCGCTGCGCCGTAAAGGCTTAGCAGCAGCCGCTGACGCAGTTAAATTTCTGATCTAACTGCGCCTTGAAGAACTCGCTGGGACTCACCGGTTCTTGGTCCGGATGATTGAGCTTGTGATGGGCGAGATACTTGTCGTAAGCATCATCGCCCGTCACGCCTCTCAGCAGGCTTAACCCGGCTGAGAGGAACTGCTTCATCAGTGGCCGCTGCTGAGCGAAACCGGGCTCAGTGTGGTGGCCACATACGGCGCTTCGGAATTGGGCGGCACCGGCAGACCGCGCAAATGCCGCAGGCTGATGCGCAGCATCTCGATCAACACTATCCACAACAACAGACTGAAGAACACCGTCAACCAGCCGTCGAGTTGTTGGTTGAAGATCAGCGTTGCCGCCACCTTGGCCCGATCGGGCGACAGCGTGCCGGCCGCAAGCTTGGTGGCCATGTCGTTGGCCGCCGCAAAAAAGCCCAGCTTGACGTCCATGCTGAACACCTTCTGCCAGGCCGCCGTGGTGGTGACCATGACGATCCACGCCAAGGGCACTGCGGTCACCCACACATAGCGCAGCTTGGTGCTCTTGACCAGGATGCCTGTGGCGACGCACAGCGCGATGGCGGCAAGCATCTGGTTGGCAATGCCGAACAGCGGCCAGAGGATGTTGATGCCGCCATTAGGGTCGACCACGCCGACATACAGGAAGTAGCCCCAACCAGCCACAATAATGGTGCTGGAGAGGATGACCGACGGATACCACGAAGTCTGGCCCAGCGGCTTCCAGATCTGCCCCATGGCGTCTTGCAGCATGAAGCGTCCAACACGCGTACCGGCGTCGACCGTGGTCAGAATAAAGACCGCCTCGAACATGATGGCGAAGTGATACCACAGGCTCAGCATGCTCTTGCCAAAGGCAGAGCCGAAGATACTGGCCATGCCCACTGCCAGCGAGGGCGCTCCGCCGGTGCGCGCGAACAGCGTGCTCTCGCCCACTTGTTCCGCCAGCGCGTGCATCTGCTCGACAGTGACCGGAAAGCCCCAGCCGCTGATGGTCTGCACCGCCAGCTCGGGTGTTGCACCGACGATGCCGGCACCGGTGTTGATCGCAAAGTACACACCCGGGTCGAGCAGGGTTGCGGCGATCACCGCCATGATGGCCACGAAAGACTCGACGGCCATGCTGCCGTAACCAGCCAGCCGGATATCACCCTCGTTGGAGACCAGTTTGGGCGTCGTGCCGCTGGACACCAGCGCATGGAAGCCTGACAGCGCGCCGCAGGCGATGGTGATGAACACGAACGGGAACACCTTGCCGGCGAAGATCGGGCCGGTGCCATCGACGAACTGCGTCAGGGCCGGCATCTTGATCTCGGGGCGCATGATCAAAATGGCTGCCGCCAGCAGCACCACTACCGCGATCTTCAGGAAGGTCGAGATGTAGCCGCGCGGTGCCAGCAGCACCCACACGGGCAGAATGGCGGCGATCCAGCCATAGCCGATCACGAAGCCGGCCAGTGACACGCCGTCCCAGTTGAGCATTTCGCGCAAGACCGGCGAATGGTCGATGGCGCCGCCACCGAATACGGCCGCCAGCATCAGCACCAGGCCGATCAGCGAGCCTTCCATGATCTTGCCCGGGCGCCAGTGACGCACATAAAAGCCGACCAGCACCGCGATGGGCAGGGTGGCGAACACCGTTGAGGTCGCCCAGGGGCTGTGCTTCATCGCGTTGACGATGACCAAGCCCAGCACCGCGATGATGATGATGATGATCATCAGCGTGCCGATGACCGCTGCTGTGCCACCGATAGGGCCGAGTTCGTCACGCGCCATGCGGCCCAAGCTGCGGCCGTCGCGACGGGTGGACATAAACAGAATGATCATGTCCTGCACGCAGCCACCCAGCACTGCGCCGACGATGATCCACAGTGTGCCGGGCAGATAGCCGAACTGCATGGCGAGGGTAGGGCCAACCAGCGGACCGGCGCCGGCGATGGCGGCGAAGTGATGACCGAACACCACCCAGCGATGCGTCGGCAGGAAATCTCGGCCGTTATTGAGGCGCTCGGCTGGTGTGGCGCGCGTTGTGTCGGCAACAAATACCCGGGTTTCTATCCACTTGGCATAGAAGCGATAACCCAGGATGTAGGCGCACACCGAAGCGGTGACCAGCCACAAAGCATTGATGGGTTCGTTGCGATAAAGACCTAAGCCTGCCAGCGCACCGGCGCCGATCAAGGCCAACAAGATTCCACCGAGGCGTGCGAGCATGGCGATTCCCCCTGACTATTTGCCGCGCAGTGTCGCAGGTACTTTGCCTGCGGCCAAGCGCCGCAAGGTTGTATCGCGGCGACGGAAGGCGTATCTATGCTGTTGGGGTTGGGGTGCGCCGGTGGGCGGCCCCGCGGGGCGTTGCCGCCCAACATTTAGACAGCCAAGGAAGCTTCCGATGAACGTAGCGCAAGTCACAGCCGAGATCCTCAAGCGTGAGGGCGTCGAAAATCTCTACACCTATCCGCTCAATCCGCTGACCGAGTCGGCTGCTGCGGCCAACATCCGCCCGATCGTCGTGCGTCAAGAGCGCATAGGCGTTCACATGGCCGACGCGCTGGGTCGTCTGAGTTCGGCTGATAAGGTTGGCGTGTTCTGCTGCCAGGCCGGCCCCGGTATCGAAAATGCCTTCGGCGCCGTTGCTCAGGCTTATTCGGAAGGCGTGCCGCTCATCGTCATTCCCGGTGGCTCCAGCCGCAATAGCTCGTTCATCAAGCCGGGCTTCAATGCCACGCTCAATTTTCAGCACATCACCAAGCATGCTGAAACCATCAACACACCCGATCAAATCATCCCGGCGCTGCGTCGCGCCTTCAGCATCGCGCGCAACGGCCGCCCCGGTCCGGTGCTCATCGAAGTGCCCGGCGACATGTGGAACGTCGAAGTCCCCGGCGACATCAACTACAAGCCCGGTCGTCGTCATGTCACGGCGCCCGATGCCAAGTCGGTCGATGCCGCTGCTGCGGCGCTGATCAATGCCAAGCGTCCGATGATCTATGCCGGTCAGGGCGTGCATTACGCCAAGGCTTGGAACGAACTCAAGGCTGTAGCCGAGTTGCTGGAGGCCCCGGTGACCACCAGCCTCGAGGGCAAGAGCGCTTTCCCCGAGACGCATCCGCTGTCCCTGGGCTCGGGTGGTGTGGCCATGCCGCGTGCAGTGGCCGCCTATGTCGAAGAGTCGGACATGGTGTTCGGTGCCGGTGCCAGCTTTACCGCGACCGGTTTCGGTATCCGCTTCCCGACCAAGAACAAGTCTTTCGTCCACAACACCATCGACCCGTATGACATCGACAAGAACATCCCGGCCGAATTCCCGCTGCTGGGCGATTCCAAGCTGGCGCTGGGCATGCTGGCTGATGCGCTCAAAGATCGTCTCAAGAAGCCGCGCGGCCTCACGGCCGGCGTGCAGGCCCGCATCAAAGAGCTGAACGCACCGTGGTGGGCCGAGTGGATGCCGCGTTTGACCAGCGAGTCCAAGCCGCTGTCGCCTTACCGCGTTATCTGGGACCTGATGCACATCGCCGATGTGCCCAACACCATCATCACCCACGATGCCGGCAGCCCGCGTGACGAGCTGTCGCCGTTCTGGAAGGCGGTTTCCCCGCTGTCGTACATCGGCTGGGGCAAGTCCACGCAGTTGGGCTATGGCCTGGGTCTGGCCATGGGTGCCAAGGTCGCGCACCCCGACAAGCTGTGCATCAATGTCTGGGGCGATGCGGCCATCGGCATGACCGGCATGGACTTTGAAACCTGCGTGCGTTGCAACATCCCGATCATGTCGATCCTGTTCAACAACTTCGGCATGGCGATGGAGTTCAAGGCCATGGCCTTGTCCAAGGAGAAGTTCCACTCCACCGACATCTCGGGTAACTACAGCGAGTTTGCCAAGGCCTTGGGTGGCTACAGCGAGCGCGTCACCGACCCCAGTCAGGTGGCCCATGCGCTGGTCAACGGCATCGCCGCGACCAAGCAGGGCAAGCCCGTGTTGCTTGAGTTCATCACGACTCAGGACAAGATCTATTCGACCTTCCAGGGCGGTTACAACGGCGGAGCCTGATCAGCTAGCGCCCAGGCTCAAGGTGCCAGGTCAAACACCAGCACCTTGGCTTGTTCTCCCGACTGCAGGTGCAGCTCGCGTTCGTCACTGATCGCGAGCGCATCTCCGGCAGATAGCACCAAACCGTTGACCTGCAGCTGTCCCTGCACCAAGTGGACATAGGCCTTGCGCCCGGGCGCCAGCGTCAGCTGCGCTGATTCAGAGCCTGCGAACTCACCCGCGTATAAGCTGGCATCGGCATTCCAGCTGAGGGTGCCGGAGCCACCGGTGCGTGCCGCGATCAGGGCCAGTGCGCCGCGCTGCAGGGCGGCATCCAAAGTCTGTTGTTCATAGCCGGGCGCTATGCCGTTGTGTTCCGGCAGTACCCAGATCTGCAGAAAATGCGTCTGCTGATCTGAGGCGTGATTGAACTCGCTGTGCTGCACGCCGGTGCCGGCGCTCATGCGCTGGATGTCACCCGGTGGTATGCCTTGCACATGACCCATGCTGTCGCGGTGCGCCAGATTGCCGGACAGGACAACGCTGACGATCTCCATGTCGCGATGACCATGGGTGCCAAAGCCTGCGCCGGGCGCGATGCGGTCTTCGTTGATCACGCGCAGGTTGCCCCAGCCCATGCGCTGCAGGTCCTGATAACCGGCAAATGAAAACGAATGAGAACTCTTGAGCCAGCCATGGTCAGCATAGCCGCGGCTGGCGGAGGGACGCAGTTCGAGCATGAGGATGTGCTCCGGAGCGCTTAACGCATCAGTTCCAAGGGTTGCGGCAGCGTCGCCAGCAAGGCCTCGTCAAATTGCGCGTCGAGATGAAAGAAGGCGGCGCGGGCGAGCCGGTCGCTGCGGTTTTCCCAGGCGTGGTTGGTGCCGCGTTGCACCACCACATCGCCCGGATGCAGTACGACTTCGCTGTCATCCAGAATCAGCACCAACTCGCCCTCGATCATCACCACATAGTCCAAGGTGCGGGTGCGATGCATGACGGTGCGCTGGCCGCCTTGCTGCGGCGGGTACACATCGAGTATGCGCAGCAGGTGTCCGGACACCGGCATGATGGTGAACTCGCGCTCTGTGGGCTCTTGCGCGGGCAGGGCAGACAGCGGCGGTACCACGGCGGTGCTGCTCCACATCTCATGAAAGTCGGCGCCGATGGCCGGGCCTTGCATGGGGTGGTTCTGGGGCGGTGTGCTGCTGGAGAGCACGATCGATTTGCCGGCCGTGTCGTGGCCGGTGACGATGCGACGGGGTGCGGTTTTCATGCCGCAACCTTACCACCGTGAACACGGCGCCAGCCATGGGCCGGCGCCGCGCACGCAGCAGACCTTACTTGCTGACAGGCACGCCCGGGTAAGGGATGCCCAGCTGCTCCAAGTAGCTCTTGTACTTCTTGGGGTCGTAATAGAACTGGGTCATCTTCGGTCGCATCTGGTCCATCAGTTCCTTGTTCAGATGGATGCCGGGTGAGTCCTCCGCCGTCAGCACCGGCGTGTACTTGATGTCCTTGGACTGCACGTTATTGAAGTAATCCTTGGCATCGGCCAGCAGCTTCGGCGTGGTCATCAGGTCCAGCACGGTCATGGCGACGGCCTTGGCACCGGCCACGGCACCTTTGTGCGCGATGGGTGTGGTCATGGCCATGGCCGAGGTCACGTGATGGCCGGCGACATTGGGGATGTTGGACGGGTAGCGGATGGTGATAGTGGGCACCGACCACATGATGTCGCCGATGTCGTCCGAGCCACCGCTGCCGCCGTTGCCGGTGGGCGCACGCAGCGGAGTCACTTCGGTGGCCAAGGGCTTAAGCTCGTTGGCGCCGGGCCGGCTGAAATCGACGACGTGATTGGCTTCGCCGACCATGCGCGCAAACGCCACATCGTCCGCACTCCACTTGGGCATGCCCACGGCTTTGATGTTTTCGAAGGCAGCTTCAGCCATCGGCTTGTTGCCATAGTTGGGTGCGGCGTAACCGAGCACGCGACGCGTCACTTTGGTTTCAGTCGCCATGGCAGCGGCTTCGGCAATGGTGTTGCCGGTCTGATAAAGGTTCTTGATCGATTCGAAGTCCTGCTCACGGAAGTAGTACCAGACCGAGGCAATGTCGGGCACGACATTGGGCTGACCGCCACCGTTGGTGATCACGTAGTGCGAACGCTGCGTGATGGGCAGGTGCTCGCGACGCAGGTTCCAAGCCATGTCCATGACTTCAACGGCATCCAGCGCACTGCGACCCATCCATGGTGCGGCGCCGGCATGGGCCGAGCGACCATGGAAGGTGTATTCCACAGACACCAGACCGGTGTTGCCACCCGGGCCGTAGCCTGTGCTGAAGTCGCTGCTGACGTGCGTGAATATGGTCGCATCGACGTTCTTGAACAGACCTTCCCGAACATAAAAGGCCTTGGTGGCCAGCAGTTCTTCGGCGACGCCGGGCCAGACCATCAAACGGCCTTTGATGCCGTTCTTTTCCATGACTTCTTTGGTGGACAGCGCAGCGGCGACGATCAATGGCATGCCGGAATTGTGGCCTTCACCATGGCCGGGAGCGCCAGGCACCATGGGCTTGATGTCTTTGATGCCCGGATATTGCGACAGACCCAGCAGCGCATCGATGTCGCTGCCCAGCGCGATGAGCGGCCCGCCGTCACCCCAGG
>CAIVTJ010000022.1 GCA_903908825.1 uncultured Pseudomonadota bacterium | reverse complement strand
GTCACGGTGTTCTACAGTTCCTCAGGACGCTACGGTCTGACCTTCTTCGTTGCTGTGCCGACGCGTCTCGTGTCCGGTGTCAGCCCGGAAACTCGACGTGATTTGTGGCTGGGTGCGGCGGCTGTGACGGTTGCAGGATTGTTGTTCGCGCTATGGGTCAGTGGACGTGCCGTCGAGCCGGTAGAGGCCTTGCAGCAGGCCGCGCGTAATCTGCAGCACGGCCACCCCGTGGCGTTGCCCAACAGCGATGTCGTCGAACTGGCCGCCATCGGGGCCGCACTGCATCAGGCCAGCGGCCAGATCGCTGCTGCCAATGTGGCTCTGGAACAAAAGGTGGCCGAGGCAGTGGCCACAACTGAAGCCACCCAGCGGCAATTGCTCGCCAGCCAAAAGCTTGAGGTGGTCGGACGGGTGGCCGGCGGATTGGCCCACGACTTTAATAACCTGTTGCAGACCCTCTCTACGGGGCTGCATCTGTTGCAGGCGCTGCCTCAGGAGGAGCGCGCCAAGCCGGTTCTCGACGCCGGGTTGCGCGCGGTGCATAGGGCCGCAAGTTTGGTACAGCAGCTGTTGTACTTTGCGCGGCCACCGACCTTTGAACGCCAAGCGGTCGATCTACGCGATCAGTTGCTCGCTTTACAAGAGTTACTGGGTAGTGGCTTGCCGGCCAACCTGCAATTGCAGATCAAGATGGCGCCTGATCTGTGGCACATCAATACCGATCCGGGGCAGTTGTCGTCAGCGCTGCTTAACCTGTTATTTAATGCCCGCGATGCGATGAGTGCAGGCGGAGTCATTCAGTTGCGCGCGTTCAATTCCACCGACAGCGCCGGTGAGTGGGTGTTCATCGAGATCGAGGATCACGGGGCTGGTATAGCGGCCGAGGATTTGCCGCACATCTTCGAGGCTTTTTATACAACCAAGCCGGTCGGACGTGGCACGGGTCTGGGCTTGGCTCAGGTACTGCGCTTTGCCGAGTCTTCCGGCGGTAGCGTCAGCGCGAGCAGTCGTCCAGGCGAAGGGACCCTCTTGCGCTTGCGCTTGCCGCGCGATGTGCGCCTGCTGGCAAGCAGTGAACCTCGACTGGCTGAGCCCCAAAGCCTGCAGCAGCCCTGCAGCTTGCTGTTCGTTGAGGACGATCTGCTGGCCGCGCAAGTCGTGCTGCCTGCGCTGCAGTTGGCCGGTTTTATGGTAACTGCAGCACGTACAGCGGATGAGGCACTAGTGCTGTTGAGCGGCGGTCTGAGTGTGGATGTCGTATTCTCAGACATCGTGATGCCCGGCTTGGTCGACGGCGTCGAGTTGGCTAGGCGCATAGCAATCCGGTGGCCGCAGTTGCCGGTCATTTTAGCCACCGGCTATGCACTGGCTACGCCCGAAGCCGCCACCATGCGGGTGCTCAGTAAGCCCTATTCGATACAAGACCTCATCCGTACTCTGATCCAAGTGATGCCCGCCGATGACAGAGCCTGACTATTCCGAAACTATCGTCGCGGCAGTAGAGGCCACTGCGGTCTACCGGCGCCCGGATCGGCGCGTGGCATTGGTAACGGGTGCCGGTGCCGGCGCAGGTGCTGCGATTGCATTCGCCTTTGCCGAAGCCGGACTGCGCGTTGTGGTCTCTGACATCGACTATGCCTTGGCCGGCACGGTAGCCGCCGACATCCGTACGCGTGGCGGACAGGCCTTGGCGCACCGCTGCGACGTGGCCAGCGAAGATCAAGTAGTGGCGCTCATAGAGCGGGCACAGCGCGACTTTGGCGCCCTGACCTGTGTGGTCAACAACGCCGGTCCCTTTCTTGCGGATGATCCGCTGGACCATTGGCATCGGGTGGTCAGCGCCAATCTGCTCGGTACGCTGCTGGTGACCCGCCATGCCATCACAGCGATGCAGGGCCGCGGTGGATCCATCGTCAATGTGGCGGCGTGCTCGGGGCTGGGCTTTGGGGCTGCTGAGCAACCCGCTTATGCCGCGGCCAAGGCCGGCATCATGCGGTTCACTGCCGCTATGGCGTTTGCCCACCAGGACCATGGTGTGCGCGTCAATTGCGTGGCACCGGACTGGATCGCCACAGATCATCGCCTGGCGTGGGCTGATGGTTTAGAGGTCGAACAAAAGGCAGCGTTGGGTGTGCCCGATGTCATGAATTCGCCCGAAGATCTGGCGCGTTGGGTGGTCGACCTTGCGCAACGCAGCGATTGTGCGGGCCGCATCATGGTTTGCCGTTCGGGTCAGCCGCCACAATTACTACCTTACGGGGACCCGGGGTTTTCCCAGATCGTTGACTTTAAGGCTGGCTGAGACTGCAACTGATGAGCTACAGCATAGTCATACCGACACTTTGGGTGCCTCAGGGCATGCAGCGGCAATTGCTCGCCCTGACTGCCCATCCTTTGGTGACTGAAGTTCTGATCATCAATAACCGCACCGCGGCAACCCCGGACTGGGCTGTGCTGGCCGATCCTAAAATTCGCCGGCTCGATCAAGCGGCCAACATCTACGTCAATCCTGCTTGGAATTTGGGTGTTGCGCAGGCCCGGTGCGAACTGATCTGCCTGCTGAACGACGACATTAACTTTGATCTGTCAGTGTTCGATTTTCTGTTAGACAAAGTCAGCGCAGAACAGGGCATCTATGGCCTCAACATGATGGATGAGAGCCCGTCGCTGTCCCTGTCTCCGGTAGTCGACCGTTGCTGGGGTTTCGGCTGCCTGATGGTCTTTCATCGTGACAGTTACCTGCCCATACCCCATGCACTCAAGATCCTCTATGGCGATGATTACCTGTTCAGCCGCAATCGTAGCCGGGGCCGGGAAAACTTTGTTATCAATGGTGTGGCTAACGATCGCGAGGTCAGTGCGACGATGTCCAGCGATTTGGTGGCAAAAACGGCAGAGTTCAGGTTGCTGCGTAAGGTCGAGACCCAATATTGGGATCGCCTTAACCCACCCGGATTCTTCAATGTTCCGGCCTACCTCAAACGGGGCTGGCGGCGATGGCTGTTGCGCCTGCGGCGTTTAGTGGCCCACCTTTCGGGTAAGTCTTCATGACAAAACGTCTTGTCGCCCATCACATCGCAGGTTTGCCACACCCCGGACAGTCGGGTCGTTTTGCAGACATTCGTGATCCCGCAACGGGTCTGGTGACTGGCCATATTCCCTTGGCCGATCAGCCCGAGGTCGACGCTGCGGTGGCGGCTGCTGCAGCTGCGTTTGCCGGATGGTCGCAGACACCGGCGGCACGGCGTGCGCGCATCTTGCTGCGGTTTCGTGAGTTGCTTGAGGCAGCGCGTGAGCCCTTAGCGCTGGCCATCACCGCCGAACATGGCAAGGTGCTGGCTGATGCGCAGGGAGAGATCAGTCGCGGGATCGATGCTCTGGAGTTTGCCTGCGGTATCCCGCACCTGCTCTCAGGCAGGCATTCGGACAATGTCGGCGGTGATATCGACAACTGGAACCTGCGCCAACCTCTGGGTGTTGTCGCCGGAGTCACGCCCTTCAACTTTCCAGTCATGGTCCCGATGTGGATGTTCCCGTTGGCACTGGCCTGTGGCAACACGTTCGTGCTCAAGCCCTCCGAGGTCACGCCGGGTGCCACCTTGCTCTTGGCGCAGCTGTTGACTGAGGCCGGCTTGCCGCCCGGTGTGTTCAATGTTGTGCAGGGCGATGCGGTCACGGTCGATGCCTTGTTGGCGCATCCTGACGTGCGTGCCTTGTCTTTTGTCGGCTCCACGCCGGTGGCGCAAAAGCTGTACACGGCAGGCACTGCTGCAGGTAAGCGCGTGCAAGCGCTAGGCGGCGCCAAGAACCATCTGGTTGTCATGCCCGATGCCGACCTCAATCAAGCAGTCGATGCGTTGATGGGCGCAGCCTATGGCTCTGCCGGTGAGCGTTGCATGGCAGTCTCTGTGGCGGTTGCTGTGGGTGAGGTCGGTGATGCGCTGGTGGCGGCCCTGGCGCCGCGTGTGCAGGCCTTGCGCATCGGCGATGGTCGCGACCCCGGCGTCGAGATGGGCCCTTTGGTCAGCCACGCCCACCGTTCACGAGTTGAGGCGGCCGTGAGCGCCGGCGTTGCCGCCGGTGCACGATTGCTGGTCGATGGCCGGGGTCTGCAGCTGGCGCAGTCCCCAGACGGCTTTTTTATGGGCGGCTGTCTGTTTGATCAGGTGCAGGTCAGCCATGCCTTGTACCAGCAAGAGATCTTCGGACCGGTGTTGTGCGTGCTGCGGGTGCCCGATCTGTCTGCAGCCATAGAGCTGATCAACCGGCATCCGTTTGGCAACGGCGCTGCCTGCTTCACCCGCAGCGCGGCAACGGCCCGGCATTTCAGCCGCGCGGTGCAAGCCGGCATGATCGGCATCAATGTGCCGATCCCGGTGCCTATGGCCTGGCACTCCTTCGGTGGCTGGAAGTCTTCGTTGTTCGGTGACCACCACGTCTTGGGCGAGGAAGGCGTGCGGTTTTACACGCGCTATAAGAGCGTCATGCAGCGCTGGCCTGGTGCGGTGGGGGGCGGCGCAGACTTCTTGCTGCCGGTATGATGCGCGGCCACAAACGGCATTCACAGCAGGAGTCTTCCCCGTGCAGGTCTTAAATAGCATTGCCGATCTGCGGGAAGTAGCACGTAAGCGCGTGCCGCGCGCCATTTTTCAGTACCTCGACCATGGCTCCTATGACGAGGTCACTCTGCCGCGCAATCGCAGCGACCTTGAGGCCTTGCGCTTCCGGCAACGTGTGCTCATCGACGTCACGCGTCAGTCCTTGCAGAAAGATATTCTGGGTGTTCCGGCGAACATGCCGGTGGTGCTGGCGCCTTGTGGTTTGACGGGCTTGGTACACCGCGATGGCGAAATCCTCGCAGCGCGGGCTGCGCAGGACTTTGGCGTGCCCTTGTGCCTGAGCACGGTGTCAGTCTGTTCCATCGAAGACGTGCGTACGGCGACGACCGCGCCGTTCTGGTTTCAGCTGTATGTGATGAAAGATCGCGGCTATACCCAAGCCCTGATGGACCGTGCGGCCGCAGCCGGCTGCGAGACACTCGTGCTCACCGTCGATATCCCCGTGTCGGGTTTGCGCCGTCGAGACGCCAAGAACGGCTTGGCCGTGCCGCCGCGGCTGACGCTGGCCAATGTGCTCGACATCGCCACCAAGCCGGCCTGGGCCGCAGGCGTTCTGCTGGGCAAGCGCAAAACCTTTGGTAACTTGGCCGGTGCTATGCCGCACACGGGGGTCAGCACGCTGGCGCAGTGGATCTCCACGCAATTTGATGCTTCGGTGACTTGGCAGGACTTTGAGCAGATCCGCGCCCGCTGGAAAGGCAAGCTGGTCATCAAGGGCATCCTGGATCCGGTCGATGCCCGGCGCGCAGTCGAATTGGGTGCTGATGCGCTCATCGTCAGTAACCATGGCGGCCGTCAACTCGACGGTGCAGCCTCGACTATCTCGATGTTGCCGCATGTCGTGGAAGCTGTGGCCGGCCGTAGCGAAGTGCTGTTTGACGGCGGGGTGCGCTGCGGTCAGGACATCCTCAAGGCCGTGGCCTTGGGTGCCAACGCGGTGCTGATCGGCCGCGCTTACCTCTATGGATTGGGTGCGCGCGGCCAGCAAGGCGTAAGCCTTGCGCTGCAAATACTCAGTCGCGAGTTGCAGGTCAGCCTAGCGCTGACCGGTTGCAACGATGTGCGCGACGCCTCGCCGGATCTGCTGCTGCCTTAGACAACCATGGGCGTGGCGATAAACTGAATGCCACGCTTGGCGCGCGCTACGCCGCTCTTAAAGTGCGCCGGTTTGATCACCAGCACGTCGCAGCTGAGTGAATCCAATATGCGCTCCGCGGTGTTGCCTATCAGAAGGCGTTTGATACCAGATCGCGATATAGCGCCCATGACCACAATAGAGCTCTTGAGCTTGCGGGCTGTGTCGGGAATGGCATCTACCGCGTGTTTGGCCACCAGATGCTGGTTGGCCGCGCTGATGTCCCGGCCCTTGAGCGCGCGCTCCAGACTGGCGCGAGCTTGGGTGCCAGCCTCAGCCTCGATATAGGCTGAGAGATTGGGAAGGTTCACATCCAGTCTGTCTACATCCAGCGTCGCCGGTGCATAGGCATGCAGCGCGTGCAATGAGCCATCCAGTGCCTTGGCAAACGTGCTGCCTTCATCGAGGATGGCGCTATCGAGTTTGGCGGGTTTGGCAAAGCTGTGGCTGGGGTCTATAGCCGCCAAGATCACCGGCTGCTCATACAAGCCACGCCCCTTGACCAAGAGCACCGGCACCGGACTGCGGCGCAGCAATTCCCAATCACTAAAGCGAAGCGCCCACGGCGCGATGTGCCGTGAAGCATGGCGCTCTGCGACGATCAGGTCGGCTTTGCTGCGGATGGCCTGCCGCACGACGGCTTCATAGGGCGGCGCATCCCAAACCACGGTCGTCAGCACTTTGGTGCCTTCAGCGCGCAGTTTTTCGGCCAGGCGTTCGAGCTTACGCAGATGGGCATCCCGCCACTTACGCTGCAGCTGCGCTACGGTTTGCCCGGCAATGCTCAGCGCATCGATATAAACCGGTTCGCTGATCGTATGAAACAGCTCCAGTTGCGCCTTGAGACCGCGCGCCAGCTGCGCTGCCTTGTGCACGGCCGGCAGGGAACGGCTGCTGGTGTCTTTAACAGCGACCAGAATGCGACGGATGCGTGCCATGCGAGTGTCCTTGCAAGATGCGCAGCGGTTGCAGCGCGATACTCTGGAGCATAGGTCTGCGTTCAGGGCCTCACCAGCCGCACTAGCCGTAGCTCAACTGCGTACTTGTACTTAAGGGCGGCTGCCAGCCGTGGTCAGGTTTGGGTTAGGCTTGCGGCCCATCAGCATTTTTGGCCAGGGGTAATGTATGCAGCAGAAAACAGCCTTGGTGACCGGCGCCGGCTCTGGTATCGGTCGTGCAGTTGCCGTGGCACTGGTGCAGACCGGTTATCGCGTGGTTGTGGCGGGACGACGCTTAGAGGCTGTACAGCAGACCGCACAGCAGGCCGGCGCCAATGCGCTGGCCGTGCAGGCCGATGTCAGTCAGCCCGAGTCTGTGCAAGCCTTGTTTGCAGGCATCGAGCAGCAGTTCGGCCGGCTCGATCTGCTGTTCAATAATGCAGGCGCTGCAGCGCCGTCTATGCCTATCGAAGAGATGCCTTTGGCGACCTGGCAGCGTCTGGTCGATACCAACCTGACGGGTGTGTTCCTCTGCACCCAGGCGGCCATACGCCTCATGAAAGCCCAAGATCCCCAAGGCGGCCGCATCATCAACAACGGTTCGATTGCAGCCGTGACCCCCCGGCCCAATATGGTGGCCTATACAGCGACCAAGCATGGCGTCACCGGCTTGACCAAGACCACTGCGCTGGAAGGGCGCCAGCACAATATCGCCTGCGGCCAGATCGATATCGGCAACGTGCAGACGGACTTAGGGATTCCGATGTCAGCGGGCACCTTACAGGCTGACTTTACGCGTCGACCCGAGCCGACCTTTGATGTGCGGCATGTGGCCGATGCGGTGCTCTACATGGCCGGCTTGCCGCTGGATGCGAACGTGCTGCACATGACGGTGATGGCCACCGCCATGCCGTTTGTCGGGCGTGGCTGAAGCGCGGCTCAGGCTGCGCGGGCAATAATCGGTTCGACCTGTGCCAGCGGCACCTGGTCGAGCAGCAGCTCTTCCCAGCGCACCACACGCAGTTCGCCCGAGGCGTCTTCGACCAGCGAGCTGCAGTGCTCGACCCAGTCACCATCATTGGCATAGGTCACGCCGTTGATCTCGCGTACACCGGCATGATGGATGTGGCCGCAGATAATGCCGTCCACGCCGTGGCGGCGGGCTGATTCGGCGGCCGCTTCTTCAAAGCGCTGCATGTAGCGGCGGGCGTGTCCGGTAGCACCCTTGAGGGCTGTAGCCAGCGAGAAGTTAGCAAAGCCGAACAAACGCCGCACCTTGTTGACCCAAGGATTGACCCACATCAACCAGTCATAAAGCCAGGTGCCCAGATGGACCAGCGCCGGGTGGCACTTGACCACGCTGTCGAATACATCGCCATGCAGCACCAGAAAGCGCTTGCCGTTGGCGGTGGTGTGGTTGTACTCGTGGTGGATCTCAAGGTTGCCGAACACCGAGCCGGCTAACTCGCGAAACAGCGAATCGTGATTGCCCGGGATATAGATGACCTTGGTGCCTTCCCGTGACTTGCACAGCATGGCACGCAGGGCATCGGTGTGTGTCGAAGGCCAGAAAAAGGTCTTTTTCAGGCTCCACAAGTCGATGATGTCACCGACCAGAAACAGGTACTCGGGCTTAACGGTACGGAGGAACTGGCACAAGGCTTCGGCGTGACAGCCGCGAAATCCGAGGTGAACATCGGAGATGAAGACACTGCGTGGTCGCGATAGATCAACCGTAGACGAGTTGCGCATCAAGCAAGCCCCGTGGCGGACGATGCACGAAGCTTCCTCTTATTGCATTACAGCGGATTGACAACTGTTGGGCGATAATGTGACAGCGTTAAGGCTGCGCATTTTAAGTGCGCCACAGGAGTCATCTATGAGAAAGGTTTCAGCCGTCTTTAACAGTCCTCAGGGGCATTGGGTGGGCGATGGCTTTCCAGTGCGCACGATGTTCAGTTATGACCGCCTGAGCCGGCTGCTCAGTCCTTTTCTGTTGCTCGATTACGCCGGTCCGGCCGAGTTTGCACCGGCTGCAAAGCCGCGTGGTGTGGGTGCGCATCCGCATCGTGGTTTCGAGACGGTCACCATCGTGTATCACGGTTCGGTGGCGCACCGGGATTCGGCGGGCAACGGTGGCGTCATAGGCGCCGGTGATGTGCAATGGATGACTGCCGGCGCAGGCCTGTTGCACGAAGAGATGCACACGGCTGAGTTCACGCGCACGGGTGGCCTGCTGGAGGCGGCGCAGTTATGGGTCAATTTGCCGGCGCTACACAAGGCTACGCCGCCGCGCTATCAGACCATTACCAGCGCCCAGATCCCAAGCATCACCCTGCCGGCGGAGGCGGGGACAGTGCGCGTCATCGCCGGTGAGTTTGCCGGTCAACGTGGCCCGGCTGATTGCTTCACCCCGCTCAATGTCTGGGATCTGCGGCTGCAGGCCGGTCATGAGGTGCAGTTGCCTATCCCTGCCGGATGGAACTGCGTGGTGGCATTACTGCGCGGGCAGATGGATGTGGGCGCAGAGCAAGCGCTGGGCGCAGCAGACCTGGTTATTTTTGAGCCCGAGGGTGACGGTCTGCTTTTGCGCGCGCACAGCGATTGTCTGGCGCTGGTGCTCAGCGGCGAGCCTATAGCCGAGCCTGTGGTCGGTTATGGCCCGTTTGTGATGAACACCCGTGCCGAGATCGAGACCGCTTTTACCGATTACCAGACGGGTTTGTTCGGCACGATGCCTTAAAGCTCAAATCGAAGGCAAAAAAAGGCCCGGAATAATCCGGGCCTCTTATCAGCACTGGGGCTGTGTCAGTCGCTTACCAGCGACCGCCACCACCGCCACCACCGCCACCACCGCCGCCACCGCCGCTGCCGCCGCGATAGCCACCGCCACCGCCGCCGCCACCGCCGCCGTAGCCACCACCGCCGCCGCCGCCGGTGCGGGGCTTGTCCTGCGCTTCATTGATGCGCAGCGAGCGACCGCCCATGTCCTGGCCGTTGAGGCTCTGGATGGCGCGGGCCGCATCGGCCTGGTTCATTTCGACGAAGCCGAAGCCACGGGGACGGCCGGTCTCACGATCGGTCGGCAGGGCAACCGACTCGACGGTGCCGTGCTGGGAAAACAGCGTGCGCAGGTCCTGCTCGCTAGCCGTGAAGGGCAGATTGCCCACATAGATTTTGGTCATGAAAGTCTCTCTCAAAAAAATAAAACAAAGGCAGGAGTAGCAAGCGAAGTCAGGGAGAGAGCGTCTCACGAGCCATCGGAGTAGATCCTGTCACCTGATCGAAGGTGAGTTCGGCTCGAGCTCGGGCACTGGAAAGGTGCGGGGGAACGACACGGACGCAAACGATCAGCCCGCAGCATACGCCTATATAAGCGTTGTAGGGGGTATTTTGCGCTAGAGTCGATGTGACGCAGTTCTGGAACGGGGGAACAACATGACTGATCTGACAGCAGCATTGGTACAGCGTGGGTTTGCGGCGCCGACTCGCTTCGAGGCAGACCTCGATGATTGCGAGGTGGCCGGTAGTTTGCCCAGCGATCTGAATGGCGCTTTTTATCGCGTCGGCGGTGACTGGTATTACCCGCCGTTGTTTCCCGATGATGCACCACTCAATGCCGATGGTTTCATCAGTTCCTTCCGTTTTAATAAGGGCAAAGTCGATTTTCACCAGCGCTGGGTGCACACCCACCGTTTCGAGCAACAGAAGGCGGCGCGACGCCAACTGTATGGCTATTACCGCAATCCCTACACCGACGATCCCTCGGTGCGTGATCTGCAGCATCCGAATACCCGCACGGTTTCCAACACCGCACCGCTGATCCATGCCGGCAAACTGTTTACGCTTAAAGAAGATGGGCTGCCGTATCAGATCGACCCCAACACACTGGCGACTCGCGGTACTTGGGACTTTCATGGCAAATGGAAGAGCCAGACCTTCTCGGCCCATCCCAAGATCGATCCGCTGACCGGTGAGATGGTTGCCTATGGTTATGAAGCCACCGGCATGGCCAGCGACGATCTGTTTATCTATACCTTGGATAAGGCCGGTTCGGTGCGTCGTGAAGTGCGCGTCAAAGTGCCCTACGTCAGCATCATTCATGACATGGCGATCACCCACAGACACGTGATCATCCCGTTCGGCGGCTATGTGACCAGCCGCGAGCGCTTGTTGGCGGGCAAGGTGCATTGGGGCTGGGATGCCAGCAAGCCCAGTTACATCGGCGTTATTCCGCGTGACGGTGAGGCGCGCGATATGCGCTGGTTCAAGGGCCCTGAGCGCTGCATGATGCATGTGTTCAATGCGCACACTGAGGGCAATAAGGTCATCCTGTACGCGCCTTTTTATGACTCGAACTTCTTCCCGTTCTTTCCGCCGACCGATGGTTCGCCGTGGAATCCGGCTAAGGCTCGCGCCTTCATCCGCAAGATCACGCTAGACCTGGACTCGTCAGATGATGGCTGGCACGAGGAGATCCTCTGGCCGATGCAGGTGGGTGATCTGGGCAAGGTCGATCCGCGTGTCGTCAGTCTGCAGTCGCGTTATTTGTACACCTCGTATAACGATCCGCAACGTCCCTATGACCGTGACCGCTGCGGCCCCAATGCGCCTGCGCGTATGACCAACTCCTATGGCCGCTTTGACCTGGTCACCGGTAAGGTTGAGAGCTTCTTTGCCGGTCCGACGCACAACCTGCAGGAGCTGTCTTTTGTGCCGCGCGGACGCGGCGAAGAGGGTGATGGCTATCTGGTCGGCGTCGCAAACAACTACGCCGAAATGCGCTCTGAACTGGTGGTGGTCGATGCGCAGCGCCCGGCCGACGGTGAAGTGGCGCGGGTCATTTTGCCGTTCCGGCTGAACTCACAGGTGCATGGCGTGTGGGCCAGCGCCGGTGAGTTGCCGTTGGTTTAGGTGCTTGCCAGCCAATCGTGGCCCTTTAGCGTCGTCAGATAGGGCAGCAGCACCGCATCCAAGTCAGGGTCCGGTGACTGATAGGCCCAGTGGGCCACGGCTGGCATCGACATCAAAATGGCGTCGGTGCGGCCGCCCGATTGCAGGCCGAACAGTGTGCCGCGGTCAAAGACCAGGTTGAACTCGACATAGCGACCGCGGCGGTAGAGCTGGTAGGCGCGTTCGCGTTCGCCATAGGGCGTGGCCTGCCTGCGGGCGATGATCTGCCGGTAAGCGTCGTGGTAGTGCTGAGCGACCGATTGCATGAAGGCAAAGCCCTGTTCCCAGCTCATACCGAGCTGCGGCGTCTGTTCGTTCAGGTCGTCATAAAAAAGGCCGCCTATGCCGCGTGTCTCGCTGCGGTGCTTCAGATAAAAGTACTCATCGCAGTGGGCTCGGGCATGGTCATAGAGGCCGGCATGAAAGGGCGCGCAAGCCTGGCTGGCGGCGCGGTGCCAGCTTATACAGTCTTCGTCAAAGGGCAGGCAGGGCGTGAGGTCAAAGCCGCCGCCGAACCACCACACATCACCGGCATTAAAGAAACGCACGTTCATGTGACTGGTGGGCGCATACGGGTTGCGCGGATGCATGACCACCGAAACGCCCATCGCCCGGTAGCTGCGGCCGGTTAGTTGCGGATTGCGCTCGGTGGCTGCCGGCGGCAGCTTGCTGCCGCGTACATCACTCAGCGCAACACCGGCACGCTCCATGACCGAACCTTGTTCCTGCACTGCAGTGATGCCACGGCCGCCGATAGACTGATCGGAGCCGGGACGCTGCCATTCATCAAAGACGAACTGCCCGCTGCCGGCGTCGCCCTCAAAAGTGCTGCATAACTGCCGCTGAAATTGCAGCAGATAGGCATAGACCGTGTCGCTGCGCGCATCTGTCATTGCGCTACCGCCGCCGTCAATCTGGCTGCCTCAACTTTGGCTTCACCGGCCACATAGGCGCGGATGGCTTCGGCTCCGCCTTCGGGTAGAAACGCTTTCCAAGCGATCATGCCGTTGGCCTGCAGTGCGCCGTCTTCGACGATGGAGCGCCACGTGTCTTGACTGGCCAGCGTCGGCGAGCGGCGCAGGTCAGGCAGGATGTTGGGTGAGCGGGTGTTGATGCCATGGCAGCGTGCGCAACGGTTCAGATACAGATCTTTGCCGGTCTCGATGTTGGCAGCGCTCCAGGTCTCGTTGACCACCACAGCCGGGCCGGCAGGGGGCGGATCCGGCGGTAGCACGGCTGTGCCACTGAGCTTGAAGGCCACTAATCGACCGACTTGTCTGGCCCGCACATCAGGCGTTGCAGCCAGGATGCTGCCACCCCCCTGACCGGTAGTGGCCAGGATGTATTGCTCACCCTCGATGGCGTAGCTGATGACGCCGCCGGCGACTGCGTTGGGCGTCTGATGAGTCCAGACTTGTTCGCCGGTGTCGGCGCGATAGGCGGTCAGTTCACCCATGACGGAGTTACGGCTGTGTCCTTGGAACACCAGGCCGCCGGCCGTGGCGAGCACCGCACCACCGGAACCGGGCGTTTTCCAGGCGGCCTTCTGATTGACCGGGTCCCAGGCCAGCAGATGTGCATCGGGCTTGGGCGCATGCGGATCGGGTGAAGGCGCGGTCTCGCCCGGCGCATGGCTTGCAAAGTGGTAGGTACCGATGTTGTCCAGACCCTTGACGTACTCAAAGGTGGGCCGCGGTAAATGCCGGCCCGTCGTGTAGTCGACAGCCTGCAGATAGAACAAGCCGGTCTTGGGGCTGAAAGCGGTCGGGCTCCAGGAATGACCACCGCCTTCGCCGGGGCTGGCGGTGAAAGGCTTCTTCAATTGATCAAAGCGCGCAGCCGGATTGTCTATGGGCTTGCCGGTTTTCTTGTCGATGCCGAGCGTCCAGTTGATGCCGGCGATATAGGGCTGCGCCGATATCAACTCGCCGGTCTTGCGGTCGAGGTTATAGAAGTAGCCGTTCTTGGGCGTGTGCATCAGCACTTTGCGCGCCTGGCCGTCGATGGTGAGGTCGGCCAGGATCATGTCGGCGACCGAGTCATAGTCCCAGATGTCGCCGGGTGTCTCTTGATAGTGCCACTTGTAGGTGCCCGTCTTGGCATCGAGTGCCACCACCGAACAGATGAACAGGTTGTCGCCCTTACCGTCAGAACGGAAGGTGCGCAGCCACGGATAGCCGTTGCCAGTGGCGATGTACACCTGATCGAACTCCGGATCGAACACGATGGAGTTCCAGACATTGCCGCCGCCGCGGTAATCGTTGTACTTGCCGAACCAGGTGGGCTGAGCCAGTTTGCTCAGAGCCTCGTCGCTGGCTGCGCCATCGGTTTTGCCGGGCTCGCCCGGAACCGTATAAAAACGCCAAGCCAACTCACCGGTGTCGGCTTTATAGGCACTGAGATAGCCGCGGCCGCCAAATTCGCCGCCGCTATTGCCGATGAACACCAGTCCGGCTCCGACGCGTGGCGCGCCGCTGATCGCTTGCATGGACGCCGGGTCGAACGTGGCGGTGGTCCAGACCGGTTTGCCGGTGCCCGCGTCGAGGGCGATCAATCGGCCGTCAAAGGTCGCGACGAACACTTTGCCTTGATAAACCGCAGCGCCTCGGCTGACCACATCGCAACAGTTCTTGGCGGCATTGGGGCCGTTGACCTTCGGGTCAAACTGCCAGAGTGCTTTGCCGGTTTTGCCGTCGACCGCATAGACCTTGCTCCAGGCGGTGGTCACATAAGCGATGCCATCGACGACCAGCGCCGTGGCTTCCTGACCGCGTTGCGTATCGAAATCGAGTGACCAAGCCGGTTTGAGCTGCGCGATGTTGTCAGCAGTGATTTGATCTAATCCGGAATAGCGCTGCGCTTGTTGATTGCCGCCATGGGCTAACCAGTTTTGCGGTTCGCTGTCTGCCCGCGCCAGGCGCGCATCGTCCACCTGCGCGGCAGCGCTTGCGGCTTTGGCAGGCGAGGCGTCGTGTTTGGCGCAGCCGGTGGCAAGGCAGACCAGAGCGGTGAGTAGCAGTGCTGGTGTTTTCATTGTTGTTATCCCTTGGGCCAAGTGTCTTTGAATTGCATCATGACCGAGTGCAGGCTGCGCGGCTTGCGACCGGTCAGCCGCTCGACATGGTCTGTGATGACGTTGAAATAACCTTCGCGGATGGCTTGCCCGAAAGTGACCATGTCATCGCTGGACCAGGGGATGGGTGCTGTGGTCGGGTCGTCGGAAGCATGCCGCGGCACACCCAAAGAGTCGAAGTAAGCAAACATGGCCTCATCGTCCACGGGTCGATAGTCGATGTGCTTGCCGCTGATCGCCATGGCCAGGGCGATGGCCTTGGGGAAACTCAGCAGCTCGGGGCCGGTGATGTCATAGGCCTTGTTCTCATGACCTGGCGTGGTGAGAGCGCCCACCGCAGACGCAATGCAGTCGTCACGTGAGACAAAAGCGATAGGCCCGTCGTGAGCGTTGTCGGGCAGCACGCCCGAGGCCAAGGCCGGCGGCACCACGGCTGCGGCGATCGCTTCGGCATATTGGCTGTCGCGCAGAAACGTGTAAGCCGCGCCGGATTCCTCGATAAGTTGCTCGGTGGCCCGGTGATCGAGTTTGACGATGGCCGGATTGGTGGGCGAGTCCGCGTTGAGTATAGAGGTGTAAACAATATGCTTAACGCCAGCGGCAACGGCGGCCTTGATGGCGTTGGCATGCTGTCCGACACGGGAGCCCACGCGCGCTGTGCTGATCAACAGCATCTGGGTGCCACCGGCAAAGGCAGCGGGAAGTGAGGCTGTGTCATCAAAATCGGCATAGCGCACGCTGGCGCCACGCGCCGCAAACTCCGCCAGACCTGCAGGCTTGCGTGTCGTGAAGATCAACTCGTTCGCTGGCAAGAGATCCAGTAGCTGTGCTGCAGCGGCATTGCCGAACCCGCCCGAGGCGCCGGTGACGATGATGGCCATGGTGTTGCTCTATCCCCCGTATAGCGCCCGCTGAGGAGCGTTTGCTCTGTGTGTGCGAGCCTACCATTGCCATGCATTTCCAGACACGACGCTGGCGCAGGCAGGGTGCAAGCGCGTACTTTACGCTCCCATGCCGCGCCTAGCCGCCAACCTGTCGACGATGTTCACTGAAGTGCCACTGCGGCAGCGCTGGGCAGCCGCTGCGGCAGCCGGGTTTGCGGGCGTGGAGTGCCAGTTTCCGTACGCTGTGCCGGCTGCCGAGATTGCTGCCGGTCTGCGTGATTTGCGACTGCAGCAAGTCCTGATCAACACGCCGCCCGGAGAGCAAGCCGGTGACCGGGGCTTGGCAGGCCAACCGCAACGGCTGGCGGAGTTCCGCGCCGGACTGCAGCAGGCGGTTGACTATGCCGTGGCCATCGCTTGTCCGCGTATTCATGTCATGGCCGGATTGCGGCCACCGCACTGTCCGGTCGAGCTTGCGATGGACCAATTTGTCAGCAACCTCGTTGAGGCCGCGCAACTCTGTGCGCCGCACGGCATCACGGCGCTGATCGAGCCGATCAACACCCGCGTCGATGTCCCCGGCTATCTGCTGCACAGCACTGCCGATGCCTTAGAGTGCCTACGGCGTGCGGCGCAACCCAATCTGCGCCTGCAATACGACGTCTACCACATGCAGATCATGGAGGGTGACTTGCTACGTTCGCTGACGCGCCTGTTGCCGCATATCGGCCATATCCAAATTGCGGACAATCCAGGCCGGCACGAGCCGGGCAGTGGCGAGATCAATTACAGTTTTTTGTTGCCCCAGCTTGATGCGCTGGGCTATGACGGCTGGGTGGGCTGCGAATATCAGCCATCGACAACCACGCAGGCCAGTCTGGGCTGGGCGCGTGAACTGCTAAATCAGAAGGCCCGGGGCGCCGTATGAGCACTAAGCCATCCATTCTGGCAGTCGAGGACAGTCCCGCCGCTCAAGCTTTGCTGCGGGCTCAGTTGCAGCACGGTGGCTATGCAGTGACGGTAGTCGGCACAGCCGCAGCCGCCCTGCAGCACTTGCAACAGGGTCACCACGGTCTGGCGCTGATCGACTTGGAACTACCCGATCTGCACGGCTTGGCACTGGCCCAGCAACATCGTCTGTGGGAAGCCACCACGGGCTGTACGCGGCTGCCCTTGTTGGCCGTGACTGGCCACACTTTACCGGAATATCTGGCGCAGGCCTTGGCTTCCGGTTTTGACGGACTTCTGGCAAAGCCTTACCGCCTGCCGCAATTGCTGGAGCGGGTGGCCAGCCTGCTAACTTTGCATAATGTGAATTAGCGACGGACGGGTTGGCGGCAACAATGCACAATCGCTCAACTTGATCGCCGTCGTGCGTCGGGAGTGTACATGGATCAACTCATAGCCAAAGCAGCGCCACCCGACAGGGTGTTGCTGGTCGATGATGACGCGGCTGTGCTGTCGGTTTACAGCGCCATTCTGGGCGCGGCGGGGCATGAGTGTGTGGCCGAAACCGATCCGGTGGTCGCCTACGAAAGCCTGCGGTCAGACCCTTCGATTGCCGTGGTTATCCTTGATTTGCAGATGCCGGGATTTGGTGGCCTTGAGTTGCTGCGCCGCATCCGTGTGGAGTTTGCTGACAGGCCGTGGTTGCAGGTGTTGGTGGTGACTGGCCAAGCGAGCCTTGATTCCGCCATCGATGCGCTGCGGCTGGATGCTGTCGAATACCTGTGCAAGCCCGTGCCTGCCGCACAGCTGACGGCGGTCATAGGCAGTGCCTTGCTTAGGGCGCAGCAGGCCTGGTCGGCAGCACCGGCGGTTGCTAACGCCGGTTATCTGGAGCGACTGCGCGAAGTGGCCGATATCGCCGGCCAGCTGGTGACGCAGATCCGTGGCATGCAACCCGTGGCGGTAGACCAGCCTGCTCAGCAAGACAAGGCCACTCAGCAGTCGGCACTGCGTTTCATAAGCCAGTTGCAGGAGGCCCGTCGTGGCTTGTTTCGCGGCATCGCCCTGCCCGAGAGCTCCTGGGAAATATTGCTGGAACTCATGGCCACCGAAATGGCGGGCCGCAATATTTCAGTCAGCGGTCTGTGTCTGGCCGCCAACTGCCCTGTCACGACGGCCTTACGGCGTATAGACGAATTGGCTGAGTTGGGGCTGATTGCCAAGCAGGTTGACCCGACGGATGCGCGACGCTTGTATGTGCGCATGACCGACGCCGGCCGGACCAAGATGCAACTATTTCTGGCACAGGTCGCTGCAAACCTCTCTGCTAACGTTGTTTGAGCCATGGCAAGTGATTTGCAGCGCCGTGGCCTGCACGACCTGAACTCAGCGCTGCAAGTGGTCACCGGCAACGTTGAGCTGTTGCAGATGTCTCAACCGCTGACCCCATCGCAGCGCCAACTGCTGGCGGCTGCCTTGGCAGCCGCACACCAGGCAGCGCAGCTCGTGCAAGCGCTGCAACGTAGCGACGACTGACCCCGTTACTTGCCGTCGATGGTGTGAGCACTGTCCAGGCGGGTGCGCAGGATCTTTGCCCAAGTGCTCGCGGTGAGCCGCGACTCCATGTCATTGACTACGCTGTTGGTCAGCATAAAACGACCGGTGCCGCGGCTTTCTGTGCGGTCGAGCACGCGCGCGACGACCTGCCCCGTTTCCGAATCGAACAGTTCTGCCAGCAAGGTCATCTCGCCGGTAGACAGCGTATAGGTGCGGGTTACGTTGGTGCTGGCCGTGTCGGGTGCATTGACATACAGGTCGACGATGCGTGCCTTGGCGCGCAGCACGTCAGGTCCTGCCGTGGTGACCAACTGATACTGGGTGCTGCGCTGCAATTCTTTGGTGAACTCGTCGAGCACGATCTTGGCCACGCCCTGGCGGATCTCTTCGCGATCTTTGGCGGGCAGGGGCAGGTTGCTGCCTGCGCGGTTGGGCTTCCAGTCTTTGCGGAAGGCCACTTCGATGGGGTCGAGCATGATCTTCTTGTAACTGACCAGGCTTGCGCCGGGCCGGGCATAGGCAAAGTCGATGCCCTTGATGGTGATTTTTTCGAGGCCGTCCGCGCTGCTTTCAGCGCCGATCTGGTCGCGGCCTGCGGCGCTGGCATGGGCCGCCAATAAGGCCAAAGCGCCACCGAGGCACAGCTTGCGCAGGGCGCTGAGCGAGACAGGGTATTTCATGCTGAGCTTCCTTCCGGTAAGGCTGGGAGTTGTGAGTAACCCGCAAATAGTAGTCGCAGTCAATGTTGTCTTGCCATGGGGGTATGCTTAGGCAGATTGCCCTGATCCAGGCCGTTCGCCGGAGCACGCATGAGTCTTTCGCAGCAAGCCATTCAGGTCTCCCTTCAGCCCGGGTTTCAGACTCTGACGCTGAATAGGCCGGGCAAGCGCAACGCGCTGGATGACGGCATGTACGTCGCGTTGACGGCTGCGCTGAACGCTGGCGAGGCCGATCCGCAGGTGCGGGCGCACGTGTTACTCGGGCAGGCGGGTGTGTTTTCCGCCGGCAACGATCTGGCGGCTTTTGCCGCAGCGGACTGGACGCCCGGTGTCACGCAGCCTGTCATCGCATTTTTACGCTGCGTTGTAGGCCTGCAAAAGCCTTTGTTGGCGGGTGTAGACGGTCTTTGTGTGGGCATAGGTACAACGCTGCTGCTGCACTGCGACTACATCGTGGCATCCGGGCGCAGCGTGTTGCGCGCGCCCTTTGTCGACTTGGGTCTGGTGCCCGAGGCCGCTTCGTCGCTGTTGGCGCCACGGCTGATGGGCCAGGCCCGCGCCTTCGAGTTGTTGTGTCTGGGCGGTCACTTTGACGCAGCACGCGCCCAGCAGTGTGGTTTGGTCAATGAGGTGATCGAGGCCGAGCAGGTGACGCAGCGCATCTGCGCGGTGGCCGTCGCGCTGGCCGCTAAACCGCCAGCGGCGCTACTGCTATCGAGACGCTTGTTGCGCGGTGATCCGGCCGAACTGTTGCTCCGCATCGATACCGAAGCGCAGCTTTTTGCCCGGCAATTGCAATCTGATGAGGCGCGCGCAGCCTTTGCGCGGTTCCTGAACAAGAGGCCTGCGCAACCGTGAACGATGTCCCTTGCCTGCTCAGTGCCGGTCACCTGCGGTCCAAGTTGCGGCTGCCGGTTATCGCCGCGCCTATGTTCATCCTCTCCGGCCCGGAGTTGGTCATTGCCCAGTGCAAAGCCGGCATCGTCGGTTCATTCCCGGCGCTCAATGCCCGTCCGCAAACTCAGCTTGATGAATGGTTGCAGCAGATCCGCGAAGCCTTGGCGGCGCATGACCGCGAGCATCCGCAAGCGCCTGCCGCACCGTTTGCTGTCAATCAAATCGTGCATCGATCTAACGACAGGCTGGAGCGTGACGTCGAGACCTGTCTCAAGCACAAGGTGCCGCTGATGATCACCTCGCTGGGGGCGCGCAGCGACGTTTATGACGCGTGCCGGCGGGCGGGCACGCTGGTGCTGCACGATGTGATCAATGTGGGCTTTGCCCGCAAGGCCATCGAAAAGGGTGCCGGTGGTCTGGTCGCCGTTTGCGCCGGCGCCGGTGGGCATGCCGGCCGCCTGTCGCCGTTTGCGCTGATGCAGGAGATACGCGCCTGGTACGACGGTCCGGTGGCTTTGTCGGGGGCCATCGCCCACGGTCGCTCGGTGTTGGCGGCAGAGGTCCTCGGCGCGGACTTTGCCTATATCGGTTCGCTGTTCATTGCTTCCCACGAGGCGCGCGCTGCGATTGACTATAAGCAGGCCATTGTCGAGGGTACGGCCGACGACATTGTCTACAGCAGCCTGTTTACCGGTGTGCACGGCAACTATTTGCGCGCCTCTATCGTGCGTGCAGGACTCGACCCGGACCATCTGGCCGAGCGCGACCCGTCTGTCATGGATTTCGGTGCGGCGGGTACTGCTGCTAAAGCCTGGAAGGACATCTGGGGCTCCGGCCAAGGCATAGGCGCGGTGCATTCGATCGAGCCCGTGGCCGAGCAAGTGGCGCGCTTGTATCAGCAATACCACAGCGCTCGCGCGGCTCTCGCTTAACTGCCGCTGCTGAGGTTACGATCGGCACATGCGTAACTCCACACTGGTTTTTATGGTCGGCATCGTGCTCGGTGCCGGGTTGTCTGGTTTGGCACAGGCGGCGGCTAAGGGCGTTCCGGGCGATGCCGACAAGCGCTTTGCCCAACTCGAGCAACTGCTGCCCACACCCACTGAGGTGCGCAACGCCTCGGGTGCGCCCGGCGCGCGCTATTGGCAGCAACGCGCGGACTACCGCATCAAAGTGTCATTGGACGAGCAGAAGCACCGCATCAGCGGTTCGCAGACCATCACTTACACCAACCGCTCACCCGACTCGTTGACCTATCTGTGGCTGCAACTCGATCAGAACGTTTTTAAAGACAGTTCAATTTCGCGGCGCACCGAGATCACGACGTCGACGGGGGCCCGCAGTTTTGGCGTCAGCCCCGGCGACACAGTCAGCTATGGCACGCTGCGTCGCGAGCAGGCGTTTGAAGACACTAAGTTTGGTTTCGAGATGGGTGCGGTCACCGGCCCCGGTGGCAAGCCCTTAAAGCTCACCGTCAACGACACGATGGCACGGGTCGACCTCGATGCGCCGCTCAAGCCGGGTCAATCGATCGTGCTCAACATGAGTTGGGCGTTCAACATCATCAACGAGGCGGCCATCGGCGGTCGCAGCGGCTATGAGTACTTCCCCGACAACAACACCTATCTCTATTTCATCGCCCAGTGGTATCCGCGTCTGGCTGCCTACACCGATTACACCGGCTGGCAGCACAAGCAGTTCTTGGGTCGCGGTGAGTTCACACTCGAGTTCGGTGACTTCGATGTTGAGATCACGGTGCCGGCCGACCACATCGTGTCGGCCACGGGTGTCTTGCAGAATGCCGCAGCGGTACTGACCGCTGAACAGCGCGCCCGCCTCAAGCGGGCCGAGACAGCCAAAGAACCGGTGTTTGTTGTTACACCCGCTGAAGCGGCAGCCAACGAAAAGGGTCATGCCACGGGCACGCGCACCTGGCAGTTCAAGGCGCAGAACGTGCGTGACTTTGGCTGGGCGTCGTCGCGCAAGTTTATTTGGGATGCCATGGGTCATCACCAGGACGATGCGCGCATGCCGCTGGTCATGGCCATGTCGTTCTACCCGAATGAAGCCGAGCCGGTCTGGTCGCATTATTCCACGCAGGCTGTGGCGCACACGCTGGCCAGCTATTCGCGTTTATCGTTCCCGTTCCCCTATCCGACCGCGCAGTCGGTCAACACCTGGGAACGTGGCGGCATGGAATATCCGATGATCAGCTTCAACGGCTATCGTCCGTCCAAGGACGAGAAGTCGGGCAAGGTGACCTATAGCAGCAACGTCAAATACGGCCTCATCGGTGTGGTCATACACGAAGTCGGACACAACTACTTCCCGATGATCGTTAACTCTGACGAGCGTCAATGGACGTGGATGGACGAGGGCCTGAACACCTTCCTGGAGTACACCGCTGAGGTGGCCTGGGAAGACAAGTTCCCGGCCTTTGCCAACAAGACCAACGTGCTCGACTTCATTACCGACTATATGAAGTCGTCTAATCAAGTGCCGATCATGACCAACTCCGAGTCGGTGGTGCAGTTCGGCCCCAACGGCTACACCAAGCCCACGGCGGCGTTGTCAGTGCTGCGCGAAACGGTGATGGGTCGCGAGCTGTTCGACCACGCCTTCCGCGAATACGCCAACCGCTGGAAGTTCAAGCGGCCGACGCCGTCCGATTTCTTCCGCACCATGGAAGATGCCTCGGGTGTTGATCTCGACTGGTTCTGGCGCGGCTGGTTCTATGGCACAGACCACGTGGACGTGGATGTCAGTTCGGTGCGCGAATATCAGATATCAAGCCAAGACCCCGAGCGCGAGTTCCCGTTGGCACGCAGCAAGTTCCAGGCGGACTATCCGCGGGCCTTGCAAGAGCAGAATGCGCGTGCAGCAGAGGGTGCAAGTCTGGTTGAGCAAACGCCGGTGTTGCGCGACCTGTACAACGAGAATGATGAGTTCACGGTCACCAACAAAGATCGTAACGAGTACAGCGAGTTCCGCGAAAAGCTCAAACCTTGGGAGCGTGATGCACTAGATCGCGCGCTCAAGGCCAATCAATATTTCTACTTTGTGGACTTCCGCAACGTGGGTGGTTTGGTCACGCCGCTGCCGTTAACGTTGCACTTTGCTGATGGCTCAGCCGAAGAGATGATGATCCCGGCCGAGATCTGGCGTTATGACGCCGAGCAGGTCACCAAGCTGTTCATCCGGCCCAAGCGCATTGTCTCGGTTGAGCTCGACGCCAAGCATCAGATCGCTGATGCCGATGTCAGCAATAACCAGTATCCGCGCCGCATCGCGCAGAGCCGCCTCGAAGTCTTCAAGGGCAAGTCCCGGGACAAGAGCTTGATGCTCGACCTGATGGCCGAGCTGAAGTCGGCCAAGGATGAGCCTAAGGACGCTGGCGCGAAGGCGCCTCTGCAATCGGTCAAGTGATGTCCGGCCCGGCTGTGCCGCGCCGCCGACTGTTGCAGGGCCTGGCTGGTGCGGCAGTCGCAGCGCTGGCCGGTCCGGCGGCGCTGCTGTGGCCGGCGACGGCGAGTGCGCATCGTTCCCATGTGTCGCTAACGCGGTTGACGCCTAATCTGCGTGCGTCAACCTGGGAGCTGGTGCACTACCTGCACTACCACGATTGCAACGAACTGTTGCAGGCCCTGTTGCCGCAGCGGCGCCTTGAGCCCGATTCAGACGAAGGTAAAGCCCGGCTGGCTTTGTACGTCGAGGCGCACTTTGTGCTGCTGGCGCCGGGTGGTGCGGCCTTGGCCGTGCAGACCGCGGGCGCGGAAGTCGTCGGCGATAGTCTGGCTGTTTACCGTGAGTTGCCGGCGCCGGCGGTCAAAGGCCTGTTCACCGTCTCGGCGAACCTGCTGTGCGAGTTGTTTGCTGATCAGGTCAACAACGTCAGCTTGGAGTTTGTGCGGCCTAGCCAGACGCTGATGCTGACAGCGCAGCAATCGCGCGCCACCTTTACGGTGTAAGCGACCTTGCGTGCTCAGCGCAGCATGAGCAAGGCTTCGACCACCAGTACCACGATAATGACGACCTCGAGTACGTGGCCGTCGCGCCAGTAGCGATGATCATTGATGCGATCGATGGCCCCTTCATACAGGTCTTCGAGTGCCTCATAGCGATCGCTCAACTGATTCAGTTGCGCTTTGAGTCCGGCCGCCTTGCCCAGCTTGCGTAGCAGCTTTGCAGCCGGCGGTGGCAAGCCGTCCGGATCGCTGGCCAGTTCGCCAGACAAACGTGCGATGTCCAGCCGGTTGCGCGCTAGTTGCTGCATCAGCGCTTGCAAGCGGGGCCACTGGTGACGGTCGCGGTTTTCGATGCGGTAGCACAGGGCCACGTCTGCCACGGCGTGCTGTTCGAGCGCCGTCAAAGGTTGCAGCAAGCCCAGCAGAGCCTGATGGCGAGCCTGAAACGCCTGCACAGCCTGCACCGCAGGATCGAGGTGTGCTGCATCGGCCAACACTGTGGCCTGTGTGGGCTGCCAGGTCACCGTGGCAAACCCCGTGACACGAACGGTCAGCGGCACAAGCTCGGCTGTCATAGCGGGCGCAAACGACAGCTGCAGGCTGCCGCCTGAGGCAGAGGCTTGCGCTTGAGGTTCGCCTTGTCGGCTGGTGTTCACGTGAGGTTTCCGGCGGTGGCGTTAGTGCTCGACTCGAGCAACCAGTCGCTGAGAGTTTCTGCCACGAGTTCGGCTGAGTCGAGTACGCCGTTGAGGGTCGAGTCGAACAAATAGTCTCCCACCAGCATAAAGCCCGGATGGGCGTCGCCGGCAGGCAAGTGCCGTTGCATGGGGGGCCGGATGGGGTCGCCCATCGGCCAGCCGTTGACGGCACCGACCCAGCGGTGCACAACGCTTTCCAGCACTGCATCGGCAGGCGGGCGGACGCTGTCCGGCAGAGAGGCCAGAGCCAGATGGACCAACTCCGCGTCCTTCAAGTTGGCATTTACCAGCGCAGCGTCACCGCCTAGCAGCCAGCCCAGCACGCCGTGTGTGCACTGCGGGTCGCGTGCCGATTCGTCGTAGACGCAGCAGCCGCCAAAGGCGTCGAGCATAAAGAAATGCCCAGGCAACTGCGCCCTCCAGAACGGCTGCTTAAACACCAGCGTGATGCGCAGGTAATGCGCCGGATGATCGTAGTGGTTGCGGTGGGCACGTATGGCGCCGGACAGCATAGCGTCGTCCCAGATGATCTGACTGAGTTGGTTGACGGGCACTGCGGTGACGACCGCGTCATAGCGCGCCGTCTGCAGTTGGCCGGCCTGCAGAGTAGTCAGCAGATAACCACCGTCAGCACTACAGCCTATGCGTTGTATCTTGGTTTGCAGGCGCAGCACGGCCTGCAATTGCGCGACGAGGCGGGTGATCAATTGCTCGATGCCGCCGCAGACAGAGTACAGCCGCAGGTAATCGGTCTCATTCATCAGCCAGTTTTGTAAGCCGTAGAGTGCGCTGGTGCGCTCGGGTTCAACGGCCAGATCACTGTGCACCACGGTTTCGATATAGCGGCGCACTGCCGGGTCGGTGACGGTGTCGAGGTGTGCTGAAAAGGTGAGCGTGGATTTGCGGTCAGTCGCGTCTGCGCTCCAGTCTGACTCGTAATATTCGGCCGGCGTACAGGACTTGCGGGCGGCCCGCGCAAACGCCTGCAGCTGTCGGTAGCCATCGGCACCAAACTGAGCGCGCAGATCCGCTTCGCATTGCAGCACACGGCCTTCAAACACGACGGCAGGACCTTCCATCGGCGCGATGCGCAGACCCAAGTCTAGGATCAGCTGCTTGAGGGGATCCGGTCCCAGATGCGAGTAATCATAGAGCTCGGCTGCGCCGGCTTCATAGCGGGCGCCCGTAGCGGCAAAGCGGGCGCTGATGATTTTGCCGCCC
>CAIVTJ010000021.1 GCA_903908825.1 uncultured Pseudomonadota bacterium | reverse complement strand
TCCCGAAGGCTTTATGCGTTGGTGGGCCTGGCCCTCGCGCGGCGATCAGTTTGAATTGACGATGACGCCCTACAAAGTGCAGTTCATCTCCGGCATCGCCGACAACTTTTTGCGCGAGGTGCTCATCGGCAAGCAACACGTGCAAAAAGTGCCACAGTGGTACGGCGAGACGGTGGGCTTCTGGGATGGCACCACGCTGGTGGCGTGGACCGCCAATGTGCAAGGCTGGACGCAGCACACCGGCTTTGAGTTCAGCAACAAGCTCGAGGCCATCGAAACCTTTACACCGGTGCTCGATGCCAACGGCAAATTGATCGCACTCGAGAACGATGTCGTGTTCTATGACCCGGACGCTTTTGTGCAACCCGTCCACATTAAAGACCGGTTTCTGCGGCGCGCCACGCCAGATGACCCCAATGCGCGCTTTACCTTCATCGAATGCCTGTCCAACGTGCGCAACGTCAAAGGCAAGCCCATACAACTGAAGAAAGGCGACGCGGAGTTCATCGACTACTACGGCCGCCCTTGGGCACAAGTCTGGGAAGAGTGGTTCGAGAAGGGTTGGGATAAGCCCAGCTCGGAAGTGGTCGGCAAGGACGTGCTCGACCTGTTCAACTGAGAAGTGGCGGAGAGGGTGGGATTGACCTTGCGCCTGCGGCGCTCGGTCCAGCCCCGCTGCGCAGGGCTGTCGAACCCTCTGGTCTATTGACCGTGGGTTCTTCATCCCACCCTGTTGGGTTCTGCGCACGAATTGAGGAATGGCGGAGAGGGTGGGATTCGAACCCACGGTAGGCGTAAACCTACGCCTGATTTCGAGTCAGGTACATTCGACCACTCTGCCACCTCTCCGCGCGGGCGGGATTTTACACGCATCGGCCCGACTTGCACGGTCCGTGTCAGCTCCCGCTGCGCACGGATGGCGGGCCACTGGCCTGGTGGCAGGCCATGCAGGAAAAAGCCGAACTGTTCATCGTGACCCGTTCAGGTTCGTTGTCGGGCGCTTTGTTTAAGGCGTCTGTCAACGAGGCCAAGTTCGCCAGACGGCGCTCAGCCACGCCGCGATAGGGCCATTGCTCATAAGTGCCCGACAGCCGCGTGGCCTGATACATCACCCGCGCGTTAGCCATGTCACCACTGCGGGCCAGCATGTCACCGAAGTTAAGAAAGAAACCTTCCCAGTTGTGCGGGGCGATCCAACTGTTCCAGCAAGCCCGTTTACGGCCGGACTGCGTCTCCTGACTCAGATAGGGACGCAGATCGGGGCTCTGGCGGCTGACTTTGGCACCAAAGCACGCATCGAGGGTGCGCCACTGCTGCTCCAGGCCTTCGGTAAACGGCGCGCTGTGCGGCGGGTTTGCGCTCATGACGTAGCCGCTGGTGAACAGATTGAACTCCGGCCAACTCGCCACCGCATCCTGCATCTGGAAATAGCCTTGGCGCAGTTGTTTTTCGTTGCTCAGGATGGCGGCCTCGGTCATCACAAAACCTGCGGCAAAGCCGGCTATACGGGCATCCGCAGGGTCTAGCTGCGCCGCCTCAGCAAACAAACGCCGGGCCGCGATGGCGTGCTCGACCACACGCGCATTGCGTGGCTCACGGGACCGCTCGCTGAGCTTCCAGGCGTGCAGCAGACCGGTATGAAACAGCGTCAGCGCATCACCGGGCTCGGCCACGACTTCGCGCATATGACGTTCGAGCAAGTCATCGATGCGCCCGTAGTCACCCCCGTGTAAGGCCAGCCAGAAGTCACCGGCCAAGGCCTGTGCGTCAGGCGTCGGCGCAGTGGCTTTTTTCGCTGGCGCCATCGCCACGCCCAGCGCGGAACAGGCTTGCAGGCCCACGGCGGCGCCCGCCAACAGCAGCCAGACACCGGCCCGGATCAGTGTTCGTTTCATACTCATTCTCCTAATGTTGTCGATGACAAGATTAGGGTAGGTTTCGATCTAGTCGATGTCAAGTTTTGCCAGTAGGTTTAGACTTCGGCTCGTTACAGGAGGGCCGACCATGGCGAGCACCCCCACAGCGGGCAAACCGGCCAACGCCTATCACCATGGCGACCTGCGCAATGCGCTTCTACAACTGGCTTGGACGCACATCGAGCGTGGTGGCGAAGCGCAGTTGTCTTTGCGCAAACTGGCCGAGGAGCTGGGCGTATCGCATGCCGCGCCGGCGCACCACTTCGGAGACAAGGCGGGACTGCTGGAGCACCTGCAGTTTCTGGCTTGGCAGGAGTTTGCCGACCTGCTCGAGACGGCCAGCCCGGACGGGCTTAAAGCCATGGGACTGCGCTATGTGG
>CAIVTJ010000020.1 GCA_903908825.1 uncultured Pseudomonadota bacterium | reverse complement strand
TGCGATTTACCGGCGGCCTGGGCGGCGGATGTACCGCTGCGTCATGCGCGTTGTACTGTCTGCCTCAAACAAGATGTGCCGTATGCCCATACAGAGGGGGAAACACGATGAATCGCTACCTGGGTCAGATATCGGTCAAGACGGTGTATGAGAGCGAAGGTCGCATCCCGATGCAACTGGCTTTGCCGGGCGTCACCTCGGCAGATTTGGCGCGCATGAAAAACTGGTTCTGGAGCGATGAGCTCTCGCTCGATGAGCAGGCAGCCATCTTCCGCATCGAGGTACGCAGCTATGTGATGCAGGTCGATGGCCTGAATGTGCTCATAGACACCTGCTGCGGCAATGACAAGATCCGCAGCGTGCCCTGGGCCGATAGATTGCAAAGCGACTGGCTCATCAACCTCGCGCGCGCCGGCTTTGCACCCGAGGACATCCATCTGGTGCTGTGCACGCATCTGCATGCCGACCACGTGGGTTGGAACACGCGGCTGGCCAATGGCGCGTGGGTGCCCACCTTCCCGAATGCGCGCTATGTGTTCAGCCGCAAGGACTATGAGTTCTTCAAGCAGCAGACACACGAGGCCCATAACCGCGAGGCTTACCTGGACTCGGTGTTGCCCGTGGTCGATGCAGGGCTTGCAGACATTGTCGAGAGCGATCACTGCGTGCACCGGCACATCGAAGATGGCATCTGGCTGGAAGATGCCGCGGGTCACTCGCCCGGCAGCATCGTGGTCAATGCGCAGCGCGGCGGCGCGCGTGCGGTGTTTATGGGAGACATCTTGCATCACCCCATACAACTAGTGCGGCCGGATATCGCCTTCTTTGCCGACGAAAGCCCGGCAGAAGCCTGCGCCACCCGCACGCGGTTGCTGGGTCAGTGCGCAGACAACGGGGCCATCTTGTTACCGGCGCACTTTCCCGATCCACCTGCGGGTCGCGTGCTGCGCGACGGATCGTGCTTTGCCTATCAGCGTTTATAAAAGCAGAGCAACCACACCATGAACACAAAAGACGCAAAGTCTGGCTGGTCACGACGCCAGGTACTGGCTGGCGCAGCGGCCACAGGCCTGGGCGCAGGCCTGGGGTCTTGGGCTGAAGCCGCCGCAGCCGCCGGCAAGCCGGTGAACATCATCTGGATCATGGCCGATGATCTGGGCTATGCCGACCTCAGCTTTACCGGACAACGTGCGTTCAAGACGCCGCACATCGACCGCTTGGCGCACGAGGGCTTATTTCTGCGTCAGTCCTACGCCAACTCGGCTGTGTGTTCGGCCACGCGCACAGGGTTAATTACCGGTCGCTATCAATACCGCTTGCGCGTGGGCTTGGACGAACCACTGGGTGCCAATCGCAGCGTGGGTTTGCCGCCCTCGCATCCGACGCTGCCGTCCTTGCTGCGCAAAGCCGGCTATCGCACCTCGCTGGTGGGCAAGTGGCACTTGGGTGAAGGGCCGGACTTCGGACCGCTGCTGTCGGGCTATGACAATTTTTATGGCATACACACCGGTGGTACCGATTACTTCCGCTACCGGCAAGGCGCGACGCCCGGCACGGCCTCGGCACTATTCGATGGCAACAAGCCCTCTGACGATCACGGCTATATCACCGACCTGTTCACCAGCCGCGCCATACGCGAAATTGAATCTGCCCAGCGCGATCGCGCGCCCTTGTTCCTGAGCCTGCACTACACCGCGCCTCACTGGCCCTGGGAAGGACCCGAGGACGAAGAGCTCAGCGCCACGCTGCAGAACATGCAGCACCGCGATGGCGGCAATCTCGAGACCTACCGGCGCATGGTGTTGTCTCTGGATGCGGGCGTGGGCCGTGTGCTGCAAGCCATCGAGCGACTGCACCTGACGCGGGACACTCTGGTGGTGTTCACCAGTGACAATGGCGGTGAACGCTTCTCGGATACCTGGCCGTTCATCGGCGTCAAAAGCGAACTGCTGGAGGGTGGCATACGCGTGCCGTTTTTCTTGCGTTGGCCGGCGCGCATCAAGGCCGGCAGCCGCAGCGAGCAGGTCAACATCAGCATGGACTGGACAGCCACGCTGCTGGCCGCAGCCGGTGGCGCGCAAGACCCCGCCTACCCCATGGATGGCCTTAACCTGCTGGACATCATCACCGGCAAGGCGCCCTTGCAGCCCCGCAAGCTGTACTGGCGATTTAAGGCTGCCGAGCAGGCTGCGCTGCGCGACGGCGACTGGAAGTACCTCAAGATAGGCCGTAACGAGATGCTCTCCAACCTGGCCTACGACGAGCGCGAGCGCGCCAACTTCGCAGAAAAGGAACCGGCGCGATTTGCGGCCATGAAGCAGGCCTGGGCCGACTGGAACGCCACCATGCTGGCCTATACGCCCGACGCCAGCAGCTTTCAGAACATCGGGGCTGACCGGTACTGAGTCTCGGGCAGGCGGGCGCCCGATGCGCTATACTGGCGTGGCACTGGGGGCGACCGGTCTTGACGTGGGTTGCGAAACTTCAGGGGCGTACCGAGGTGCATGGGTCCTCGTTAAACTTCTTTGCAAAACACAGTTGCCAACGACGACAACTACGCTCTGGCCGCTTAACCCGGCCTAACCTCCGACCCGCTGGTGCCTATGCCACGGAACCGGGGGACGCGCTCATAGGATCGCGCTACACCGAGCTTCGGGGTGCAGCGTTAAGAGACACCGCAGCTGGCTAAGCATCTTCCCTGCTGCTCGGGTAGTGTGAGGCGAGAAAACAAAGAGACAGCTACGTACGTAGAACCGAGAGCGTAGGACTTGCGGACGGGGGTTCGATTGACGCGAAGGAACGCAATGGTCGCCTTTGCCCGGAAGGGCAAAGTAAACACGGGGCTCATTCGGTGAACCCTTAATCCGCTGGCAACAGCGGACTGGCAACGCCGAGGGGTGGAACGAGGCCAACTCGCTCTGCCCTGTAGAGACTCATAGACTGGCTGAACCGGGCAACCGGCAGAGCCGGCACTAGGATCAGCAGCGCAAGCTGCCGATAACACGCCCCGCATCCGACCCATCGCGCAAGCGATGAAAGGATGAAGGCATAGTCCAGCCTGTCTCGAAAGAGATGGAACTGCTGTCCCCCCGCCTCCACCAATTGGCAACCCTCCCCGGAGAAATCCGGGGGGGACTTGCTAAGAAGCTGACGTTTACCTTTGCAGTCTTCAGGAGCACGGTATGAACACGCTCATCTCTTCAGTGGCCGCCTACATCGCTGGACTTGTCGATGGCGAGGGCACCATCACGCTTAGCCGTTTGCACAAGCAGGCTAATCGGCGACTGGTAGTGACCATAGCCAACACCGAGTTAGTGCTGTTGCAATTCGTCCTGACGCACGTTGGCGCCGGAAAAATCACGCGCAAACGGACCACTTCAGCGAAACACGCGCCGTCTTATTGCTATGCCATTTCCAGCAGGCAAGCTTTGGCGCTACTTAAACAGTTGCTGCCCTATCTGCAATCATACAAGCGCCAGCGCGCTGCCTTGGCGCTCGAGCACTATGAGGCGCTTACGCCTCGCAATGGCAAATACACAACACAGGGACTTGAGCGGCGCCACCGTTTCGAAGAAGCACTTCTTGCCATGACAGCTGCACGAACAGTCAGCGCGCATATCAGAAATCTGCGCGCAACGCTGGGCATCACCAACTTCGATCCGCAGTTGATCGATGAACTTAAGCGCGAAGACCGCCATTGAGCGAAAGGATCGATGCCGTCAGCGCAGGTACACATCC
>CAIVTJ010000019.1 GCA_903908825.1 uncultured Pseudomonadota bacterium | reverse complement strand
GATAGAAAAAGTGCACCAAGATGATGATCATGATGAGCGCGGCAGCGGTGCCCAACCAGCGATAAAGCTTTTTCTGGCGCTCTGCACTGTGGTCGGCTTCGGACTCGAACCAAGGGATGACCGCTAAGGGCGGCGCGGTGAGCAGGGCTCCGACCGCGGCGGCGCCACGCACGCTGCCATCCAGCAGTTCGAGCAGCATCGCAGTGGCCAGGCCGGCAACTAACGACAGCACCACACCCAGAATGATGATCATCTGGCGATTGGGGCTGGTGGGTTCTTCCGGCACCAGCGGCGGCTCGATCAGGGAGAAGCGCTCGCCTTTGCGTTGCACCTCGAGGTTTTCGGCGACTTGGGCTTCGAGCTGCTTGGCTTGAACCTCGCGGAACTTCAACTGCATGCCATCCAGATCCCGACGCAGCGCGGTGTAGTCACGCTCGACGCCGGGGCTGGTCCCGATATTCTTTTCCAGGGCCGCAATGCGACCGCTCAAGTCGGCGCGACGGGCCACCGTGGCCGCGCGCTCATTGACGTACGCCTCGCGCTGCGTGCTCAGTTGCATATACATCGGGCTGTCGTTCTGGCCCTTCACGGGTTCAACCGCAGCGGGTTTGCCAGCGGCTGCCTTTTCGGCCAGGGCCTGCCGGATACCTGCAACGATGCGCTCTTCCCTGATCACATCGGGATGATTAACCGAATAGCGCTGGCGCACCTCAGCCAAGGTTTTTTCCGCATCGGCCAGTTGGTTTAGGAGCTGCTCATCAGCGCCGGTAATGCTGGCGTTCTTTTCCAGCGAGGCGATCTCACGCTTCAGGCGCACCACATCAGGATGGCTTTCAGCGTAGACGCCGACGATTTGCGCATATTCGCTGCGCAACGCCTTGAGGCGATCGGATGGCGACATCAGGCGTTCGCCGGTGGACGTGGTCATGGGCGCGTTGTCACCCAGTTGCTGCAACTGCGCATTCAGGAACAGCAGCTGCTGATCTATAGAGTGCACGCGCGCTTCCAAGTCGCGGCGTTCATCATCCATGCGGCTCAGCTGCTGCAGGTTGATTTGCGCAACCTCCGGTAGATTGCCCATGTTTTGCGACTTGAAAACAGCCAGCTTCTGCTCCTGCTCGGCAATTTGACGGCTTAAGCGTTCGGCTTCCTCAGCCAGAAAGCGCGTGGCCTCTTCGGTCAGTTGCTTGCGACTGGCCAGGTTTTCTTGCAGATAGAGCGACGAGAGTTCGTTTGCCACACGTGCGGCCTGTTCAGCAGAACGGCTGGCGAAGCCCAGCGAGAAGGCGATAGTGGCCTGTGTGGGCCTTCCTTGACGCGGGTCTATGACCTCGGCGCTGATGGTGCGGAACTTCACGTTGTCACGCATCTTGGCGATGATGGTCTCGCGACCCTTGCTCTTGCGCTCTTCCGGGTACAAGTCGTACTGCTGGATAATGCGCAGCAGGTTCGAGGTGGTCATCACGCGCTGGCTGATCACTTGTATGCGCTGGTCGGCATAGCTGGAGATGGTCGAACGCACCAGTTCGGTGGGCACCTCCTGCTGCTCGATCAAGATCGTGCCGGTAGACAAGTAGGTCGGCGGCCAGAATGCCGCAACCAACAAGGCAATCAGCAGCGCGGTGACCACCACCACAGACACTGGCATCGCGCGGCGACGCAAGATCGTCATGGGCTGCAGGTTCATTGCCGGCCCTTCGGCGTTGTGCGGCAGGGCAGATTCAATTGCCATAAAGGTCTCTACTCCAGTTCAGCGCAAGCCGGCCATCCAAGCCACCGGCGTTATAGACCGCCGTTTGATAAATCTGACGGGAGTAGCCGGCATTGACGACCACACTCCAGTTCTGCAACGGGCGCCAGGTTGTGCTGGCTTCGGCACGCGCATAGCGCACATCACCAAACGAAAAACCCAGCGCCGAAATCAGTTCGCGCGTTTGAATAACAGAGGCACTCAGGCTGCTGTTCCAGCGTTCACGCCATTGCAGCCCCATCCCGACAGCCACGTCTTCACGTTGCGTCAGCACACCGCGGCCGGCCGGCGAGATGCTGCGGCTGGCACTCAAGGACACGCTACTGCGCTCGGCTGCATGACTGAGCTGGGCGCTATAGATGGTGCCGGTGTCTGTGCCATTGGCAAACTTGACCCAGGAAGGCCCTGCGGCCAGCGCAGTCTGCCAATTTTGCGCCGGCTTCCATGACCATTGCAGTGTGACATTGCTGTTTTGTGTAGACGGGCTCTGGCTTTGCATGCGACCGGCCGAGGTGGCCAACGACAGCGTCTGCCTCGGGGCAATAACGTGCATCAGCGACAGCGACCCTGAGACATAGCTGAAGTCCTGCAAACCGAAGTCAGCGGCATCCAGGTAACGGGACTTGCGATAACTGACAGACGGCGTCAGCGAGTAGCGCTCACTGAGTTGCCAGCCCTGGTTCAGCGTCGCAATCAGCTCTTCATGGCGGCGGTTAAATTGGTTCAATCCGGTCGTGCCCAGCTCACTGGTCAGCGTGGAGTCACGGGTCAAGGCCACATCAGCCGATGCCGTGCTGGTTTCGCCCCTGTGGTCAAAGCCCATGTGCGCGCGTTGCTCGTCACGATCAAGGTTTTGATCGCCACGGCTGCTATAGCGCTGCCAAGCCAGGCGCGGTTCAAAAAAGTAGGACGTGGCCTCGCTGGCACCACGCAGGGTCAAGTTCAGGCCCAATTGCGTTGAATTGCTGCCAAAAGCATTTACAGCGCGCAGGCCGACGTTCTGCTCATAGCGCTCGGATAGGTCAACGCTGGGCACCAGTGACCAGTCAGTACTGTGCGCAGGCGCCACCCAAGCAGCGCCCACGCACGTTATGGCGGCCGCTGCCCGACAGGCGGCGGCTTTGGTAAATGTCACG
>CAIVTJ010000018.1 GCA_903908825.1 uncultured Pseudomonadota bacterium | reverse complement strand
TGGCGGTCGTGGCCAATCCGGCTGTGCTCAAGGCACTGAATCCAGCCTATGCCATCTTGTTGCTGGCAGGACATCCTGGCATTGCGCTGGCTATTGTCGGTAGTGTGTTCCTGACCTTGACCGGTGGTGAAGGCCTGTATGCCGACATGGGTCATTTCGGTCGCGGGCCGGTACGGGTCGCTTGGTTTGGTTTGGTCTGGCCGGCATTGCTGCTCAGCTACTTTGGTCAAGGTGCTTGGTTGCTGGCGCATCCTGGCCCGCCCTCGCAATTGCTCTACGCGTTGGTACCCGAATCGCTGCTGCCCGAGATGGTGATTCTGGCCACCATGGCAACGGTCATCGCCTCACAGGCGGTTATAACCAGTGCTTTTTCGATGACACGTCAGGCCGTGCAACTGGATTTCCTGCCGCGTGTGCGCGTGTTGCAGACTTCTGAGAGTGAGGAAGGCCAGATTTATGTGCCGGTGGTTAACAGTGTGCTGATGGTTGCAGTATCACTGTTCGTGATTGCCTTTGGTTCTTCGGATGCATTGGCTGGTGCTTATGGTGCAGCAGTGGCCGGCACCATGACCATTACCACGGTGTTGGGAGCCGTGTTGGCTGCCAGCAGTTGGAAGTGGCCGCGCTGGCGGCTTATTTTGGTGTTCGTGCCGCTGGCCTGCATCGACTTCACCTTCCTGTTTGGCAATCTCGCCAAGATTGCTGACGGTGCCTGGGTACCCATCGTGCTGTCGGGCTTCCTGTTCACCATCTTTATGATCTGGCGCAACGGTCGTCAGCAGCTGCGTAAGGCATTGCTGGCCGAGGCCATTCCCTTAGATCAGATCGGCACACTGCTCGATAAAGCGCAACGTGTGCCCGGTACAGCCGTGTTTCTGGCCAGCACGCCCAAGTCAGTGCCCACGGCCTTGTTGCGTAACCTCGAGCACAATCACATCGTGCATGAGCACGTGGTTATCCTGAATATCGAGATCGCGCGTACGCCGCGCCAAGATCCTGCAGATCGCGTCAAGATCGAGCAGATCCGTCCCGATGTCACCTTGCTCAAGGCGCGCTTTGGATACATGGAAACCCCGGACGTCAGCGATGCGCTTAAGCAAGCGCGCGCCCGCGGCCTGATGCTGTTCGCGGAGGACTGTTCGTTCTTCGTCGGCTGGCATCTGGTCGTGCCGCGCACACGAACTGGCTACACCGGCATCAAGCGTCGTGTGTTTGCCTGGCTGCAGCGTCGCAGCACCCAGGCCTCAGAGTTTTTCCGTATGCCCGAGCGCCGTGTTATCGCGCTGGTCACTCAGGTCGAGATTTAACTCGTGTTGCTGACGGCTGTGGTGGCGGCGACCGAGAACAATGTCATCGGCCGCGACAATGGCATGCCTTGGCACCTGCCGGCTGATTTGCAGCACTTTAAAGCCGTTACGTTGGGTAAACCCGTGTTGATGGGCCGCCGCACCTTCGAGGCCATCGGCAGGCCCTTGCCCGGTCGCCGCAATCTGGTGTTGAGTCGTGACCGCGGCTATGCGGCCGCAGGCGTAGAGACTTTCAGTGATTTAGATGCCGCTCTGGCTGCGGCCGGCGACGTAGCTGAATTAATGATCATCGGCGGGCAAGCGGTTTACGAACTGGCTTTGCCGCGTGTGCAGCGTGTGCACTTGACCCGCCTGCATATGCAGCTGGAAGGCGACGCACACTTTCCTGATTTGCCCCAAGAGCAGTGGCGCGAGGTCTCGCGCAGCGCACGGCGATCCGCCGACGAGCGCAATGCCTGTGACATGACGTTTCTGGTGCTAGAGCGGCGCTAGGCTGGTCAGTACGCGCTCTTGCCAGACCGGCCAGTTGATGTCGCTGAGTGCCGGCAGTGCGCCGTGTGCATCGGGCTGTGTCATCTGTGCCAGAAGTTCTTGCTGGATCTGCCCGCGTTGCAGCGCCACGCTGTAACGGATCTCATCATGGAAGGTCACCATCGAATAGCGCGGTATGAACCGGCCTGGCAGGCGCTTTTCCCATTCCAGTGCCAGCTGCCGTTGCAGTTGAAACCGGGGACTGCGCACGCTGTCGCTCATCTCGGCGTGGTTTTCTAAGGCCATCTGCGCGATGGCGTTTGCATCGGGTTTGCGCAGCGCGGCAAACCGCGCATAAGGTTCAGGCAGGCCGTCTGACAACAGCTCATCGAGGATGCGGCAGTCTTCAAAGGCGCAGTTCATGCCTTGTCCGTGAAAGGGGACCATGGCGTGAGCTGCATCGCCCAACAGCACAAGGCGTTCACCGCTGTGCCAGGTCTCGGTGTGAATAGTGCCCAGGCGTCCTTGCGGATGCGCCCTGAACTGCTGCGCCAGCGCCGGGATCAACGCTGCGACATCAGCAAACTCGGCCGCGAAAAATGCCAGCACGCTGGGCTCATCCCGTAGCGCTGCAAAACTGGTATCGCCCTCGCGCGCTAAAAACAGCGTGGCGGTAAAGCTGCCATCAGCGTTGGGCAGTGCGATGAGCATGAAGCCACCACGCGGCCAGATGTGCAGGGCCTCGCGCAGTAAAGCAGTGCCGGGCGGGATATCCAGTTCTTTGTAGTCGTGTTCAATGAACTGTTCGTGCACCTGCGTCAGGCCGCGCGCCTGCAAAGTCTGGCGTACTTTTGAGCCTGCGCCGTCCGCGGCCACCCAGCGGCTCACTGACGGCGTGCCCAGCACGGGGTCCTGCGCGGCGCGCAGTAACGGCAAGCCGTTGTCATCCAGCCCCTCGCACGCCTGATCAAAGTGCAGCGTGATGCCGGGGGTGGCTGCGGCCACTTCGGTCAAGCGCTGCGTCAGCAGGCTGCGCGAAACAGAACAGATGTACTCGTGTTCACCCTGACCATAAGCAGCAAACTGCTGTGCGCCGTCGACAGCATGCAGTTGGCGGCCACGCATGGGTACCAGCTGATCGTTCAAGGCCTCCAGCACACCTGCGGCACGCAGTGCGCGGATGCCCCGAGCGGCCAAGGCCAGGTTGATGGAACGCCCGGCTTGAGCACTACCCGTGCGGGGGTCGCCACG
>CAIVTJ010000017.1 GCA_903908825.1 uncultured Pseudomonadota bacterium | reverse complement strand
TGCAGAGCGCCGCGTTGTCGTCACCGACAAGGTCGAGTTGCCGCGGGTTTACATGGCGTGGTTCACGCCGGCGATCTATCAGCCGGGTGATGCCGATGCTGACTTGTTGGCGTCTATTTTAGGCGGCGGCAAGAGCAGCCGTCTGTATCGCAAGCTGGTTTACGACTTACAGATTGCGCAAAACGTATCGGTTTCGCAAAACAGCTTGCAGCTGGGGTCGGTGTTTCAGATCGAGGCGACGGCGCGACCGGGCATCACGCCCGAGCAACTGGAAAAGGCTATCGATGCTGAGCTGGCACTGGTCCGTGAACAGGGGCCGACCAACGCCGAATTGCAGCGCGCCCGTAACGGCATTCTGACTTCGATATTGCGTTCGCTGGAGACCACCATGGGTGTGGCGAACCGGCTCAGCGGCTATGAGCACTACTTGCACAGTCCTGGGTATCTGCAGCAGGACATCGCACGTTATCAGCAGGCTGATGTCGCCTCGGTGCGCGGCTTGGCGCAACAGGCCTTACGCAGTGAGGCACGCGTCGTGCTGTATGGCGTGCCGGGCGAGAAGCACATCGAAGATGTGCCGCGCGTGCTCGATCACGCAGCAGAGCCCGCACCCGTCGCCACGCCGGCTGATTGGCGCGCACATCGCCCTGCACCGGGCAAGGCCTCGCAGTTTGCTTTGCCTGCGCCGCGGCAGTTCAAATTGCCCAACGGATTGACCGTCTTGTTGCTTGAGCAGCACCGCTTGCCGGTCATCTCAGCCAGTCTGGTGTTATTTGCCGGCAGTGATCGCAACCCGGCCGACAAGCCGGGCTTGGCAGCTTTTACGGCTGACTTGCTCGATGAAGGCACGAGCACCCGCAGCAGCACGCAGTTGGCCGATGATGTCGCCATGCTGGGCGCTTCACTTGGCAGCGGTTCGACCATGGACTATTCGTCTGTGTCGCTTTATTCCTTGACCAGCACGGCCGACGCTGCCATGAACCTGCTGGGCGATGTGGCTTTGCATCCAGCCTTTGCTGCCGCAGAACTCGATCGCGTACGCAGCAGCCGGCTTACCCAACTGCTGCAGCAGCGCGAGAATCCCACCGCGTTGGCGCAGCGGGTTTTCAATCAGGCGTTGTATGGCACGCACCCCTATGGCTATACCGAAGTGGGTACGTTGCCTTCGCTGCAGGCTCTGACACGTGAGGACGTGCTCGGCTTCTGGCAGGCCGGCTATCAACCGGGGAATGCGGCGCTGGTTGTCGCCGGTGACATCACCGAGGCGCAGTTGCGGGAACTGGCAGAAAAGCATTTGGGGGACTGGCACGGCACGGCAGCCGGCAAGGCACCTTTGACAGTGCAGCAGCTTGAATCGAAAAAAATACTGCTGGTCGATAAGCCCGGCGCACCGCAGACGGCGCTGCGTGTCGGTCAGGTGGCGGTGGCCCGCTCCTCGCCGGACTATGTGCCGCTGGAAGTCATGAACAACACCTTGGGTGGCTTGTTCTCCAGTCGTATCAATCTCAACCTGCGCGAAAAGAACGGCTATACCTATGGTGCAGGCTCGGCGTTTGGTTTCCGCAGGGGGCCAGGGCCGTTTGTCGTCTCGACCAGTGTGCGCACCGATGTCACGGCACCGGCCGTCCGCGAAATCTATAACGAGTTGCAGACCCTGCGTATGCAACCGGTGACCCCTGCCGAATTGAAGTTGTCCAAAGATTCGCTGGTCCGCTCGCTGCCGGGACTGTTCGAGACCTTGTCGTCGACGGTCGGCAGCAGCGCACAGTTGTTTGTTCATGGCTTGCCGCTCGATTACTACCACCGTCTGCCGGCCGCTATTGCCGGGGTCACCGCTGCCGATGTGCTGCGCGTGGCGCGGGAACATCTACAGCCAGCCAACATGGTGGTGGTGGCTGTCGGCGATAAAGCCAAGATCGAGCAACCCCTGCGTCAGCTTGAGTTGGCCCCGGT
>CAIVTJ010000016.1 GCA_903908825.1 uncultured Pseudomonadota bacterium | reverse complement strand
GCGTGAGCCACTCCGACACCAACTGGGACGACGCCCAGCCCATCTACCGCCAGCTGCACGACCGGGTGGTGGTCATGATCCTCGACGGGGTCATCGCCGAAGGCGAGGCGCTGCCGTCCGTCCGGCAGGTCGCCGCCGACTACCGCCTCAACCCGCTGACCGTGCTCAAAGGCTATCAGCAACTGGTCGATGAGGGCCTGGTCGAGAAACGCCGCGGCATGGGCCTGTATGTGACCACCGGCGCCAAAGCCACGCTGCTGCAGGGCGAGCGCGAGCGTTTTTTAAGCAGTGAATGGCCCAAGGTCCGCGCGCGCATCGCCCGGCTGGGCTTGTCCGCTGCCGAACTGCTGGCCGCCGCCAGCCCCGACACTCAGGAGCAAGATCGATGACTGCTGTAATTTCCGCCAGTGGCCTGTCCAAGCACTATCGCGGCCGCGCCGCGGTGGCCGATGTCAGCTTCACAGTGGCACCGGGCCGCATCGTCGGCCTGATCGGCCGCAATGGCGCCGGCAAGACCACTCTGCTTAAAGCCATCCTCGGGCTGACGCCTTACCAGGGCAGCTTGAGCGTGCTGGGTCTGGACCCGAACGAGCAGCGCGATGCACTGATGCAGCAGGTGGCGTTCATCGCCGACACCGCAGTGCTGCCCAAGTGGCTGCGCGTCAGCCAAGCCTTGGACTACATGGAAGGCATACACGCGGCTTTCGAGCGGCCCATTGCCGAGCGCTTTTTGCAGACCACCGAGATCCGCCGCAACAGCCGCGTGCGTGAGCTCTCTAAGGGCATGGTCACGCAGTTGCATCTGGCGCTGGTGCTGGCCATCCGCGCGCGCCTGCTGGTGCTCGATGAACCGACGCTGGGTTTAGACCTGCTGACCCGCCGGCGCTTTTACGACACGCTGCTGAGCGACTACATGGATGAGCAGCGCACCATCCTGGTCACCACGCATCAGGTCGAAGAGATCGAGAACATCCTCACCGATGTGCTGTTCATAGAGCAGGGCCGCATCGTGCTCGATGCGCAAATCGAAACCCTGGGTGAGCGTTTTACCCAGCTGCTGGTGCACCCCGATCAACTGGCTGCTGCCCGCGCCTTGCAGCCGTTCAGTGAACGGCGTGCCTTGGGCCGCAGCGTGCTGACCTTTGAAAACGTCGAGCGTCAGGCGCTGGCGCAACTGGGCGACGTGAGTACGCCCACGGTCGCCGATTTGTTCGTCGCCCGCCTGCAGCCGCAAAACATCGATAACGGGAGCTTGTCATGAGTGCAGTAGTTCACACCCGCCCTTGGTTCACCTTGGTCAGGCGCGAGTTCTGGGAACGTCCGGGCCTGTGGATGGTGCCGGCGGCGTTGGCGGCCGTGCTGGTGCTGATGGGCATCGCTACGGCGCTGCAATTGGCGCACATCGATCTGGGTGACATGCACTTCACCTTCAATGGCAGCGGCATGACGGTCACCGGCAGCGACGAAGCGCAGGGCACCGGACACATTCAAGAACCGCTGCGTCTGTTGGTGATGGGCGTGGGCCTGTTGCTGCTGACGGTCTCCGGCATCATGGTCTGCAACTATCTGCTCGATAGCCTGTACGCCGAGCGTCGCGATCGCAGCATCTTGTTCTGGCGCTCGTTGCCGGTGTCCGACAGCCAGGCTGTGCTGGCCAAATACAGCATCGCCTTGCTAGTGCCTTTGGCTGTGTATGCGCTGACGGTGCTGACCACGGCCATCCTGCTGGTGTTGGTGTCGCTGACACCGCAGGTCTCTGCGCAATTGCCGCCCGCAGCCTTTGCGCAATATGCCTCGGCGCTGGCCGAACTGGGCGCGACGCTGCTGCTGAACCTGCTGTGGTATGCGCCTGTGTATGCCGTGTTGCAGCTGGCCTCGCTGGCCCGTCGCACACCGACGCTGTGGGTGCTGCTGGTGCCGGCAGGCTGCATCATTGCCGAGAAGCTGCTGCTGGGCAGCGCGTATCTGGCGCACTGGCTGGGCCAGCGTCTGGCGCCCTTGCCGCTGCAGGGCGTCCAGCAACCGGGGCTGTGGCTGGGTGTGTTGGCCGCGGGGGCGCTGCTGGCGCTGACCGTGCGTCTGCGACGCTATAGCGACGATAGCTGATCGGGCCTTGCCGGCGGTGTATGGTTGGCAGCTTCACCTGCAGCGCGTGCGATACACCCTTGCAAACCGGCCCCGCTGATATCAACCCGACCGGCGCTGAATCGTCTGCGCCGCTGCAGTTGCAGCGCAGCGGTGCGAACGCGACGCTGCTGTTGCAGGGCGAGTGGGTGGCCGCGCGCGCAGCGCAGATCAGCGCCGCGCTGGCAGCGGCCGATCTGGGCGGCGTTACACACCTGACCCTCGATGCGCAGGCTGCGCAGCCGCTGGACCTGGCCGGCGGTTGGCTGTTGCACCACTACTTGCAGTCACCGGCGTGTGCCGGCTTGCGCTTGGACTTTGCCGGCGAAGTGCCCGACAGCCTGCGCGTGGTGCGTCAGACCCTCGCTGAAAGCACGCCGCACGATGTCGAGGACAAGCACGGCGACGACCCCAACCCGGTGGCGATCATCGGCAAGCGGGCGCTGGTGCGTTTGCAGGCGCTGCGTGAGGGCCTGGCCTTTGTGGGCCAGGTGGCCGTGACGCTGGCGCGGGCCTGCCGCAGTCTGCGTCGGCTGCGCGTCACGTCTATCGTGCGGCACGTCTGGGATACCGGCATTACCGCCGTGCCCATCGTGTCGCTGATCGCGTTTCTGATCAGTGTCATCATCGCGTACCTCAGCGCCTCGCAGCTGCGCGACTTCGGCGCCGACATCTTTGTAGTCGACCTCATCACCGTGGGTGTGCTGCGCGAACTGGGCGTGCTGCTGACGGCCATCATCGTTGCCGGCCGCTCGGGTAGCGCCTTTGCCGCCGAGATCGGCGCGATGAAGCTCAATGAAGAAGTCGATGCGCTCGATGCCGCCGGTGTCGATGCCACCGAAACCTTGATCTTGCCGCGCATCATCGGTTTGACCATCGCACTGCCCTTGCTGACGTTTATCGCTGACATGGTGGGTCTGGCCGGTGGTGCTTTGCTGTGTCATGAGTTGCTGGACATGCCGCTGCAGCAGTTCATCAACCGTTCTGCCGGTGCTATCGCTCACACCACCTTCTGGGTCGGCATCTGGAAAGCGCCGGTGTTTGCGATCCTGATCGCTCTGTCCGGCTGCTATCGCGGCTTGCAGGTGCGCGGCTCATCGCGCGACCTGGGGCGTTTGACCACCAGCGCGGTGGTGCAGTCCATCTTCCTGGTGTTGCTGGCTGATGCGCTGTTCGCGATCCTGTTCATGGAGATCGACGTCTGATGGCCCGCAACCTCATCGAGCTGCACGGCATCACCAACCGCTTTGGCACTCAGACGGTGCACGAGGGTTTGGATATGGAGGTGCAAGAGGGTGAAGTGTTCGGCATCGTCGGCGGTTCGGGCTCGGGCAAGTCGGTGCTGCTGCGCACCATCTTAGGGTTGCGCCGGCCTCAGGCGGGCCGCGTGTTGCTGGAAGGCCAGGACATCACGCAGATGCAACCCGAGCCGCTGCGTGCCGCTAAAGCCCGCTATGGCGTGACCTTTCAACATGGCGCACTGTTCTCATCCTTGACCGTGCGCGAGAACATTCAGTTGCCGATGATCGAACACCTGGCGCTGCCGCCCGATGTCCTGGAAGGGCTGGCGCTGCTCAAGCTGCGTTTGGTGGGTCTGCCCGAAAGTGCGCTGCACAAATACCCGTCGCAGCTCTCCGGCGGCATGGTCAAGCGCGCAGCACTCGCGCGGGCGTTGGCGCTGGACCCGAAGCTGTTGTTTCTGGATGAACCCACCTCGGGTCTGGACCCGATCAGTGCAGCGGCCTTCGATGACCTGATAGCCTACCTGCAGCACGAACTCTCTTTGACGGTGGTCATGATCACGCACGACCTCGATAGCATTTTCCGCACCTGCAACCGCGTCGGCGTCATCGTCGACCGGGGTATGGTCAGCGCTGATCTGCAGCACATCGTCGATCATCCGCATCCGTGGATACACAGCTATTTCCATGGCGTGCGCGCCAGCCGTTATCTGCCCACGACCGGAGCCAGCCATGGAGCGTGAAGCCCGATATACCGTGGTCGGTGCCTTTGTCATCCTGATCGTGGTGATGGCCGGCTTGTTCGTGTACTGGTATGCCGGCGGCAGCGACCGTCGCGACTACAGCCGCTACGAGATTTATTTTCAGGGTAGCGTCAGCGGTCTCACGGTGGGCGGTCAGGTGCGCTATCTGGGCGTCGATGTGGGCCGCGTGGTGCGCATCCGCATCGATCCGCGCGTGGCCGACCGCGTGCAGGTCATCGCCGACATCGACGGCTCGGCGCCCATTTCATCGCGCACGCTGGCGCAGCTATCGCTGCAGGGCGTGACCGGCCTGCTGTTCGTCGATTTGCAGCAGAGCAAGCCTGGCGCAGACATCCTGCCGCCGGTGGCCAGTCAGGACTATCCGGTCATCAATTCGGTGCGCTCTGACTTCGATGTGTTTTTGGCGACCTTGCCCGACCTGGCGGGCCGCAGCCGCGAGTTGCTGGTGCGCTTGGACAGTCTGCTGTCGACGCAGAACATAGCGGTGATCAGCGATACCTTGCACAACCTGGGCAAGACCAGCGAACAACTGCCGCAGACGGCCCATGAGTTGTCGCTGTTGCTGACCGACTTGCGGGCCACAGCCAAAGAGACCCGTGGACTGGTTGCCAACCTCAATGGCGCAGCCAATATGCTGGGTCCGGATATCGCCAAGGCCGTCGAGAAGCTGCGTGTCACGGCAGATAACACCGCTTCGGTCAGTGCGCGCGTCGATCAGATGCTGGCCGACAATCGTGGCGACCTGCGCGCCTTTGTGCGTGATGGCTTGCCGCAGTTGCAGCAGACGCTGCGCGAAGCGCGCACGGCCATCGACGACGCCCGCGCGCTGACCCGCGGTTTGAACGAAGACCCCTCTCGCATCCTGTTTCAGCCCACCTACCGGGGCGTGGAGATACCGCCATGACGTTGCTTCGCTGCCTGCCGTTGGTGGCGGGTGCCTTGTTGGTGGGAGGGTGCAGCAGCCTGCTGCGCAGCACCGCGCCGGCAGCCCAGACCTATGTGCTGCGTGCCGATGCACCGGCTGCCGCTGCAGCCCAGCCTTTGCCGCTGACCCTGCAATGGTTGCGGCCGTCCTTGGCACCGGGTCTGGACAGCACCCGCATCCTGTTGCTGCGCAGTGGCAACCGCCTGGATTACTACGCAGGTGGTCGTTGGGCCGCGCCGCTGGGTGAAGTGCTGAATGCGGTGTTGTTGCAAACGCTGCGGGACAGCGGCCAGTTTGCGCATGTGGTCAGCGATGGCGCAGACCTGGATGCAGATATGGTGTTGGCGGTGACGGTGCGCCGTTTTGAGATTGAACAGGCCGAGGGGGCGCTACCGGTGGCGCAGGCCTTGTTCGATTGCACACTCTCCAGCCGGCGCCAACAGCGACCTTTGGCAAGCTTCCGCGTGGCCGCACAAGTGCCGGCCGATGCCAATCGTCTGAGTAGTGTGGTGGCAGCCTTACAGCAGGCGGCCCGGCAGGCGGCGCTGCAAATGCAGCAGCAGGCGGTTGTGGAGGCTGCCAGCGCCTCAGCCCGTTAAGGGCAGCGCCAGCGAAGGACTGTCGAATAACTGGCCATAGGGCGCTGCGTTAGCTTGCTGCGCCTGCAGCAGCAGCGCCAGATCATCAATGCTGCAAGGGTCGCCGAACAAGGTGCCCTGGCCCTGATGGCAGCCGAGTTCGCGCAGGAACAGCAGCTGTTCTACCGTCTCGACACCCTCGGCCACCACTTCCATGCTTAGGCTGCGTCCCATCTCGATGATGGTGCGTACCAGCGTGGCGGCATTGGCGTCGGTGACCACGTTGCGCACAAAGCTCTGGTCGATCTTCAGCGTGCCGATTGGAAACTGCTGCAAGGCCGACAGCGACGAATAACCCGTGCCGAAGTCATCGATAGACAAGTGCACGCCGAGGGTGCGCAGCTCGCCCAGCATGTCGATGGTGCGCTTGGCATCGGCCATCAGCGTGGTCTCGGTGATTTCCAGCTCAAAATG
>CAIVTJ010000015.1 GCA_903908825.1 uncultured Pseudomonadota bacterium | reverse complement strand
TTGCGGCGCTCGGCATCGGCTGCCTGCAGCTCGGCCTCATCGAGGTAACGATAGGTCTTGGCGGTCACGTCCAATTGCAACTGGTCGGCGCCGGCTTTACCGGTGGGTTTGATCTGGATGTCGTGCAGCGTGACGATGCGCGGCAGGGCCGCGATGCCACTGACGAACTCGCCGAACTGGTGATAGCTGCCGGTCAGACGGATCTTGATGGGCATCTCGGCGTAGAAGTCACTGCTCTGCTGCGGCAGCGGCTGAAACAACTGCTGCTGCAAGCCTGCCGCCAGACCGGTTTGCGAAATGTCGACCAGCAGGTTGGGGACCTCGGTACGACCCGGCAACTGACGCAGCATGGCGCCGAACGAGCGTTCGATGTCGGCCAGCTGCTGCTTGTAGAGCTCGAGGTTGACGGCCTTGGAATGCTTGTCGCGGAACTCCTCGCGCAGGCGCTGTTCCTGCAATTCGGCAGACTGCAGATCCGGACCCTGCTGCTGCCACACGACCAGGTAAGACAGCGCCACAAAGATGACCAGGAAAAAAGCGCCGATAACGGCCAAGCGGACGCTGCGCGGCCAACGGCCCGGCTCCTTCCAATCGAGTTGTCGCAGCTCTTGAAAGGTCACGGCTGCGTCCTCGGGGCTGGCTTGCCGGCCGCCTGACGGGCGACAGAGAGCGGCATCTCGTTGACAGCCACCTGATCGGCAAACAAGGTGAAGTCACTGCCGAAGGCGTTTTCTTTCTTGCTCTCGACCACTTCCAGTTCGGGGTTGGTGAGCCATTGCGAGGAGTCGAGATTGCGCATAAACGACGACACGCGGGTCGAAGATTGCGCAATGCCGTGCAAGCGCAGACGCCGGCCGGACTGGCTGATCTCAGTCAAGTAGATGCCCTCGGGCAGCATGTGCACCAGGCTGTCGAACATGTGCACGATCTCGGGCCGGGATCGCTGCAGCTTCTCGATGATCTGCATACGGGCGATGAACTTTTGTTTCTGCTGTTCGAGATTGTTGATCTCTTCAATCTGGTGATCGAGCTTGGCGATCTCTGCCTGCAGGCGCTGGTTGCGATCGAGCTGTTCGGACACCAGCGAGCCTATCCACAGATAAGTGCCCACCGAAAACACCAACGCCGCCACGACCGCCGCGGCCAGGCCGACGTAAAAGGCCAGCTTGCGCTCGCTGCGCTGCTGTTCCCGCCAAGGCAGTAGGTTGATGCGCCGCATATCAGTCAAAACCCCGCAACGCCAAGCCCAGCGCCACCAGCAAGGCCGTGGAATCGCGCTGCACCGCCTGCGAACGGGCCCGTGGCGTCAGACGCATCTGCCCCAAAGGGTCACCTTTTTCGGCGGCAATGCCCACACGGCTGGCGATGACATCGGCCACACCGGGGATGTTGGCGCAACCGCCGCAGACCAGCAGCTTGTCGAGTGGATCGCGATCGGCCGATGACGCCATGTAGAACTGCAAGGCGCGCAAGACCTGCTGGTTCATATCGTCGATGAACGGGTCGAGGACCTCGGACTGGTAGTTACCCGGCAAGCCGCCTTCTTTCTTGGCGCGACCGGCCTCTTCGATGGTGAGGCCGTAGGTGCGCATGATGGCCTCAGTAAGCTGCTGGCCACCGAAAGCGAAGTCACGCGTGTAAATGAGCTTGAGGTCGCGCAGCACGCTGAAGGTGGTGGTGCTGGCGCCGAAATCGATGATGGCCACACTGCGATCGATGCCGCCATCGGGAAGCTGATGGCGCATCAGCGAGCAGGCGTTTTCGAGGGCATAGGACTCGACATCGATGATGCGGGGCGTAAGCCCGGCCTGCAGCACGGCATCACGCAATTGCCCGACCAGCGTACTGCGCGCGGCGACCAGCAGCACATCGATGGATTCGGGATCGCGGGGTGACCGTCCCAGCACTTGGTAGTCGAGGGCCAGCTCTTCCAAGGGGACTTCCAGATACTGATCGGCCTGCAACTCGATCTGAGTCTCCAGTTCGGCCTCGTTGAGCGCCGCCGACATCTGGATGACTTTGGCCATGTGGTTGTTGTTGCCACTGACCGCAACGGCCACTTCACGCACTTCGGAGCCGCTGCGTCGCACGGCGCGCGCGATGGCATCGGCGGCGGCCTGCACGTCGACGATGGCCCGGTCACTGATGGCATTGGGCGGCATGGCTTCTGCGCCGTAACATTCGACCCGGTACTGGCCTGCGGACAACGACAGTTCGACCACTTTGATGGACGAAGTGGTGATGTCCAGACCTAGCAAAGGACGCGATTTGCGCGAAAACTGAAGCACGTTCTCCGTTACCTTTCAGACGTTTACAGCACTAAGCCGCAGTATCGCCTGACATTTTGCTCAAATATATACGACAGCACTGGCAAAAAACACGAAGCGGGCCGCATGTTTGCGCCCCATTGACCCACAAATGCGCAGTTCGTCTGCACTCCCGACAGATATCGGTGCGCATGGCACACTGTGCACTGTCGCTACCTTGGTGGTGGTCGGTGCCTGCGCGCAACCATATTGAGTCAAATCCGTGAAGCGATCCTCGTTTGCCCTGTTAAAGCACGCCCTAGTCGTCATCGCCTGTGTGCCTTTATTGCTGGTGATGGGTGTGGCCGGCGTCTATGTCTACATATCGCCTTCGTTGCCGTCGGTAGAGGCGATGCGCAAGGTCGAGTTGCAGGTGCCGCTGCGGGTGTACACGCGTACCGGCGGGCTGATCTCGCAGATCGGTGAGCAACGGCGCATACCAGTCACTTATGACGAGATTCCGGAGTTGGTCCGCAACGCCGTGCTGGCGGCCGAGGATGACCGGTTTTTCAGTCACCACGGCATCGACTGGACAGGGGTGTTGCGCGCCATGGCAGTCAACCTGCTATCAGCCGAACGCGCCCAGGGCGCCAGCACCATCACCATGCAAGCCGCGCGCAACATGTTCCTCACGCTGGACAAGACCTGGCGCCGCAAGCTGCAAGAGGTGTTCGTCACCTACCGGATGGAGCGTGATTTCAGCAAGCAGGAAATCCTCGCCACTTATCTGAACGTGATTTTCTTCGGGCAACGCAGCTACGGCGTGGCGGCAGCGGCCGAGACCTATTTCGGCAAAAGCCTGTCGCAGCTGAGCGTGTCGGAAGCCGCCACATTGGCCGGCATCATCCAAGTGCCGTCGCGCTATAACCCGATCACCAACCCGGCAGCGGCCACGATACGCCGCAATTACGTGCTGCGGCGCATGACCGAGGTTGGCCACATCGACCTGGCCACAGCGCGCAAAGCCCATGCCGAACCCGTGGTGGCACGGCCCTATGCGCCGGTGTTTGATGCCGAAGCGCCCTATGTGGCCGAGCTGGCGCGGCAGGAGATCGTCAACCGCTTCGGGCCGGCGGCAGTCAATTACGGCTACAAGGTGTTCACCACCATCGATGGTCGGCTGCAGACGGCGGCCAATCGTGCGCTGCGGCTGGGACTGATCGAGTACGACCGTCGCCATGGCTATCGCGGTGCGCTGGCGCACGCGAACCTGGCGGCCGATGCCGACGCTCTGGTCATCGAAACCGCACTGGGCAGCCGCGAGCCCGTGGGCCTGCTGGAGCCTGCTGTGGTGCTCTCGGTCAGCGGCAACACGGCCAAGGTCCATGTCCGCGGCAGCGGTCCGGCACAGATCGACTGGTCCGGCCTGTCGTGGGCGCGGCGCGTCGTTAACGGCAAGCCGGGCGGCAACCCGCGGCAGGCCAGCGACGTGCTGGCGCGCGGCGATATCGTGCTGGTGGTCAGCGACCATCATGGCAGCGCAATCCTGGCCCAAGTGCCCGAAGCGCAGTCGGCGCTGGTAGCGCTCGATCCGGACGATGGCGCGGTGGTCTCGCTGGTCGGCGGCTTTGATTACTACAGCAACCAGTTCAACCGCGCCACGCAGGCACGGCGCCAGCCCGGTTCGGGCTTTAAGCCGTTTTTGTATTCAGCCGCTTTAGAAAACGGTTTCACGCCGGCCTCGATCATCCTCGATACGCCTATCGTCATCGACGATGCCAGCATCGAGGGCGGTTGGCGCCCGGAAAACTCCGGCGGCGATTTCGGCGGACCGACGCGCATGCGCGAAGCGCTGGTCAAATCACGCAACCTGGTTTCGATACGCATCTTGCGTGAGGTCGGCTTGGGCACCGTCATCGACTATGCCAGCCGCTTCGGCTTTGACCCCGCGGTCATGCCCAACAACCTGACGCTGGCACTGGGCACCCTGCCCAGCTCACCGCTGCAGATGGCCACAGGCTTTGCCACCTTTGCTAACGGCGGCTACAAGGTCGGCCCGTACCTGATCGATCACATCGAAAACGCCGCCGGCGAGGTGGTCTATCAGGCCACACCGGCAGTGGTCTGCCGCAGCTGCGATAACGCATCAACCCCGCCGCCGCCCTTGGGCCCCGATCTCAGCGTTGCAACCGCGACCGCCGACTCGGCTGCCGATGCGCCGGCGCCGCCGCTGTTGCTGCCGCCGCTCGATCCAACGCCCAGCGCCGAACAGATCGCAGCCCGTATCGCCGATGCCCCGGCCGCTTTACGGGAACTGGCCAGCGAGCAAGGCGGCCGCGGCTACCTCAAACCCGAGCGCATTGCGCCGCGCATCATCAGCGCGCAGAACGCCTGGTTGATCGCCGACTTCATGGCCGATGTGATCAAACGCGGAACGGGACGGCGTGCGCGGGCTTTGGGCCGCAACGACCTGTCGGGCAAGACCGGTACCACCAATGATGCGCGGGACACTTGGTTCAACGGCTATAACCGCAACCTGGTCGCCAGCGTCTGGGTGGGCTATGACGATGATCGTCCGCTGGGCGAAAGCGAAGAGGGCTCGCGCACCGCGGCCCCCATCTGGGTGTATTTCATGCGTGAGGCCTTGCGTGCCACGCCACCGGCGCCGCAGCCGCGGCCGCCGGGGCTGGTCACACTGGCCGTGTCCTCGCGCACCGGTGCCCTCGCCCGGCCCAACGAGAGCGATGCGATCAACGAAACCTTCATGCTGACTCACCTGCCGGGCGGCGTGGATCCGGCCGCACCCGACAACCCTGCCCCGCGGCCGCCGCCTGCCGGCGCCAGCGAGGGCCTGTTCTAAGTCGCTGCGATGACGCGCAAACCCGCCGGCCGTTCGGCAACGCTGCGTCAGGCCATCGCGCAGGAAGCCGCGCGACTGATGGTTGAGCGGGGCATCCACGATTTTCTGCTGGCCAAGCGCAAGGCCGCCGAGCGCTTCGGGGTGACCGATGCCGGCGTGTTGCCGCGCAACACCGAAATCGAAGCGGCGTTGATCGCCCATCAACGGCTGTTCGGACAGGACTCTCACGCCGGCAACCTGCGCCGTTTGCGCGAAGCGGCCTTACAAGCGATGAGCTTGCTGGCCGAGTTTCAACCGCGCCTGGTCGGTCCGGTGCTCACCGGTACGGCTACCGAACACGCCGATGTGCAACTGCATGTGTTTGCCGATCGCGCTGAATCGTTGACCTTGCTGCTGCTGGACCGTCACCTGCCTTATGAACTGGTTGAACGCCGGATGCGGCTGCAAGCTGACCGGCCCGCTGTCGCTGTGCCCGGCCTGCGCTTTGATCTCGATGCAGCGGTCATCGAAGTGCTGGTGTTTGCCCTCGATGGCATCCGGCAGTCGCCGGTGAGCCCGGTCGATGGCAAACCCATGCGCCGCGCTAACGCTGAGGAGGTCCGCGCAATGCTGACCAGCCATCAGGCTTTGCTCTGATGCCGCGCAAGGAGCGCAATGCCGCGCTGGACGGCTTGCGCGCCCTGGCCATCCTGCTGGTCATTCTGCACAACGCAGCGGTGTTCCCGTCGCAGCGCAACTGGGCTTTGCCTATCGATGTGCTGGCGCACATCGGCTGGGTGGGCGTGCAGTTGTTCTTTGTGCTGTCCGGTTTGTTGATCACCCAAGCCCTGCTGGTCAGCCGTGGCAGCGCACACTATTACCGTGACTTTCAGCTGCGGCGTGCGGCACGCATCCTGCCGTTGTATGTGCTGGTGCTGGTGTTCTTTTTGTATGTGCTGCCTTATTGCATACAGCTACCGGCCACAACGTTAGCCAGCTACCGGCATCAATGGAATCTGTGGCTGTTCGTCGATAACTGGCGACCGCCCATCACAGGCTTCGTCAGCTGGTTTCCGCATTTCTGGTCGCTGGCGGTCGAGGTGCAGTTTTATCTGCTGTGGCCGCTGCTCATCGCCTGCGTGCCGCCGCGACGGTTGCTGGCCACCTGCAGTGCGCTGGTGGCCGTGGCGATTGCCGCGCGGACAGTGATGTGGTGGCTGGGACTGCCGGCCGAGGCCATCTACATCAACAGCCTTGCGCGCATGGATGCGCTGATCTTGGGCGCTATGGTGGCGGTGCTGCTGCGCAGTCCCGCTGTGCTGTCCTGGCTACAAGGCCACTGGCGAATGTTGTCGCTGTCGGTCACGGGACTGGTCGTCGCCGTGGCGTTGGCGACGCGCATCTACGACACCGGTGACGTGCTGACTATCATCCCCGGCTACACGCTGTTGGCTTTGGGCCTTGCGCTGCTGGTGCTGGCGGCCAGCCAGCCACCGCGTAATCGATGGGCTGCGCAGTGGCAAGGTGCGCTATCGCACCCGGCCTTGGGGCGCATCGCGCGCTATAGCTATGCGATGTATGTGCTGCACATGCCGCTGCTGATCTTTTTCAAACCGTGGCTCGCCGATGTGCTGACGCCCTTGCACACGATGCGGCCGCTGGTCTTTACGCTGTGCATCGCTGCGCTCAGTTATCTGCTGGCCGCCTTAAGCTGGCATGCGCTTGAAAAATACTTTTTGCGTCTGGGGCGAAGGCCAAAGCCAGTGGCCGATGCGTCGCTGCGGTTGATCACTCACGACGACTTTGACGCGATCAGCGCGCAGCAGTGGCAACAACTGTGGGAGCGCTGCCCCGAAGCCACGGTGTTTCAGCGACGCGAATGGCTGCTGGCCTGGTGGACGACCTACGGCAGCGCCGCGCACCGGCTGCAGCTGATCGCCGCTTATGAGGGCACGCGGTTGGTGGGCTTGGCGCCGCTGTATCGCAAACCGCGGCGTCTGCTGAATCTGGGCGTACCGACACTGAGTCTGCTGGGCGACGGCCACTCCGATTATCAGGTGTTGCTGGTTCAGGATGGCGACACGCAGATCACGGCGGCCTTGGTGTCTGCCTTGGCCGCGCTGGTCGAGGCCGGCTGCAACCTGCAGCTGAATGAAGTGCGCGGCAGCAGTGCGCTGGCGGCCGCGCTGGCGCCCTGCGTATCGGAGGGGCTGACCGGTCTGCACCTCGCAGAGCGCACGGTGTGCCCGCGGCTGCCGGTACGCGACAATGAGGCTGGCGTAGCTGCTGTGCTGGGCAAGCAGAGTCTGCGACGCCACCAACGGCAGCTGGCGGCTTTGGGTCCGCTGGTGATAAATCATTACGAGACGCAGGCGCAGATTGAGCCCCTGTTGCCGGCGCTGTTCGCACAGCACATCGCGCGCTGGCAGGGCACAGCGCATCCCAGCCTGTTTCTGCAGGAAGCCAACCAGCGCTTTTACCGGCAAATGGTCGAACAGCTGGCTCCGACCGGCGCGGTGCTGCTGACCACCGTCACCGTGGGCGAGCGTCTGGCTGCAATCCATCTGGGGCTGCGCTCAGGCGGCGATCTGCTGTGGTACAAGCCCAGTTTTGATCCGGCGCTGCGTCACACCGGCCCGGGTGAGGTGCTGTTGCAGGCCCTGCTGGTGAAAGCGCAGGCACTTGATGCAGAGGCGCTGGACTTCACCCGCGGTGATGAAGCCTTCAAGCGCCGCTTTGCCAGTCAGTTTGACAACAACCTGAGCTATGAATGGTTGGCCGCCGGTTGGCGCCAGCAGCTACGACAAAGCCTGCGTTTGCTGCGCAGAAGGCTCAAGCAGATCGAGTGAAGAGAGCACCTGACGCATGGGTGCAAAGCTGAAGTCCTGCAGCAAGCGTCCTAAGCGCGCCTCGCACTGGTCGAGGTTGTTGTAGTGACGGAAGCGCGAGAACCAGCTGGCCGCGATGCGTGGCTGCTGCGGATCGATTTCCCACGGATGCAGATAAAACACAAATGGCCGTTGCTCGGCGGCGTTGAGCTTGCGCAACGCGGCCCGCGTCAATGCATAGGGCAGCAGGCGGAAATAGCCGCCTCCGGATACCGGGATGCGTAGCGGACCGTATTGCGCCGTGGACATCGGGAACTCGACCAGCTGACTGCCACTGGGGGCCGTGATGCGGCTGGGACGCACGGGTGCATCGGGTATGCCATAGACATCGTGCCGAATCGGAAAGATGCTGGAGTCATAGGTGAAGCCCAACTCGCACAAGACATCCAAAGCCCACAGCGATTGCCGCGTGATGGAATAAGTCGAGGCCCGATAGCCGTCGATGCGTACGCCGGTGATGTCTTCCAGCAGGGCTTTGGAGTCGCGGGTCACGGTATCCAACTCATCGCGCGTCTGGTTGAACACCAGCATGTGCCACATGCCGTGACTGGCGATCTCGTGA
>CAIVTJ010000014.1 GCA_903908825.1 uncultured Pseudomonadota bacterium | reverse complement strand
TTTGCTGATCGTCTATCTGAACCTCGATGAAGTGATCCGCATCATCCGCACCGAGGATGAGCCCAAGGCCAAGCTGATCGAACGTTTTGGCTTGAGCGACGATCAGGCTGACATGATCCTCGACACGCGCTTGCGGCATCTGGCGCGTTTGGAAGAGATGAAGATCCGTGAAGAGCAGGCTGCGCTTGCCGCCGAGCGCGACGGCTTGCTGGCGCTGCTGGGCAGTGAAGCCAACTTGCGTGCGCTGGTACGCGATGAGCTGACAGCCGATGCACTCGAATTTGGCGATGAACGTCGTTCCAAGCTGGTCGAGCGCGAAGCTGCGCAGGCCATCGATGAGACCGAGCTGATGGCCAACGAGCCGGTCACCGTGGTGCTATCCACAGGTGGTTTTGTGCGCGCGGCCAAGGGCCATGAGATCGATGCGACCACGCTCAGCTATAAGACCGGCGATGCCTGTCTGGCTGCTGTGCGCGGCCGCAGCACGCAGCAAGCCGTGTTTGTGGATAGCACCGGTCGCGCTTACAGCCTGCCGGCGCATACGCTGCCGTCTGCACGCGGTCAGGGCGAGCCCTTGTCAGGGCGCCTGGATCCGCCCGATGGCGCGCGCTTTGCCGGCGTGGCGCTGGGTGATCCGGATGAGTTGTGGCTGTTGGCCAGTGATGCCGGCTATGGCTTCACGGTGCGCCTGGCGCAGCTGCATTCGCGCAACCGCGCCGGTAAGGCTGTGTTCAACCTGACCGAAGGTGCGCAAGTGTTGCCTATGGTTCCAGTGCCGGCTGCCGATGCGCTGGTGGCTGCGGTCAACACCGAAGGGCGCCTGTTGGTGTTCCCGGTCAGTGAACTGCCCGAGATGCCGCGCGGCAAGGGCAATAAGCTGTTTGGCATTCCCACCAAAAAGGCTGAGGCCCGTGAAGAACTGCTGGTGGCGGTGGCCGTGGTGCCGGCGGGCGGCAAGTTGGTCGTGTGGTGCGGTGAGCGGCCGATGACTTTGTCGGCGCGTGACCTGGATGAATACCGCGGGGAGCGGGCGCAGCGTGGCGCGATGCTGTCGCGCAACTACCGCAAGGTCGATCGCATTGAGGCGCTGGCGCCGGGGCAGGGCTGACCAGCGGGCGATGCTTGACAGCCGATCTGGTGTTGTAGTGAGATAAATCACCAACCAACGCTGTGAGGCTGCCATGTTGTCCATCGCCCACCTGACCCATACCTACCCCAACGGTACCCGTGCGCTAGACGATGTCTCGCTGACGATCCCTGCCGGGATGTTCGGCCTGCTGGGCCCCAACGGTGCCGGCAAGAGCACGCTGATGCGCAGCATCGCCACCTTGCAACTGCCGCAGTCCGGCAGCATCACCTTTGACGGTATCGATGTGCTGGCCGATGCGCCGGCGCTGCGCCGCGTGCTGGGTTATCTGCCACAGGACTTTGGCGTGTATCCGCGCGTGTCGGCCTACGACATGCTCGATCACCTGGCAGTGCTCAAAGGCTATTCGGCTCGCGGCGAACGTCGCGAGGCAGTCGAGGCGCTGCTGCAGCAGGTCAACCTCTGGGCGGTGCGCAAGAAAGCACTGGCGGGCTTTTCCGGTGGTATGCGTCAGCGCTTTGGCATTGCGCAGGCCTTGTTGGGCAACCCGCGGCTGGTGATTGTCGACGAGCCCACCGCTGGCTTGGACCCGGAAGAGCGCAACCGCTTTTTGAACCTGCTCGCTGGCATCGGCGAGAGCGTGGTGGTGATTCTCTCTACGCATATTGTTGAGGACGTGGCCGATCTGTGCCCGCGCATGGTCATTTTGGCCAATGGCCGCATTGTGGCTGAGGGCGTGCCGCAGACGCTGATCGACAGCCTGCACGGTCGTGTGTGGCGCAAGACCATCGCCAAGAATGAACTCGATGCTTGCAAGGCGGCACATCAAGTCATTGCCACGCGACTGCTGGCCGGACGCACGCTGGTGCATGTACTGGCCGATGCCCATCCCGGTGAGGGCTTTGAGTTGGCGCGTGCCGGACTAGAGGACGTGTACTGCGCCACGCTCGCCACCACCCGCGCTGCGGCCTGAGGCCATACCTATGCTGCTTTCAGTCGCGCGCTTTGAACTGCGCTATCAACTCACATCGCCCGCCTTCTGGGCGACCTTCATTATATTTTTCCTGATGGCCTTTGCTGCTGCGGCAGCAGACAACCTGAGCATC
>CAIVTJ010000013.1 GCA_903908825.1 uncultured Pseudomonadota bacterium | reverse complement strand
TGGTAGAACTGTAAAAAAGAGGATCGACCATGTATCGACCATTGCTCAGCTTGTTATGCGTGCTTGCCGTGCTGCCCGTCCGGGCGCAGTTGCCTGACCTCGATAGCCTGGTCAAGAACGGCTTGAACCAACTCAAAGCCCAGCCTGCAGCCAAGGGTAAAGCCGGCACAGACGACAAAACATCTATCGCCGGCATCAAGGAAGCGCTGGCCGTGGGCACGCGCAATGCGGTCAAGAGTCTGTCGCGTGATGGTGGCTATTTAAATAACGAGACCGTGCGCATCCTGATGCCAGAGAAAGTGCGCAAGGTGGCGGACTTTGCTGCCAAGGCCGGCATGCAAAAGCAGGTCGATGAGTTTGTGGTCAGCATGAATCGCGCCGCCGAGGCCGCAGTGCCTGTGGCAGCCGATTATTTTTCGGATGCCATACGCGACATGTCTGTGGACGATGCGCGTGGCATTTTAACGGGCGGCAACACGGCGGCCACCGAGTTCTTTAAGTCCAAGACGCACGACAAGCTGTACACGGCACTCAAGCCCATCGTCGCGCGCAAGGTGGGCGAGGTGGGTAGCACCAAGGCTTATAAAGACCTGTTGGGTAAGGTGCAGAATATCCCCTTCCTCGGAGGCCAATCTCTGGACCTCGAAGACTATGTGACCAACCAAGCCTTGGATGGTCTGTTCCAGTTGGTGGGTGAAGAAGAAAAGAAGATCCGCAGTAATCCGGCGGCGCGCGTGACCGACTTGCTTAAGAACGTTTTTGGGAAGTGATCAACAATCAGTAACAACTTTGGGGGGCCTGAACATGGACGAACAGAACTTTAATCGCCGGCAGTTGCTCGGTGGTTTGGCTGCCGCGGCAGGCTCTGCCGGTTTGCTGGGCTTGACGGCCAGCAACACAGCGAAAAGCGCCGAGATGCCCACGCCCGACATGGGCCCCTCGCAAGCGCCGCCCATCACCGATGTGCGCGACAAGGTCGCTTACATCACCGGTGGCTCCAGTGGCATAGGCCTAGGCATTGCCCAAGCGCTGCATGAGGCCGGTGCCAAGGTCATCCTGGGCAATTACGACGACAAGCAATTTACTGAAGCGCTGAAAGTGTTTCCGGCCAACGACCCGCGCGTGAAGACCATGGTGCACGACGTCATGGATCGCGATGCCTGGGAGCGCAAGGCCGACGAGATCGAAAAACTGTTCGGGCCGGTCAACATCCTGGTCAACAACGCCGGTGTCGGTGTCATGTCCGGTGTGGTCGCGGGTTCCATGAAAGATTGGGACTGGGCCATGGGCGTCAACTTCTGGGGCCCGCTGTATGGCGTGCGCACTTTTGTGCCGCGCATGCTGGCGGGTAAGCAGGGCAGTCACATCGTCACCACCAGTTCGACCGATGGTGTGTTGTTGGGCACGGCTGGCATCTATGCAGTGACCAAGCTGGCTGTGACCGGCCTCATGGAGCAGATGCGCCATGATCTGCGCGCCACCAACATCGGCACGTCCAACCTGGTGCCGGGCATGACCGCCACCAACATCGGCCGCAGTGAGAGCTATCGGCCCGACACCCTTAAGAACGAGGCGCCGCCTGCTGCAGCCGGTGCCCCTCGCCCGGCGGGGATGCGTTTCAACATTCCGGCTGCACCGGCGGATGTGTCACCGCTGTGGTCGCGTCCGCAGACGCCGCTGACAGCCGGGCGCTTGGTGGTCAATGCCATCATCAATAACGATATGTGGATCTTCCCGGCGCCGGAATATCGCGTGGGCGTGCAAGCGCGCTGCGATGCCATGCTCGAATCGATGGTCGACTATCAACCCATGCCCGAGCACATTGCGGCAGGTCACGACCGCTATTACCGCACGCCCATCTATGTGCAAGAGGCCGCGCACCGGCGCGCGACCCGCAAGCGCGTCATCAAGGACGTGTAAGCGATCAGTACCGCGCC
>CAIVTJ010000012.1 GCA_903908825.1 uncultured Pseudomonadota bacterium | reverse complement strand
CACCATCGATCACCGACACGGGGATGGACGCCAGCGACCGGCCCGCCGCCGGCCCTTCAATGCACAGACCGTCGCTATATCGGAACACGGCACAGTGGTGCACGCACATGACGCTAGCGGGTCCGGCCGCAAGGAACCCGGCTCCTGGCGTATTGAGGGGCAGCGCAAAATGCGGGCAGAGGTTGATGTAGGCCTGGACGTGGCTGCCCTGACGCCGCAACAGCAAACCCGCAGCGCGCATCGGAGCCGCCGGCTGCCACTCGACACACTCGCCTTCCGGCAGATCGGCCAGCGCCAGCAAGGCTGTACCTGGCGGCGGTGGCGACCGCACGACCCGGGTAGCCAGAGCTTGCACGGGTGGTACGGCGTGAGGAACCGTCATGGCTTCAGCGCGGATAGTGAGGCGCAATCGCCGCGTCGTAGTTGATCCAGATCGACTTGGCCTCGGTGTAGTCGTGCATGGCTTCGAAACCCATCTCACGGCCATAACCCGAAGCACCGACGCCACCAAACGGAGAGCCCGGGTTAACCCGCTTGTAGCAGTTGACCCAGACCATACCGGCGCGCAGCACGGCCGCGAAACGATGCGCACGCTGCAGGTTAGAGGTCCACAAGCCGGCACCCAAGCCATAGCTGGTGGCATTGGCCAACTGCTCGGCTTCGGCTTCATCTTTGAAGGTGGTGACCGTGACAAACGGCCCGAACACCTCTTCCTGACACACCCGGTCTTGAGGCCCTGCACGCACGATGGTCGGCTGTACGAAATAGCCGCGCGCCAAGGCTGCATCGGGCGGTACAGCGCCACCGAGCAGGATCTGGCCGCCCTGCTCGCGCGCGATGCCGCAGTAGGACAACACACTCTGCTGCTGACGCAGCGAGGTCAGCGGCCCCATCTCGGTCGCCGGATCCAGCGGGTCACCCAGGCGGATGGAGGCCGCGAGCTTGATGAAGCGCTCCAGGAACTCTTCGGCAATGGACTCTTGCAGCAGCAGGCGCGAGCCGGCGATGCAGGCCTGACCCTGGTTGTGGAAGATGGCAAACGCACTGCCATTGACCGCGGCCGCAAGGTTGGCGTCTTCGAACACCACGTTGGCGCCCTTGCCACCCAACTCCAGCTGCACGCGCTTGAGGTTGCCTGCCGACGCTTGCACGATGCGCCGACCAGTCGCAGTCGAGCCTGTGAAAGCGATCTTGTGGACATCGGGATGCTCAGCCAGATGCTGACCGGCGATGTGTCCATAACCGGGCACAACATTGACCACGCCCGGCGGGATGCCCACCGACTGGATCAACTCGGCGATCTTCAGCGTAGTCAGCGGCGTGATCTCGGCGGGCTTGAGCACCACGGTATTACCCGCAGCCAGCGCCGGCCCGATCTTCCAACTGGTAAACATCAGCGGAAAGTTCCAGGGAACCACCTGCCCGACCACGCCCAACGGCGCACGCTGCACATAGTTGAGGAACCCGGCATCAACCGGGATCACGCTGCCTTGGACCTTGTCGGCCAAGCCGGCGAAATAACGGAAGGTGGCCGCCGTGCGCGGCACATCCAGGCCGCGGGTGTCGCGGATAGGATGACCGGTATCACGTGCCTCAAGCACGGCAAGCTCATCGGCATGGGCCTCTATGGCATCGGCCAACTTGCCCAGCAAAGCCCCCCGCTGCGCAGCCGGCACCCGCGACCAGGCGGGGAAGGCGCGCGCTGCAGCAGCCACGGCCAGATCGACGTCGGCTGTTTTGGCCTCAGCGACCTGTGCCAGCACGCTGCCATCAAACGGATTGATGACATCCAGGGTCGCGCCGTCCACGGCATCGACGAACCGGCCGTCTATGAACAGACGCGTCTCAATGGTCATGCTCAGAACTCAACCGGCCAAGGCTTCAGCTGCCCCGTTTCATAGAGCTCCGGCAAGTTGGGCGTCGCGTTCTCCCACACCAGCAGCATGGAGCGTTTGCGCGAAAACCCCTGATGGCGGATATCGGCGGGCATAGCCGAGACATCGCCGGCTTTCATCATCACTTTGGCGCGCGGCGCACCGGTGTGCTTGTCCTCGATCTCCCATTCGATCTGATCGGACAGCTGGATAAACCATTCGATACGGTCATTGCCGTGCTTGATGGGCAGGATGTACTCCTCGGTGGTCGGGCAAGCCAAGCTGCGACCGCACACCGAGGTGACTGACGGGTTCCAGGTCACATCAGAGCGTGACAAGAAGGCAAACAGGTTGAAGGCCGACACCTCGCCTTCAAAGCCGGGCTCAGCGTAAACCTCGGGCTCTTCCTGCGACACATCGGCAAAGGCCCGATTGATGGGGAAGCCATTGGCATCGCTGCGCAGGTTGGCATCACCCGGCAGTCCGGGCATGCGCAAGCAGGCCTCGCGCGCACGCTCGATGGCGGCACGGTTGTTGCCATTTTTCTTGCCGAACCAGCCGTTACCCGCCTCTTCCGGCGCAGCGAAGGGATCAAAACCCTCGTTGGTCCAGTCATCGAGTATCGCCTTGAAAGTGGCCATCATCAGGCGCGAATCGAAGTTCTCTTGGTGATCGAGTCCGCTGTCGCGGTAAGCCGGGTAATAGCTGCCGGCATACATATCGACTGTGCCGTAATGGTTGCGGGTGCCGATGACCGGATCGAAGTTGACCCAGCCATAGAAAAAGCCCCAAGCCACATCGCGCATCATCGCGCGCAGAAAGGCATCTGCGGACATCGAGTGCGACATCTGCTGACCCTTGGCCTCCCAACCGACCCGCGCGAAATATTCGTCGCGGCTGAAGGTAAACCCGCCCAAGTTAAAGCTGCGATAGCCGGTTTGGGTGCTGGGCTCAGAGGCCGTTACTTCGACGACATCGGCCGTGTTCATCGTTGCTGCTGTGCTCATTGCTGTTGCTCCCTTACTTGAGGCAGATATCGGCCCATTTGTGCACCGTAGCGGGCCCATCCATGGTCTGTAGCAACATCACGCCGATCGCGCGTGCCGTAAACCGGTAGGCCGCCCCCTCGGGCAACATAACCTGATGACCTCGCCGTGCGACCACTCGGCCCATGGGCTGACCCGCGGGCTGCCCGGCCAGAGGCACTGAGCCTTTGCTGTCATCGCTATAGATTGCTGCCGGGTCGGCCAGCTTGATGAACTGCACCTCGACTTCGCCGTCCATGATGATGGCGAACTCGTCGTGAGGTGCGGCAAACCAACCGGACTGGCCCTCTATCCGCAGCGCTTCGTAGACGTAGCCCAGGTTGAGGGCGACAGCCACCTTCTCGTAAGGCGCCGACTTGTTGGCGACCTCGAAGATATTTGAGAAGGCGTAGTACTTGGGGTTGTCGGCGACAATTTCGATGCCGCCTTTCTGGTAGTCCTGCAAGGACCCGAACGTGGTGTGAAAGCTATTCATTGCATGCCCCTGCTAACTCAAGGCGTGGCGCCGCCAGCCATTACTACGCTGCGCAGCTGCGGATAACGACATACGACAGCCTGTGCTGCCTGATGGTTCACCGTTAAAGATCAATCAAACTCGCCCGACCACTTCCAACCGTCAGCAGGACGCAAAATGGAGTTCAGGCGGATGCGATGCTCGGTCGTCGAGCGCCCGGGATTGCCAACCACGGTCACGTCATCGCCCACTTTCAGCGTGTCGCGCGAGGCACCACCCCGGGACAGGGCACCGGCAGCGGCCCACTCGACGGTCCATTGCTCAACCTGCTTATCATCGCCGGTGACATCAACCTGCACCAGTGAATGCGGGTTGCGGAACATAAACCGCGCCACCTTGCCCTTGATGGTGATGGTCCGGTTGACCTCATACGTGGCTGGAAAGGAATGATGGGCTGCGACCGGCAGCGCCAACCCCAGCACCAGCAAAGCAGCTGGAATAGCGATCTTGAAGGCATTGCGCATAACAAGCTCCTCGGTAATCAGTTCACTGACAGGATGTAAGCAAGAGGCTCTTAACGACCGCCATATCGCGTTCAATGGTCTTGGTGCTCACACCTAGACGCACCGCGATGGCGCGATAACTCAAGGTTTCGCCCAGGTGCAGCATCAAGACATGCTGATGGCGCTGCGATAAAGACTGCATGAGCCGGGCAACGCGCTCGCGCGCCAGATCGTGGTCGAGCTGTTCATCGGGCTGGGGTTCCGGGTGCACCAGATCGAGCGCGCCGTAGTCCACGTGAGCATCAGAACAATGGCTTTTGCGGCGCCGCAGCGCATCACGGGCCAGATTGGTGGTGATCTTGATGAAGAACGCCCGCGCGAAATGCTCGGGGGCCCATAGGTCATCGACACGCAGCAGCTTCAGGCAAGCCTCCTGCAGAACATCTTCAGCATCTTCGCGACAGCCCAGCATGCGGGTCAGGCGGTGCAGCAGTGTCACCCGCAGCTGCGCCACCAGCGCCACCACGCGACGCTCTCTTTCTAATCGCGGGCGGGCCTGTAAACCGCGCTGCCACGCCGTCACGGTCGCACTGTTGCGATAAACAGAACCGGAAACCCCATCGACTGCGATCAGTTCCATGCCGCTGCCCCTGCTGATCTATTCGCCCGCTTTGGCGAGCTTTTTTGGGCCTTAGTGGCCTTCTGCGTTTGATTGTAGCCAGCAAAGAGTGGTTGACTATTCGAAATCCGCGAATACTCAATACGAACTGCCAGAGTCGAGCAGCAGAGGTTTCCGCATGGACAGGTTCCTATGCATCCAAGCATTTGTGCGCGTCGCGCAGGCGGGCAGTTTCGTGGCTGCAGCACGTCAGTTGCGCGTCACACCGTCGGTGATTACCAGCCGCATCAAGCACCTGGAAAAGCTGGTGCAGGCCCCCTTATTTCACCGCACAACACGGGCGGTCACCCTGTCTGAGGCAGGCCACGGTTTCATAGGTGAATGCGCCGACATGGTGGCGCATATGGAGTCCATCACCGAGCGCATGACCGTCTTGCGCGGCACACCGGCCGGCATCATCCGGCTGCAGGTCCTGCCGGGTTTTGCGGTGACTCACTTAGGCGTGATCCTCAAGGACTTTGCAGCCAACTATCCCCACATCGATTTCGATGTCACGGTGAGCGACCAAGCCGTCAGCGCCGTCGGCGAGGGCTATGACATCATGCTGCAGCTGTTCAAGCGGCAGCAGCTGTCGATGATCGAACGGCCACTGGCACGCATACAGCGCGTGTTCTGCGCATCCGCGCAGTATCTGACCCAGCACCCCATGCCGCTGTCACCGGCGGACCTGCCGGAGCAACAACTGGGCTTGTATTCGGCTTATCCGGCAGGCGACCGTTGGACTTTCATCCATGAAGGCGTCGAAACACAGATCCTGCTGCCGGCCCGACTGCGGACCAACTCTGTACATATGCTGCGCGACTTTGCGCTGAGCGGTGCGGGCGTGGTGTGCCTGCCGACCATGGTGTGCGCTGACGACCTGTTGGCCGGTCGACTGGTCCGCGTGATGCCTGAGTACAGTTGCCCGGATTTGGAGCTGCTGGCCATCTACCCGGCAACGCAGCGGCGCGCCCTTAAAGTGCGCTTATTCGTCGATTTGTTGAGCCGGTACTTTGCCGACGGAGCGCCCTGGGATAGGGAGCTGCAGAGCCTGCCGGGCTGGGGGAAATCGCAAGGGCTGCCCGGCTAAGAGACGGGCCAGCCCCGCAGCATGCCAGCAAGCATGCTACGGGACCGACCCCGGGGGAGGACAGTTAGAAGTGGAAGTCTAGGCTCAGGGCATATTCACGCGGCCGGCCGATCGTATTGAAGTTGATCTGCTCGGCGTAGCTGAAGAAGCCAGAGTTAGCGTAGTAAGCGTTGGTCAGGTTGCTGCCACTGAGTGCAGCACTCCAGTTCTTACCCGAGTCATACACCATGCGTGCATCAAGCATGTTGTAGGCCTTTTGCACACGCTGCTGAATCTCGTTCGAGAACAACACGTATTTGTCGGTCCGCGTGAAGTCGACACGCGGCGTCAGCTTGGCACCGTTAGCCAGTGCAAAGGCGTACTGCGCACCCAGGTTCAAGGTCAGCTTGGGGGCGCCCGGGAAGGCCGCACCCTTAGACACGGCCGGCAATGCGCCGGTGCCCGCCAGACCCAACTCGGTGTACTCGGTCTTCAGGTAACCGAAGTTGAAGTTAGCGCGGAACTCACGCGTCGGCACCCATAAGCCCTCAAACTCCAGGCCCTGCACCTTGGCTTTGCTGACCACGGTGGTGAACAGCGCCGGATACACAAACAGATCGGGCTTACCGTCCTGATTGCGATCGGTCTGGGTCGCCGAGCCCGCCGCCGTACCGTTGATCTGCGGGTAATAGGTGGCGATGTACTGGCTGACCTGCACACCGTTCCAGTCGGTCATGAAGGCGGTCACGTTGGTACGTACCGAATGGTCGAACCAATCCGCACGCAGACCCACTTCCAGGTTCTTGGACCGCTCCGGGCCATAAGGGATGGCGCCGATGGTGATGTCAGGATGCACGGCATAGTTGGCGGCAATGGCGGACTGACCGCCGGCTGAGAAGCCTTCGGAGTAACCGATATAGGTCATCACCGACGGATCCCACTGGTACTGCGCCGTCAGGCGCTTGGTCTGCGAGTCGAACTGCAGCTTGGTGGCCGTACGGTTCTGGCCGGCCTCCGAGAACATATCGCCATAGGCCGACATCTGCGGCATGACCGGCGCCGAATAGCTCGGGATCAGGCCATAGCTGGAGTTGCGCTCGCTGCTGTTGCGGAAGCCGGCAGCGATCGTCAGCTTGTCAGTGGCACGCCAGGTGAGATCGGCAAACTCAGCCACGCCTTCCACCACCGACTTGTTGAGCGTGTCGGAGTTGGAGTTAGCCCAAGTATTGAACAGGCTCTGGGTCACGCCCTGACCACCGGCAATTGAACGGGTACGCAGCGCCAGGCAGTTGTCTTTTTGCACTTGCGTTATGAGGCCACGGCCCGGTGCCGTGGCACGCGTGCCCCACAGGTCGCAGGTCATTTCCGGCAGACTGCCAGTCCAGGTACGGCCCCAGTCCTGGGTCTGCCACCAGAAGCCGCCGAGCACCCAATCAAAGCTCTGGTGAGAGCCGAGGATCTGAAACTCTGTTGAGATCTGACGGTTCTTGGCGCGGAAGCTGCGCTCGAGCATGTGCACTTCAGCCACGGCGTCAAAGTCGGTCTGCACAACGCGCTCGCTGGTGCGGAAGCCGGTGATGGAACGCACCTTGAGCCAGTCGTTAACATCCAGCTTCAGGTCCAGGGTCTGGCGGCGCAGATTGATCTTCAGGCCTTCGTTGGTCCAGTCCATCGCTGTCTCGTTGCGCGCCAGAATGCCTTGGCCCGTGCAAGAGGTCGCGCAGCTATAGTCGATGCCGATGTTGGCATAGGCCTGCGCCAGCGGATTGGTCTGATAGCCGGTCGCGGGGAAGAACTGCCGCGGACCGACTTCGTCCAGCGTACGGGCCGGACCGAAGCGGTTGACGTCGGTCAACTCGTAGTTATAGCGGGCGCTGAAGCCATTGAACGGCTTCCACAACAGGTCGCCACGATACAACTGGTCGTTAACGTCGCCGTAGGCCGCGTTGATCTTGGTGCTCTTCAGGAAGCCTTGGCGCTTCTGAGTGGAGCCGGTGAACTTCGCTGACAAGGTGTCGAGCAAAGGCAGATCAACCGTCGCGCGCAGGTCATGGCGATCATAGGTACCGATGGTGCCGCTGACTTTGCCACCAAACTCGCCGCTCGGGGCCTTGGTGACGTACTGGATGGCGCCGCCCATGGCGTTCTTGCCGAACAGCGTGCCTTGCGGACCGCGCAGCACTTCGATGCGCTCGATATCCAAAACGCCCTGCGTCAGCAGGCCGTCTGTGGACGACTGCCAGACGCCGTCAACATAGACCGCCACACCCGGCAGACCGCGAACGCGGAACGTGCCTTGGGCCTCGCCGGTAGCGCCGCCACCGAGCACCGACAGGTTGGGAATGACAGAGTTCAAGCCGCCCAGGTTCTCGATACCCCGGTTTTCCAACTCCGGACCGCCGATGGCGGTGATGGCGAGAGGCACCTGCTGCAGCGTCTCTTCGCGCCGGCGCGCGGTTACGATGACTTCTGAAATCAAGTTATCGCTGGCGGCAGGTGTCTGCTGCGCAGCGACCGGCTCGGATAACAACATAGACGCGGCAATGGCCATGGCCACTGCAACACTGACTTGCGAACGAGTAATGGTCTTGGCCATTTGATCCCCCTAATAGATCTTTTAATTAAGCACTCAACGACTTTACTTACAGGCCTTCGGAAACCACTTGCTGCGATCGGTTTCACGACGGAAGTTGGAACTGGTGATGAACCGCCCGTTTAGATAGACCGGGTCTTCAACGATGCTGGTCACCACAAACCACTCATCACCCGTAGGCGTTTTGAAGCGGTCGAAATATTCGGTGACGGTGGCTTTGTCGCCATAGGGCACACCGTTACGACGCAACCAGCCTGGCAATAGATTGCTGGTGCGCACCAGCAGCGAGCCACCGTCGGGCTGGGCCGCAGCCCCACCGCCGCCGCCGGGTGCGCGCAGAGTGCGCTCCCACTGCGCGACCGAATGACCTTGCAGTGACGGCGCTCCGGCAGCAGCAGCCGTATCAAAGCGAAGACGCCGCAGTTGCTGCCCGCCATCGGTCTCCAGCTTCAGCACGTCTTCGCCTTCCCAATCGATGCGCACGCGCAGCGGCAAGCGCATCACGCCACCGGCGCCATAGGCTTTGCAAGATCCGTCATCGGCCGCAGTCCACTCGCCTGCTACGCGACGGGCCTCGGCAGTCATCACTGCAGCGACGCTCGCGTAATCACCCTTGGGCGGCGTGACCATGCGCCAGCGCCAGTCCTCGTTGATGATGGCGACCCATTGGCCGGTCAGATCGATAGGTGCTGACGCACGCGGCGACTGCGCGGCGGGCCGTGCCGGCGCAGCCGCTTGGACAACGCCGCACGCCAGCGCCAACAACAGACCCGCGCGCAAACCCAGAAACAGCATCGAAGTGTTGTGCCTGCGCATGTGCTCAATGCTCCTGCTGGGCAGGGCTCTTAACCCCGCGGTAAACCGCTTCAATAAACTGTTCTGTCGTCCATCTGCCGGTGGTTTGACCCCAGCGGCCGTCGTAATCGAAGGTCGGACGGGTGGCCTTGACCTGCTCCAGCGTCAGCCCCTTGCTGACCGACGCTTGTATACGGGCGCGGATGATGGTCAGCATGTCGCGGTACTCCACGACATCGGCTTCATCTGTCAATCGGCCGTGTCCCGGGATGATCATCGTGCCACCCTCTTGTTTATCGGCTGGCACGGCAATGAGCAGCATCCGGTTCAAGGCGGCGATAACGCCATCGATGTGCCCGCCGCGCTCTTCATCGATGAATGGATAGCTGTTCATGTTCAGCAGATCGCCAGCTGCGATCACGTCCGAACGACGAAAGTGCACCATCATGTCGCCATCGGTGTGCGCGTGCGGGATGTGAAACATCTGCACGGCTTCACCGTTAAAGCTGAAGTCGAACAACTCACCGGGGAATGCATCGTCTGGCATGGCATCGGAGGGCAAGTCCTTGCGTTCGGCCATACGATCGAGCACACCCGATGTGGTGATGATCGTTGCGCCTGCGGCCTCACCGCCGCGGGCACCGACATCCCGCGCAACATTGCCGCCTATGACCTGCCGTCCGGCAGCGCGCAAGCGCGCGTTGCCACCGATGTGGTCGTCGTGCACATGCGTGTTGAGTATGTAGCGTATGGGCTTATCACCGGAGATGCGCGCGATCTCAGCGATGAGCGCATCGGCACCCGCAGCGAACTGCGTGTCGACGACCAGCACACCGGCTTCACCGATCTGCACGGTGACGTTGCCACCCTGACCGACGATCATCCAGATGTTGCCTGCCACGTGCATGGAGCGCAGTGCCGGAGCGGGCGCTGCGGCAGGCGCTGCAGCGCTCGTACGTGGAGGTGCAGCCGCGCGCGTGACCGACAGCGGCAACACGAGCAGTGCCACAGTCACACCCGCCACAAAGCGCAGGCTACGAATAGTTGACCAGGAGATAGTGTGCATAGGGGTCACCGAGCCGCCGGCTTACGCAGAGTGTCGAGAAATTCGGGCATAGCGGTGGCCGCTCCACCACGAACCGCCTCGATGGGGATGCCAAAGCGCTGGGCGTATTCGTCTGATGCCTTATTGGTTCCCGGCAGACGATTTGGGACGACGCTGCGCGGCCGGTCTATCTCGATGGCATAGCGGCACGGATAGGGGTCGATGATGCCGTTGAGCACCAGCTGATAGTTGGTGGTGCGCACCACAGGCTCAGTGAGATACACCGGGTCTTCGACCATGTAGACATGCGTCAGGATGTCGCCGTGACGGATGAAGCGCTCCTGCATGTGCGTCCGGTCACTGAGCGCCAAGCCGTTGCGACGGATCCAGCCGGCCTTGATGCGGTCGGTGTCGACGACCAGCACGTCACCCTCAAAGCGCGCCACGGAAAATCCCTGCCAGGTGTGCGCAGCAAAATCCGGTGGTGGCTCTTTGCCGTTGAGCCACAAATAGCGACGCTGCTCCTGCCACTGGATCTGCGTATTGAGCTTGTTCAGCTGCAGCGTTACCGGGTCACGGTCTTCCCAGATGCGCATCTGCCCCACACCGCGTGTGCCATAGTTGGCCGGGTGTGGCTTGCACTGATGCTCGGGCACCGTGAGGATGTTGGGGTCCCAACTGTCCGCGCGCATGCGGGCTGCATCATTGATGGGCAGACCCAGGTAATCGCCGGCATCGGGGCCCGGCACGCGCTCGGGCTGATCCTCATGAAAAACCGGATACCAGATACCTTGCAGATCGAGCGGCCAAGCGGCTGTGGCAGCCGCCACGGCTAGCGCTGTGATCAGCAAACGCGCAGCGAGACCTGTTGGACGATGCATGTGTTTGTTACTCCCCTCGGTATTCACAGCGTGTTCTTGCCGGTGAAGGCGATGAAGCGGCCTGCCCAGATCACGCTGAACCACAGCAGCAGCGAGGCCGCAGCAACCAGTCGCGCCGCTATCGGCGCTGAGGCATTGGTCTGCAACTGACGGGCCTCACGCGGCAGCACGAAATAGAAAATGAGGATGTTCAGGCCGGCCACCAACATCAGCAGCAGCTTCAGGCGAAAGACACCGTTCATCAGGTAGGGCAATGGGTCAGATGCCACAAAGCCGATGCCGGTGATGATGTTGATGACCAGGCCGGCCACGCCGATGGGCTGGAAGCGATGCAAAGCGGTCAGTGGCAAGCCGCGGGCAAAGCCCAGCACGCGCAGGTCGATGACGCCCACAGCGCCGACCAGCAAGGCCATACCGAAAAAGTGCAGCACCTCGAAGGACGGGAATAGCCACGGTATGCCGCGCATAGCGACACCTGCAAAGCTGTCATGCAGAAACAGGATGAGCGGCGAATCATGATGCAGTGGCATGTCTTACCGGACTCAGAAATAAGCCATGAGACGGCCGGACACGATAGTCGCGGACCAGAGGGCAATAGATGCGGCTGCTGCTATCCGGACGCCACCGGGCGCTCTCACGGCATCGGGATCGGCAGTACGCAGATAGCGCTGCAGCGGCACGGCCAGAGCAATGGCCAGCAACACAGCAGAGATTTTGATGCGGAAGTTGACACTGCCGTAATAGCGTTCGGCATCTGAAACAAAGATGAGCAGGCCGGTGACCAGGTTGAGCAGAAAGGCCCACCACACCAACTTCATAAGCGGGCGCATGGCCTGCAAGGGCAAAGCAAGCACCTGCCCCAACACGCGCAAATCGACCAGCAGCATCACGCCGACCACCACGGCAAGGCCGGTGGTGTGCAAAGTCAAAACGACCGGATAGCCATAGCTGGACTCCAGCATCCAGGTGGCGAACTGGCTCTCTTGCAGTGACTGCAGTAGCGCTTGCAACGGGCATTCCTTGTGGCTGCGTACCGGCACAGGGCCTAGCGTCGACGACGCAGCCACGTGTGCCATTCAGAGTGATACGCAGTTACCGCAAGTGCGTCGACATTACGCACGGGCCGTACGACCCGAGACGTCTCGGGCCGAAACAAGTCAACGGATGGGGCTAGCCGGCCGTGGCCGCTCGCCGCGCCAACACGCGCGGCGCAGTCTCCGGCAGCCCCAGCGCCAGCAACACGATCAGCACGGCCAGGACGGCCAATAGCCAGATCGGCGCGCTAAGCCCGTAGCGGTCAGCCAGCACGCCGGCCAGCGAAGGGCCGCCTGTGCCGCCGACAATCTCGCTGATGCCCATGGTCAGGCTCATGACAGTGGCCTGACGACCGGGACCGACCAACTCGGAGGGTATGGTGGCCATGCACAGCGGGAACAGCCCGCTCATGGCGGCGCCAATCGCAATGCTGACTACCAGGGGCAAAGCGGCCGTGCCACTGCTGGACAAGATACCCAGCGGCAAGGCCAAGCCCAGCAAGGCGGCGATGATGCACACCGGCCGGCGGCCAAAGCGGTCGGAGGAACCCGGCACCAGGAAGGCTATGGCGATCGACGCGAAGCCAAAGGTTGCCATGATCCAGCTCATGCCCTGCGCATCCAGTCCACGCACCTGCAGTAGATAGCTGGGTGTAAACACGCTGAACACAACCAGAAATGCCACCAGCAACACCGACTGCACAGTGCACAACACGATGCGCGGATTGCGCAGCAAGGCCAAGGCCCCACCCTCGGCGGCCAGCGCCTGCTTGGCAGCGGCCTTGTCGACGGGTGCGGGTTCGCGCACCAGCCAGGCGATGAGCAAAGCCATCACAAAGCCCGGCAGCGCAGACAGGTAAAACGCATTGCGCCAACCGTAGCTGACGGCAATGGCGACGATGACGATGGGGCCCAGCGAATTGGCGATGATGTTCGCACCGAAGTTCTGCGCCAATCCCTGAGCCAGACCACGCCGTTCAGGGGCGACCTCGGCTGCGATCAGCGTCTGACTGATCGGCATGATGCCGCCCTCGGCGATACCCATCAGTAAGCGCGCAGCCAGCAAGGTGATAAAGCCGGTGGCCCAACCCGAGAACACCGACGCGGCCGAGAACGCCAGAGTGGTCACAACCAGAATGGCCTTGCGTCGGCCGATGGCATCGGACAAGCGCCCGACAAACAAACCGGCCAAAGCCCAACTGAACGACAAGGCACCGGCGATCAAACCACACTGGGTTTGCGTCAGCCCCAAGTCAGGGATGATGAAGGACTGTAGAAAGTTGAACGCATTGCGGTCAAAAAACACGATGCCGAAGTTAAAGCTCAGCAACAAAACCAGTATCCACTGGTAGCGCGGATTGGCAGCCATGGTCAGTCCCCCCTTCTTATTATTATGTTTCGGCAATCAATGACGGATAGTGCAGAGTGCGCCGCCGTCTATGGTCCAGCTTGCGCCGTTGACGAACGAAGCGCGCTCTGACAACAGGAAAGCAACCGCTTCGCCAACCTCGACGGGTTTGCCGATGCGCTCCATCGGCGCGATCTTGCCCAGGGTCTTCTTACCCAGATCCACATCGCCATTGAACATCGTGTGCAACATGCCTTCGAGCAGCGGCGTCTCGATGACGCCCGGCAACACCGCATTGATGCGCAGGCCCCGCGCGCCCAACTCGGCCGCTGCGGTACGCGTCAGGCCTATGACGCCATGTTTGCTGGCGTTATAGGCACAGGCTCCGGCCAGACCGCGTTCACTGGCAATCGAGCCGGTGTTGACGATGGCACCGCTGCCTTGCGACAGCATCACCGGCACGACATGGCGCAAGCCCAGGAACATGCTGCGCAGGTTATTGGTGATGATGCGGTCGAACTCGTTCTCGTCATACTGCTCGATGGGGCTGATGCGCCCTTCACTGCCGGCGTTATTGAACAGGCCGTCGATGCGCCCGAACGCCTGTTGCGCCTGACGCACATAGGCCTGCACCTCTTCGCTGCGGCTGCAATCGGCGCGGCACAACTCAACCTGCGTGCCCAATGCAGCCACTGCAGCGTGGCGCTGCACCAAGCGCTCGCCATCCATATCGACCAGCAGCAGCTTGGCGCCCTGCGCCGCCAGCACCAGCGCCGTGGCATGACCGATGGCGCCTGCGGCACCGGTGACGATGATGGCCTTACCTGCTAGCTCAGTCATGTAGCGCTCCTGTGATGAGATCGGCCGCGCGCTCGGCAACCGCTGTGACCGGAATATTGCTGTTGCCGGCGATGACCGTGGGAATAACCGACGCATCGACGACGCGCAGGCCCTGCAAGCCCAACACGCGCAGCTGCGCATCGACCACATCACCGATGCGGCAGGTGGCACTGGGATGATGCACCGTCACCAGCACCCGTCGGATATGCGCCTCGATATCGGCACGCGCTTGCACCGCGGCGCCCGGAGACACCTCGTTGCTGTCCAGCTGCGCGAACGGCGGCGCTGCCAGGATGCGGCGCGCCAGCTCAAAGCCTTGCACCAGTACATCCATGTCACGCGAGTCAGACAGAAAGCCGAAGTCGATCACCGGTGCCTGACGCGGATCGGCACTGGCCAAGGTCACGCTGCCGCGGCTGAACGGCCGCAGCGCCACGAAGATGATGCCGTAGCCATGACCGATGGGCAGCCAGTGGCCGTTGGCGTTGCGGTGCGCCGGCATGAAGATGATCTGCAGGTCGGGGCGGCTTAAGTCAGGCCGCGAACGCACAAAGCCATTGGCCTCGAAGACGTTGCTGGCCAAGGGCCCTGAACGGTTGAGCAGATAACGCAGTGCAATGCCGACCGCGCGCGGCAGGGTGCGCCACGACAAACCATAGGAGTCGGTATTGCGCGTGCGCACCGAGACCGAGGCCGCCGGGTGATCTTGCAGATTGCGACCCACTGCAGGCAGTTCATGGACTAGCGGGATGCCGTGCTGTGCCAACTGCGCCGCATCGCCCACACCCGACAACAACAGCAACTGCGGCGAACCATAGGCGCCGCCACACAAGATGACCTCACGCCGCGCCAGCACGCGACACGACTGCCCGCCAGGTGCAGCCTCTACACCGACGGCCCGCTTACCCTCAAACAGCACCCGGTTGACCGGGTGATCGGTGAGGATGTGCAAGTTGGGGCGATGGCGTACCGGATTTAAATACGCAGTGACCCCCGACTCACGCAAACCCTTGCGAATGGCACCTTGGCGCGGCCCGAAGCCTTCGGGTTCGGGGCCGGCAAAGTCTGCACAGCGCGCAAAGCCCAGAGAAGCTGCGGCATCGACAAAGCGTTTGATCAGCGGATTGGGCTTAGGGATGTCGATGACACTGACCGGCCCGCCCTGATGACGGTGCGCGCCGGTGCCGGCGGCATAGTGCTCGAGCTTGCGAAAGTAGGGCAGCAGGTCTGCATAGCCCCAACCGGGCACGCCCCACTCGTCGTATTCGCGCGGATGGCCGCGAAAATAAACCATGCCATTGATCGACGAACAGCCGCCCAGCACGCGGCCACGCGGCACTGGCAGCACACGGCCATCGGCATGCTGCTGTGGCGCCGACTTGTAGCCCCAGCCATTGCGTGGGTTACCGATGGCCTTGGCCACCATAGCCGGAATGCGTATCGCCGGATCGCTGTCCGGTGGCCCCGCTTCAAGCAGAGCCACCGTGACAGCCGGATCGGCCGACAAGCGATTGGCCAGCACACAGCCCGCGGTGCCGCCACCGACGATCACATAGTCAAAGCTGCGATCCATGGCGGACTGCGCACTCAATCGTCAGGCCGGTGCGAACAGCGTCGCGACGTAATGGCTGTCCATGTACTCGCGTATCGCGTACACCAAGCCATCACGCAGTTCGATGGCCCAAGCGTAGCGGTTGCTATAGGTGCGACCGTCAGACAACAAACCCTGACCGACGCTCTCGCACATGACAAAGTCACCGTGCGAGACAATGCTGCGCAGTGTGGTCTTGGGATCGCCCGCCTGAAACAGACCTCGCACCGGTGCCAGAAATTGATCGACGATGACATCGCGCGGCCCGTGCACACCGGCGCCAGGCACGCCCTCAACCATAGGCTGCCAGCTGGCCTCTGCGTGCAGTGTCTTGCGGATGGCCTCGAGCTCACCGGTGCTGAGGATGGCGAAGAAATCGATGACCGTCTGCTCCTGCGGTGTGCGCGCGGTGACAGCCATTACTTTGCTCCGGCAGCCGCAGCGGCCGCATCGAGCTCGGCAAAAGCTTCACGGGCTATGCGCGTGCTGTCGATGCCGGCGGGCACGCCGCAATACACCGCCACCTGCAACAGCACCTCGCGGATTTCTTCGCGGGTCAGGCCGTTGTTGAGCGCAGCCTTGACGTGCAGCTTGAGCTCGTGCGGGCGATTGAGTGCGCTGATCATCGACAGGTTGATCAGGCTGCGCTCACGCAATTGCAGGCCCGGGCGGGTCCACACATAGCCCCAGCAGTATTCGGTCGACAGCTCTTGCATCGGACGGCTGAAGTCATCGGCACTGGCCATCGACTTCTCGACGTAGTCCGCACCCAGAACCTGCTTGCGCAGCGCCAAACCCTTATCGAAACGATCCTGTCCCATCTTATTTCTCCTCGCTGCTACCGATTTGGCAGGCAGACCAGTTTTCAACAACGCGGGCCATGTCGGTGACATCGGCATCGGGCCCGTACACATTCTGCGTGATCGACAACATCTGGCGCACAGCGGCGCCCATGATCATCGGCACACCCAGGGCTTCAGCCTCATCGACGCACAGGCGCACATCTTTGAACGACAGCGCGTTGGCAAAGCCAAAATCGAAACGGCGGTTGATCACACACCGCGGGAACTTGTCTTGCGTGGCGCTATTGCGACCCGACGACGCGTTGAGGATCTCGAGCATCACAGCCGGATCGACGCCGGCCTTGGCGCCCATGGCCATGGCTTCGCTGGTTGCGGCCATCGCCACGGCAGCCAGCATGTTGTTGGCCAGCTTGACGGTCTGGCCCAGACCCGGGCGCTCGCCCACCACGAACACCTTGCCGAACTCGGTCAACAAGGGTTTGACGCGCTCGATGGCGTCCAACGGACCCGACACCATCAGCGCCAGTTTGCCGTTGGCAGCGCCCGTGATGCCGCCGGACACCGGCGCATCGAGTGAGGCCACGCCATAGGGTGCCAGCAGCGCGGCAATGGCCTGAGCAGCAGCAGTGCCGGAAGTCGACAGATCGATGAAAACCTGCAGGCCCGGTGCCGCAGCAATTGCGCCGACTGTGGCTTTGACGATAGCCGGGTTAGGCAGGCTGGCCATGACCACGGGCGCGGCCTGCGCAACAGCCAAGGGAGAGTCGGCAGCCACCGCGCCGCGCGCCACCAGCGCCGCGACCGCGCCTGCATCGGGGTCGTAAACCGTGACCGTGTGGCCGGCGGCCAGCAGGCGCGAGGCCATACCCGAACCCATGCGGCCGATACCGATGAAACCTATGCGCTCACTCAAGATGACTTCCCCGCTGTGAACTGACTATGCCTAAGAACCGCGACGAGGATAAGCCATCAGGCCAGCGGCTCAAGGTCTACCCGCACGATATCGGGCACGCCGGGCAGTGCCTGCGGATAACGCTGCAGCACTAACGGGTCATGACCGGGGATCACGTGCGCCGGCGAACTGGCCAGCTTTTCGACGCGAACCAGCGCGTCGAGGTAGGCCGGCACGCTATCCAGGATGGGAAACGGCCGGCGCTGCTGCCAGTTGGCATAAAAGTGCGCGGCGTCGGAGGCCAGCACCACCCAGCCGCGGCGCGTACGTACCCGCACCACCTGCAAGCCGCGCGTGTGTCCGCCCACCCGGTGCAGGCTGAGGCCCGGCGCCAGCTCGGACACCGCGTCATGAAACACCACCCGGTCGGTAAACAGCTTGCCGATCATGGCCTGCACATCACGCGCCTCGAACGGCGCCCGCATCAGGCCGTGGCACATGGCGCTGCCGGTACAAAAGGCCATCTCTTCGGCCTGCAGGTGATAGCGGGCGCGCGGAAACAGTTCATGGTTGCCGGCATGGTCATAATGCATATGACTGATGATGACGTCGCGGACTGAGGCCGGGTCTATGCCGATGGCGGCCAGGCCCTCGCCCACCGGACGCGTCAGTTGCCGGCCCCGGGCCGCACCAGTGGCGGCGTCATAACCGGTGTCCAGCACATACGTGGCGCCACCGCCGACGATGGCCCAGACGTAATAGTCGAGCGGCATCGGCGCATCGTGCAGGTCACCCCCCAGAAAGTTGTGGCTGGCCGTGCGCGCCAGGTGGCCGTAGCGGATCGCATAAATCTGATAGTCGGTGTCCATGGCTTGCTGGCCTCCGGCGAAGCGTTTAGCGTTAGCGCCTCAAAAATCGGGCGTTCAGCCTACACCGCGGAGGTATGCTGCCCGCAACAAATCTGGGGGTCGGACACATCATGAGCAGCGCAGACGTCATCGCCATCGGTTCGGGTCATAACGGTCTGGTGGCTGCGGCCTATCTGGCGGCCGCCGGCAAGAAAGTCATCGTGCTCGAACGCAATCCTTGGTTCGGTGGCGGCGTAGTCACGCGCGAGCTGACTCAGCCGGGCTTTTTGCACGATCAGCATTCGATGTCGCACATCTTCATTCAGGGCAACCCGCTGCTCAAAGAAGACGAGCTGGGCCTGAAGTCGCGCTACGGCCTGCAGTACATTTTCCCCGAAGCACCGATGATGTCGGTGTTCGAAGACGGCAGCACCCTCAAGCTAT
>CAIVTJ010000011.1 GCA_903908825.1 uncultured Pseudomonadota bacterium | reverse complement strand
CCGCACAACACCGGGCTTGCAGCCCGCACCGGATCGCCGGGCGGCAGTTCCATCTGCTCGAGCACTTCACCCCACAACAGCGCCAGAGGCTTGTTGATGACGATGCCGAAGGCGCCTTGGGCGTTGTGTTCGCAGATCAGGGTGACCGACTGGGCGAAGTGCGGGTCGGCAAGCGCCGGCATCGCCACCAGGAGCTGGTTGGTGAGGCTGACGGGATGGCGCATCACCGCAGTATGAAGCCGGCTTGCGCGTACCTCAAGGAAGCGTCCGCAAGGAAGCGACCCCAACGAACGTCCTCAAGGAAGCGCCAGCGTGCCGCCGGCAAGTTGGCCGCCGTTGAACTGCCATTCATAGGCAAAGCGCAGCCGTTCATGCTGCGCGCTGATGTCCGCCGGGAACGGTTCAAAGGGGCTGGCCAGCCGCAAAATCTGCAAGGCGGCGGCATCCAGCTGCGGGTGGCCGCTGCTGCGTTGTATCTGTGCCGACAGCAAGCGCCCGTCACGGGCGACGATGACCTCGACCACCGGGTTGCCACTGAGGCCGCGGCTGCGGGCGGCATTGGGGTAGTTGAGGGTGCCGACCCGCTCGATGCGGCGCCGCCAGCTGTCCAGATAAGGCGCCAGTTCATCGGTGCGGGTGTCTGCCGTGATCAGCAGTTCCTCACGCTGCGGGCCGCGCAAGTTCAGCGGGTCATCAGTCGTGCCTGTGCTGGCGGTCTGCGCCGGGGTGGGCGCGGCAGCCGGACCGGGGTCCGCCGGTGTGTCCAGGGTGGCGGTGTAGTTGACCCGCGCGCGCGGCTGTTGGCTGGCCAGCAGGGCTTCGTGCGCGACTTCGCCGGCGGCCGTCCCGGCCGGTGGCGGCGCACTGCGGTTCGTGGCCTCTGCGCCGGTCTGCGTGGCGCTTTGCCGCTCGCTGTTGCCGCTGCCCAGCTGGTTACGCTGCGCGCGGTAGACGGCCGTGTCGTTGTCGGCGGTTTCGGGCAGTTCGTCGCTGACCAGCAGCACCTCCAGACCCTGCGCCGGTGACTGACCCGGCCGCGGTGGCACGAAGCTCACGCCCAGCAGCACCAGTCCGTGAAACAGCGCGGTCAGCACCAGCATCGACACCAGCCGGTCGCGCGCCGTGCGGGCCGCGGTGTCGACGGTGGTGTCGACGGCCATGGTGGCGGTCAGTGACGCGGCGACGCCAAGCGCCGCGCGATGGCATCGAGCAGCGTGTCGGCGATGCACAGGCCGAACTGCTGGTCGAGTTCGCGGATGCCGGTCGGGCTGGTCACGTTGATCTCGGTGACATAGCCGCCGATGACGTCGAGGCCGACAAACAGCATGCCGCGCGCCGCCAGCGCGGGCCCGATGCGGCTGACCAGTTCGCGGTCGCGCTCGTTCAGCGGCCGGCCCACGCCCTTGCCGCCGGCAGCCAGGTTGCCACGGTGGTCGCTGCCGGAGGGCATGCGCGCCAAGGCATAGGGGATGGGCTCACCGTCGATGACCAGGATGCGTGCGTCGCCGGTGGTGACGATCTCGGGCAGATAGCGCTGCACGATGGCAAAGCGGCTGCCGTAGTCGGTCAGCGTCTCGAATACCACCTGCATGTTCTTGTCGGCAGGGTCGACCACGAAGATGGACCGGCCGCCCATGCCGTGCAGCGGCTTGCAGACGATGCGCCCGTGCTCGGCGGCAAAGGCACGCATGTCGCTCATGTCGCGGGTGATCAGCGTGGGTGCGCAGCAGTCGGGGAACCAGGCCGTGTAGACCTTTTCGTTCATGTCGCGCAGACCGGCCGGGCGGTTGACCACCAGCGCGCCGGCCAGTTCGGCACGCTCGAGGATGTAAGTGCTGTAGATGAACTCGACGTCAAAAGGCGGGTCTTTGCGCATCAGGATGACGTCAAAGCCGCCCAGCGCTTCGACCACCGGCTCGCCCAGATCGAACCAGTGTTCGGGGTTGGCGTGCACGGTCAAGGCGCGACCGCGACCCAGCGCCACGCCATCGCGCAGGTGCAGGTCGGCCAGTGTCAGATAGGTGAGTTCATAGCCGCGCGCCTGCGCGGCCAGCAGCATGGCCAAAGTGGAATCTTTGGCGAACTTGATGTCCTCGATCGGGTCCATGACCACAGCGAGGCGATGTCGGGTAGCCATGGCGTGTGCTTCCTTGAGGCTAAAGCGGAATGGTATCGCAGTCTTGCCGTGTGCCGGTCAAACCGGCCGTTGAACTTCAGGACACCAGAGTCATTCCGCCGTTCTTGGCTGCGCCACGATCGAAAGTCAGCGTCTTTGCGCAGCCAGCGGCCTCTGCTG
>CAIVTJ010000010.1 GCA_903908825.1 uncultured Pseudomonadota bacterium | reverse complement strand
GGTCTGGGCCTGACCGGCCACGTCGCGGCCGGCTAGTGCAAAGGGCAGGGTGCGTGCCTGGATGGGTGTGCAATGCGTGAACCCGGCATCGACGATGCCGCGCATGACGTTCGGGTGCAGCCCGAAGCTGGCATAGGCCGGTGCGTTAGCGTCGACGGCTGCCGAGCGTACCGGCTCTGCCGGTGCTGCAGCCGGAGTGCTGGCTGCGGCAACGGCATCGGGTGCCGCTGCTGCTGTGTTGCTGCCAAAGAGTTTTGCGAAGAGCTTTTTGATCATAGAACTGTGCGCCGGTTATCGACCGGTCTAGCCGGATGCTTGCAAATCGGGTTGGGAAAGGCTAAAAAAGGCTTCAGGACATCGCGGCGTTTCTGCTGCAGTCCCAGCCCTTCCCTAAACCACTAGTGTAACTGCTTGAACTAGGTCCGTGGCGCAGGTTTTAACTTGTAGCCAAACCAGCAAGCCACCCAATCCCCCGATCCGTTCCTTGCACATCCCGGCGCATTCCGCACCACCAACAGCACTTGGCACATGGAGGCCTCACTGTGAGTAGCCCGCTTATCGTCCACACTTCGGACGCGACCTTTGACACCGACGTCTTACAGTCTTCCGAGCCGGTCCTGTTGGACTTCTGGGCGGAGTGGTGCGGCCCCTGCAAGATGATCGCCCCCATCCTCGATGACATCGCCACGACCTACCAGGGCCGTCTGCGCATCGCCAAGCTGAACATCGACGACCACGGTCAGACCGCGCAGAAGTTCAACGTGCGCAGCATCCCCACGCTCATGCTGTTCAAAGACGGCAAGGTCCACGCGCAGAAGGTCGGCGCCCTGTCCAAATCGCAACTGGCCGCTTTCCTGGATAGCAATCTGTGAGGGGCTATTTAGGTAACCCGGGTCGTAACCGCTCTGGCAAGGGCGGCGGTGGTGGTGGCGGCCAGCGTCAACGCCGCGACGGCAACCGTGCCGGCGGCAATGACCGCGACCGCAATGTAAACGGCAATCTCGGCGGCCGGCCCGAAGAGGTCTATGACCCCGAGCCGTTCGATCCGACCGGCGATGGCGAGATCATCAGCCCGGCCGATCTGGCGCAATCGCGCCAGTCCATGAGCCTCAACGAGCTCAAAGCCAAGCCCATACACGAACTGGTCAAGGTGGCCGAGTCCATGGGACTCGAGAGCCTGGCCCGCTCGCGCAAGCAAGACATCATCTTCTCGATCCTGAAGGCGCATGCGCGCAACGGCGAGAACATCTACGGCGAAGGCGTGCTCGAAATATTGCAGGACGGCTTCGGCTTCCTGCGTTCGGCCGATGCGTCTTACCTGGCTGGCCCCGATGACATCTACATCAGCCCGCAGCAGGTGCGCCGCTTTAACCTGCGCACCGGCGATTCGCTGTCGGGTCTGATCCGTCCGCCCAAAGATGGCGAGCGCTATTTCGCACTGATGAAGGTCGGCGAGATCAACTTTGACTCGCCCGAGAGCTCGCGCAACAAGGTGTTGTTCGAGAACCTCACGCCGTTTCACCCGACGTCGCGGCTCAAGCTGCAACGCGGCAACGGCAGCACCGAAGACCTGACCGCGCGCACCATCGACTTGGTGGCGCCCATCGGCAAGGGTCAGCGCGGTCTCATCGTCTCGCCGCCCAAGGCCGGCAAGACCATGCTGCTGCAGAACATCGCAACAGCCATCACGGCCAACCATCCCGAGGTCTATCTCATCGTGCTGCTCATCGATGAGCGCCCGGAAGAAGTCACCGAGATGCAGCGCACGGTCAAGGGCGAGGTGGTGTCATCCACCTTCGACGAACCGGCCGCGCGTCACGTGCAAGTGGCCGAGATGGTCATCGAAAAGGCCAAGCGCCTGGTCGAGCACAAGAAAGACGTGGTCATTCTGCTCGACTCCATCACGCGTCTGGCCCGTGCTTACAACACCGTTGTGCCCAGCTCCGGCAAGGTGCTCACCGGTGGTGTCGATGCCAACGCGCTGCAGCGCCCCAAGCGGTTTTTTGGTGCGGCCCGCAACATCGAAGAAGGCGGTTCGCTCACCATCCTGGCCACGGCGCTCATCGACACCGGCTCCAAGATGGACGATGTCATTTACGAAGAGTTCAAGGGCACCGGCAACAGCGAGATCCACTTAGATCGTCGCATCGCCGAACGCCGTACTTTCCCCGCGCTCAACATCAACCGTTCGGGCACGCGTAAAGAAGAGCTCATCACCGATGCCACCGAGCTGGCCAAGATGTGGATCTTGCGCAAGCTGCTGCACCCCATGGATGAGCTGGCCGCTATCGAGTTCCTGCTCGATAAGATGAAGGACACCAAGACCAACGCCGAGTTCTTCGAGGCGATGAAGCGCTAGTGAGCCTGTGCGGCGATGCGCTCGCCGCAAGTGCCCTGTAAAAACCCCGCTATTGCGCCCAGCGTAGCGGGGTCGCGCAGCAGACCGCTGTGCCCCAACCCTTGAGTCGTGTGCAGAGCGCCTTGCTTCAGCAGTGGCAGCAGTTGCTGTGCGTGTTCTATGGGCACGATGTCATCTTGCAGGTCATGCACCAGCAGCACCGGACAGCCGATGTGCGGCAGGTCAACGCTGGCATCGGCCTGCTCGGGTGCTTGCCCGAAACGCTGCGTATAGCGTGCCCGCAGTGCGGTGACTGTCGGCGCACGCAGCGCCAGTGCCTGCTCATAGCTTTCGGTCAGATAACCCAGGTCATGCGGCAGGCTGATCAGCACGGCAGCGGCCAGCGGCTGATCTGTGCGGGAGGCCAGCACACGCACAGCGGCCAACGCCCCCATCGAATGCGCGACCAGCGCAGTCACCGGTCCGTGGCTGTCGATCACCCGGTCGAGGGTGGTGATGAAGTCTGTGAGGCTGGAGCGGTGCCCGCTGGAGCGGCCGTGCCCGGGCGCATCAAAGGCCAGCACCCGCCAGCCCTGCGCCACCAGTAAGGCGGCCAGGTTGGACCAGCGGGGCGCATGCGAGCCCCAGCCGTGCATCAGCAGCACCGTGCGCGAGCCGCTGCCCCAACTCAGCACGCGGACGTGGCCGCCGGGCACCGGCAGTTGGCTGACCGCAGCCTGGGCCAGCATGGGTTGATCGACCTGGTCGGTGAGGCGATGCGTGGGGAACAGATACAGCGCCAGCGCGGCCTTGGCGGCCAGACGCGTACTG
>CAIVTJ010000009.1 GCA_903908825.1 uncultured Pseudomonadota bacterium | reverse complement strand
TGCCACAGCCAAGGCTTCTGCCGGTGCACGCGTCTGCAACTGCAGCAGGCCACGAGTGACGTCTTCTAAGGTGGTCAACGCCTTGAGCGCTTGGTCGGTAACCGGTCCGCACAGCGGATGCTGCAGGTCGTTGTCCGCCAGACCGGCGCACAACTCATGGATGAGCCCTATGAGTGCCGCGCCTTGGTCACGACCTAACTTGCGACCGATGAGATCGTTAGCCTGTATGCCGGTGGTGCCTTCGTAAATAGCCGCGATGCGCACATCACGGAAGTATTGAGCCACACCAGTCTCTTCGATGTAACCCATGCCGCCGTGCACCTGTATGCCCAGCGACGTGACTTCGATGGCGGCCTCGGTGCACCAGCCTTTGACGATGGGCGTCAGCAGCTCGGCGCGTGCCAACGCTGCAGCCCGCAAGTCTGCACCGGGTTCGCGGTGCGCCGCATCGAGCGACAGCGCGGCGGTATAAACCAGCGCGCGCATAGCCTCGGTGCTGGCCTTCATGGTCAGCAACATGCGCTTGACGTCCGGGTGCTCGATGATAGGGACCGGGCCCTCAGCGCCCGTGCTGCCGGCCAACTTACCCTGACGACGATTGCGCGCCCAGTCTAAGGACTGCTGCAACGCCGCTTCGGATTGCGCCAGACCCTGACCGCCCACCGACAAACGCGCCGCGTTCATCATGATGAACATGTGCGCGAGCCCGCTGTGCGGCGCACCCAGCAAATAGCCCAGTGCGCCGTCTTTCTCGCCGAAAGCCATGACGCAGGTGGGGCTGGCGTGGATGCCCATCTTGTGTTCGATGGACAAACAACGCAGGTCGTTGGCTGCACCTAGGCTGCCATCGGCATTGATGAGCCGCTTGGGCACCAGGAACAGTGAGATGCCGCGTGTGCCTGCCGGCGCACCATCGATGCGGGCGAGCACCAGATGGACGATGTTGTCCGTCATGTCGTGATCGCCATAGGTGATGAAGATCTTTTGACCGAAGAGCCGGTACTGATCGCCCTCGGCCACAGCGCGTGTGCGCAGCAGGGCAAGGTCGGAGCCGGCCTGCGGCTCGGTGAGGTTCATGGTGCCCATCCACTCGCCACTGACCAGCTTGGGCATGAACTGCTGCTTGATGGTGTCGGAACCCGACGCAGCGATGGCCTCTACGGCGCCGCGCGCCAGTGAGGTACCCAAGTAAAAAGCCATGTTGGAGGCGAAGAAGATTTCTTCGACTGCCGAGTTGAGCAGCTGCGGCATGCCCTGCCCGCCATCTCCGGTGGCCACGGACAGTTGCGTCCAACCACCGGCGATGTAGTCGGCATAGGCCTGCTTAAAGCCCGCCGGCACTTGCACGCCATCGGCGTACCAGCGTGCGCCTTCAAGGTCGCCGCTCTTGTTGAGGGGCGCCAGCACCTGCTCACCGAACTTGGCCGCCTCGTCGAGGATGGTGTCGGCCAATTCACCCGAGTAGTCCACGTCTGCGAACCAAGCGGCCAGTTGCGCATCGGCCAGCAGCTCGTGCAGGACAAATTGCATGTCGCGTAGAGGGGCT
>CAIVTJ010000008.1 GCA_903908825.1 uncultured Pseudomonadota bacterium | reverse complement strand
CCATAAGGCGGCAGCGGCTGCTCGCCGCAGGGGTTGGTGGCGCGGATGTTCTCGCACCACCAGTTGTTGTTCATCTCGTTGACGCGATCGATGAGGATGAAGCCCGGCTCGGCGAAGTCATAGGTGGAGGTCATGATGACATCCCACATGCGGCGCGCCGGCACAGTCTTGTAGACGCGGCAAGCCACCAGGCCATCGGCATTGACGACATAGCCGTCATGCACCGGCCACTCACGCCAGATGAACTGCGTGGGGTCGTGCAGCGCATCGTTGACCGGATCGTGTTCTTTGATGGTGACCGGGAAGGAGAGCTTCCACTCCTGGTCTTCGCGCACGGCCTTCATGAACTCATCGGTGATCAGCAGCGACAGATTGAACTGACGCAGACGGCCGTTCTCGCGCTTGGCGCGGATGAACTCCATGGCATCGGGATGACCGACATCAAAGGTGGCCATCTGTGCACCGCGGCGGCCACCGGCCGACGACACGGTGAAACACATCTTGTCGTAGATATCCATGAACGACAGCGGGCCCGAGGTATAGGCACCCGCGCCCGACACATAAGCGCCGCGCGGCCGCAGCGTGGAGAACTCATAACCGATGCCGCAACCGGCTTTCAGCGTGAGACCGGCTTCGTGCACCTTGCCTAAGATGTCGTCCATGGAGTCGCGCACGATGCCCGACACCGTGCAATTGATGGTGGACGTGGCGGGCTTGTGTGCCCATGCGCCGGCATTGGACGTGATGCGGCCGGCGGGGATGGCACCCTTGCGCAGCGCCCACAAAAACCGCTCGTGCCAATAGGCGCGCACGCCTTCGGACTCGATGTCGGCCAAGGTGCGGGCAACACGCTGATAGGTGTCGTCCATGCTGCGATCGACAGGCGAGCCGTCTTTGGCAGTCAGGCGATATTTCTTGTCCCAGATGTCCATCGACGCTTCTTGAAAAGAGATGCTGTCGACGTCTTTCGGCACGATCTTCACGACACTGTTCATGGATCGTTTGTTCTCCCGTGAATATGGTCCGGAACACAAGATATGGTGCCGGGGAAAGCGAGACTAGATAACTGCGCCAGACCCGTCAAGCCAAAAATCAGAACAATCTGCCGCCGACAAATATTATAAAAAACAATTAGTTAAAGAATTTTTCACATTCGGCACGCAAATCAAGAGGCAGTTTTACGCGGCCGGGGCGGCCTGCCGCTATATCAACCTATTGTAGCGCGCCAGCCACAGCTTACCCACAGGCTATCCACAGGCCGGTGCGGCCTGGCGCCTTGAAACCGCGCGCACCGGCACCAGATCAGGAACAAGCGCACAGCGCGCAACGCAACCTGAAAACTTCTGGAGAATCATCGTCATGGCTACCGTCACCCAACAACCTTGGACCTTTATCAATCGCTTTAACCGTGACCTGGACGGCCTGCTGGCCGCCAACGCCGGCAGCGGCGCCTACAACCCGCCGGTGGATGTGCGCGAAGAGGCCGATCGCTTTGTGGTCGAGGCCGATCTGCCGGGCATTGCGCCGTCGGCCATCGAGATCACCGCCGACAAGGGCGTGCTGACCATCAAGGGCGAACGCCAGCGCCAGGCGCGCAGCATCGCCCCGGGCTATGAGCGCATCGAGCGCGCAGCCGGTCAGTTCACGCGCCGTTTTACCCTGCCCGAGAACGCAGTGCCGCAGCAGATCAAGGCGCGCTTCAACCACGGTGTGCTTGAAATCAGCATCCCGAAGCAAGCCGAGATCGCCGCGCATCGCATCGCGGTCGAGGCGGCCTGAGCCGCGGCACGCCGACGCAGGCGCCGATGCGGGTAACATCGGCGCATGCACATCTATCTGGTCGGCGGCGCGGTCCGCGATGGTCTGCTCGGGCGGGAGGCGCCCGAGCATGACTATGTGGTGACCGGCGCCACCGCCCAGCAACTGCTCGACCTGGGCTATCTGCCCGTAGGCCGGGATTTCCCGGTGTTTCTGCATCCGGTCACGCGCAGCGAACATGCGCTGGCGCGGCGCGAACGCAAGACCGGCCCGGGCTATCGCGGCTTTGTCACCGAGTTTTCACCCGACATCAGCTTGGAAGAAGACCTGCGCCGGCGGGACCTGACGGTCAATGCCATGGCGCGCGCCCCCGATGGCACGCTGATCGACCCCTATGGCGGACAGGCCGACCTGGCCGCACGCACGCTGCGCCACGTGTCCGAAGCGTTTAGCGAAGACCCCGTGCGGGTGCTGCGCGTGGCGCGTTTTGCCGCACGTTTCGCCCCGCTGGGTTTTACTGTGCATCCCGACACGATGGCGTTGATGCAGCAGATGGTGCGCGACGGTGAAGTGCACGCGCTGGTGGCCGAACGCGTCTGGCAGGAGACCGAGCGCGCGCTGGGCGAAGCGCGTCCCGATGTGTTTTTTGCGGTGCTGCGCGAATGCGGCGCGCTGGCCGTCATCTTTCCGGAAGTCGACCGTTTATTCGGCGTGCCGCAACCGCCGCAATGGCACCCGGAGATCGACACCGGCGTACACGTGCTGCTGTGTCTGCGACGCGCCGCCGAGCTTCAGGCCAGCACAGCCGTACGTTTTGCGGTGCTGGTGCACGATCTGGGCAAGGGCGCCACACCGCCGCAGCACTGGCCCAAACACCACGGTCACGAGGGCGGCGGGGTCAAGCTGGTCGAGCAGCTGTGCGATAGGCTGCGGCCGCCGACCGCACTGCGCGAATTGGCCAAGCTGGTCTGCCTGCAGCACACCAATGTGCACCGGGCACTGGAACTGCGCGCCGACACGCTGCTGAACCTGTTGCAGAGCTGCGATGCCTGGCGCCGCCCGGAGCGGGTCAGCGAACTGCTGCTGGCCTGTCAGATCGACGCGCAGGGCCGCACCGGCCTGGAAGAACGCCCCTATCCGCAGCGCGCTTATGTCGAGCAGGCGCGCGCCGCAGCGGCTGCCTGCGTGCTGAGCGCGGACGAACGGCAGGGGCTGGAAGGGCTGCAGATCGCCGCGCTGCTGCAAGAGCGCCGGCTGGCTGCCTTGCAGGCGCTGCGTCCGGCTACAGCCGCTCGCGTAGATCCCGCAGGCTAAAGCCGGCCAAGGGCGCATCCCACTCGCGGCTCAGTGCGATGGCCTTGAAGGCCTCGCCCATCGCTTCGGGCATCAGCAGTTCACGCGCCTGACTGACGCTGCGCGCCCGCGCCAGATCATCGGGGGCGGCGGCGATTTGCGCCTCGATGCCCGTGCCCAGCAAAAACGCCGCCTGGGTGGTGTAGCCGGCCACCGCAAGGCCACAGTCATCGGCGGCCTCGGCCACGCGGGTGAAATCGACCCATGCGGTGATGTCCTGCAAGCCCGGCCACAACAGCGGATCGTCGTGCGCCCGCTGCTGGCGATGGCAGCGCAGCGTGCCGCCGTGGCGCGTCGGGTGGTAGTACTGGGCGCGCGGCAGGCCATAGTCAAAGAACAGCGCCACGCCCTGCTGCAAGGTGCCGGTCACGGCGGCCAGCCAGGGCGCCAGCAGCGTGCACACCTCGGACTGGTAGCCGGCCTCCAGCGGTTCAGGCAGCGTCGCTTGCAGCTGTTGCACGGCCGCGGCCAAAGGCGCCGGTGCAGGCCGCGCGGCCCACGCCAAGCCGCCTTGAGCATCTAGCGTCACGCCACGTTGCTGCGGGCCGTCAGCGCTCAGCGTGAACAGCTCGCAGGCCAGCGCGTCGAGCACTTCGTTGGCCAGCAGCACACCGCGCCACGGCGCCACGGGGGGCGCATCCAGCCAGTGCACACGCTGCGCCAGTTCAGGCGGCAGCGTGGCCAGCAAAGCCTGCTGCCGCGCACGCAAGTCGGGGCTCACCTCTAATATTCCGTAGCGCGCCGGCAGCACCCCCTGCCGCGCCAGCTCGTGCAGCACATCAAAAGCCAGCCGGCCCGTCCCCGCACCCAGTTCGATGATCTCGGCACCGGGCAGCTCTTGCAGCAGCGGCAGGCACTGCGCCGCCACGCAGGCGCCGAACAGCGGCGAGATCTCCGGCGCGGTGGTGAAGTCCCCGCCCGCGCCCAACTTGTGCGCGCCGGCGCTGTAATAGCCCAAGCTGGGCGCATACAGCACCTCGTGCATATAGCGATCGAAGGGCAGAAAACCGCCGTGCGCGGCGATCTGCGCCTGCACATGCGCCAGCACCCGCGCCTGCTGCGCGGACTCGTGCAGCCTCGGGCTATCCGTCATAAGCTTGTGCCATGAACCCCGCCTTGCCAGACCACGCCGTGCTGATCACCGGCGGCGCGCGCCGTGTCGGCGCCAGCATCGTGCGCGCGCTGCACGCGGCCGGCGCCCGGATTGCCATCCATCATCGCAACTCGGGCAGCGAGGCGACTGTACTGGCCGCAGAACTCAACGCGCAGCGCGCCGGCTCGGTCATCGTGCTGCAGGCCGACCTGCTCGATGTAGCGCAGCTGCCCGGCCTGGTGCAGGCTACGCTGGCCGCCTTCGGCCGCCTGGATGTGCTGATCAACAACGCCTCGAGCTTTTACGAGACGCCGGTGGGGCAGATCACCACCAGCCAGTGGGACGACCTGCTGGGCACCAACCTGAAGGCGCCGCTGTTTCTGGCACAGGCGGCCGCCCCGGCGCTGCGCGCCAGCCAAGGGCTTATTCTGAACATCGCCGACATCCACGGGCTGCGGCCGCTGAAAAACTACCCGGTGTACAGCGCCGCCAAAGCCGGACTGATCTCGCTGACGCTGTCGCTGGCGCGCGAGCTGGCACCGCAGGTGCGTGTCAATGCCATCGCGCCGGGCCCGGTGCTGTTCCCCGAAACCGGGCTGTCGGACGAGCGCCAGGCCGATATCGTCAATCGCACGCTGCTGGGGCGGCGCGGCACGCCCGAAGACATCGCCCAAGCGGCGCTGTTTTTTGCCGCGCATGCGCCCTACGTCACCGGCCAGGTGCTGGCTGTGGACGGCGGCCGCAGCGTCAAGGCCTGAACCGCTCACGCCGTCGCGAGGTCCAGTTCGACCCGCGTCAGCGGATTGGCGACCTGATCAAACTCGGCCCACAGCTGCGCCATGGTGCACTGGCGCAAAGGGTGCAATCGCTGCGGCACCAACTCGGCCAGCGGCCCCAGCATAAAACCCCACTCCAGCAGGCTGGGGCGCGGCAACACCACGCCGTCAAACTCGCCCACCGCATCGCCATACAACAGCACGTCCAGGTCCATGCTGCGCGGCGCAAACCGCGGCGCATCCGGCGGCCGGCCGCACAAAGCCTCGATGCGCTCCAACTCGTGGATCAACGCCGGCAAGCCACCGGTGACCGGCAACTCGACCACAAAATTGATGAACTCGGCGCCGCTAAAGCCCACCGCCGCATTGCGATAGCAGTGTGAATAGCGCGCACCGGGAAAACCGCGCGTGAGCTCGCGCGCTGCCAACCGCAGATTAGTCTCGGGCTCGACATTACTGCCACCCGAGACATAGGCCAGTGACATCATCAGGCGGCCGGCCCGTTGCTGCGATGGCGTTCGAGGGTGATGCCGACATCACGCGAACCGCGGATGGCGCCGGGCTTGTTGACGGTGAGCTTGACCCACGCGACATCGAACTCGGCCAGCAACAGCATGGCCAGCCGGTGCGCCAGCGTCTCGACCAGCTTGAACTCTGCGGCTTCGACAAACGCGATGGTGCGCTTGGCCATGCTCTTGTAGTTGACCGTATCGACCACGTCATCGTTGCGCGCCGCCAGTTCGCAATCGACAGGAATCTCCAGGTCGATGACCACGGTCTGTTTGACGTGGCGTTCCCAGTCGATGAAGCCGATGGTGGTCTGGATGGCCAGGCCGCGCAGGAAGATCCGGTCAGTAGGCTGATTCATGCTTGCTCTTTGAACGATGAAAACGACCACGGCACTGGCGCCGCAGGCACATTGTTGGCTGACAATTCGGCCAAGGGCCACTGCGCCCGCGCGCGGATGGTCAGATCGTGGCTGCCTTCGCCGCGCTGCAAGCGCAGCAAGCCGGCCACCGCGATCATCGCCGCATTATCGGTGCAGAACGCGATGCGCGGGTGATAAATGCGTCCGCCGCGCGCGCGCAGCAGCGCGGCCAGGCCCTCGCGCAGCGCCAGGTTGGCGCCGACGCCACCCGACACCACCACGTGTGCCAGGCCGGTGTGCTCTATGGCCCTGGCGGTCTTGCGCAGCAGCGTCTCGACGATGGCGTCCTGCACACCGCGCGCGATGTCGGCGCGGCGCACCTCATCCAGCGGCTGCGCCCGCGCGGCCAACGCCACCGCGGTTTTAAGCCCCGAAAAGCTGAACTCCAGCCCCGGCCGGTCGAGCATGGGGCGAGGGAAGTCGAACACACCGCTGCGCCCGTGCACCGCCAGCCGAGCCAGCTCCGGCCCGCCCGGATAAGGCAATCCCAAAAGCTTGGCGGTTTTATCAAAGGCCTCGCCGGCGGCGTCATCGCGGGTCTCGCCCAGCAGCTGGTAGTCCCCCAGGCCGTTCACCCGGATCAGCATGGTGTGGCCGCCGGACACCAGCAGCGCCAGGTGCGGAAACGGCGGCGGGTCGTCTTCGAGCAAGGGCGCCAGCAGATGCCCCTCGAGGTGATGCACGGCCACCGTCGGCAGCCCTTGGGCAAAGGCATAGCTTTGCGCCACGGCCGCGCCGACCAGCAACGCACCCACCAGCCCGGGCCCTGCGGTATAGGCCACACCCGACAGCTGCGCCGCGTCGGTATCGGCCTCGTGTAGCGCCTGCCGCAGCAGCGGCAGCAGCCGCCGCACGTGGTCGCGCGAGGCCAGTTCGGGCACCACTCCGCCATACACGCGATGCAGTTCGATCTGGCTGAACAGCGTGTGTGACAACAGCCCCTGCTGCGCGTCCAGCACGGCCACGGCGCTTTCGTCGCAGGAAGATTCGATGGCCAGGATGCGCATGGGTGGGCATTCTGCCGCAGCCGCTTGCATTGGCTTTGCCTTTTTGTCGCGGCGCACTTAGACTCGCCTCCCCGATTTTAACCTTGCTAGCTGTAAGCCTGAGGTTTCGATGCCGAGCGTCCGTGTTCGCGAGAACGAATATTTTGACGTCGCCCTGCGACGCTTCAAGCGCGCCTGTGAAAAGGCCGGCGTGCTTTCCGAACTGCGCCGCCGCGAGTTCTACGAAAAGCCCACGCAAGAGCGCAAGCGCAAGAAGGCTGCGGCCGTCAAGCGTCACCTCAAGCGCTCATCGCCGCGCCCGGCCCGCCCGGCCAAGGTTTAAGGGCCATGGCCCTTAAAGAGCGCATCCAGGAGGACATGAAGTCCGCCATGCGCTCTGGTGAGAAAGAGCGTCTGGCCACCATCCGGCTGATTCTCTCTGCCATCAAGCAACGTGAAGTCGACGAGCGCATCGTGCTCGACGACTCGCAAGTGCTTTCGGCCATCGAAAAGATGGTCAAGCAGCGCAAAGAGTCCATCGTGCAGTTCGAGGCCGGCGGTCGAGCCGACCTGGTCGCCAAAGAAACAGCCGAAATGGCTTTGCTTCAGGTCTATCTGCCCGAGCCGCTGTCGGCGGCCGAACTGGCAGTGCTCATCGATGCGGCCGTGGCCAGCACCGGCGCCACCAGCATTAAAGACATGGGCAAGGTCATGGCCGAGGTCAAGACCGCAGCCGCCGGCAAGGCCGACATGGCTGCCGTCGGCGCTTTGATCAAGGCGCGGTTGTCAGGCTGATGCCGGGCCGTGGTCTGTTACTGGCCCTGCTGCTGGTCAGCGTGGTAGTCATCATTCTGGGCTTCATCCGCCGCAACCGGCGTTAAGGCTCCCGGCGCTAGCCGCCGCCGGCCAGAACGGCCGAGCGCCGCAGCGCCAAGGTCGCCATCGCGCTGACCACCAGCAAACCCGACAGCAGCAGCAGTCCGCCGGTAAAGCTGCCGGTGGCGTCTTTGACCAGACCCACGGCATAGGGCCCCACAAAGCCGCCGACCGCACCCATGGTGTTGATCAGGGCTATGCCGGCCGCCAGCGCACTGCCGGTCAAAAACCGCGGCGGCAAGGCCCAGAACGGCCCGCGACTGCCCAGATCGCCCACTGCGGCCACGGTCAGCGCCAGCAGCGCCGGTAGCGGCGACTGCAAAAATGCGCTGGCCGCAAAGCCGGCAGCGCCCAGCAGGCTGGGCAGCGCCACATGCCAGATGCGCTCGCCACTGCGGTCTGAACTGATGCCCAGCACCACCATGCCGATGGCCGCTGCAATGTAGGGCAGCGCCGACAACAGGCCGACCACCAGGTCGCTCTGACCCGAGAGCCCTTTGACGATCTGCGGTATCCACAGCGTCAGGCCATAGCTGCCGCACTGGCAGGCGAACAGCACAAAACCCAGCAGCCACACGGTCGGGTGCAACAGCACCTGCCGCACCGACAGTACGTGACGCGCGGCCACGCCGTCGTTTTCGGCTGCGATGGCCGACATCAAGGCTGTCTGTTCGCGGTTGCTCAGCCAGCGGGCCTGCAGCGGCGTGTCAGGTAAGCGGTACCAGACGACAAAGCCCAGCAGCACCGCCGGCAGACCCTCGATCAGATACAGCCATTGCCAGCCCGCCAGACCATGCCAACCGTTGAGCTGCAGCAGCAGGCCGGCCAGCGGCGCGCCCAGCACCGTCGATAACGGGATGCCGATCATGAACCAGGAGATGGCGCGGGCGCGTTGGGCACGCGGAAACCACTGCGCCAGGTAATAGATGACGCCCGGCAGAAAGCCGGCTTCGGCCACGCCCAGCACAAAACGCAGCGCATAAAAGCTCAGCGGGCCGCGCACGAACATCATCGCCACCGACACCAAGCCCCAACTGACCATGATGCGGGCGATCCAGCGGCGTGCACCGACCCGCGCCAGCAACAGATTGCTGGGCACTTCGAACAGCGCATAGCCGATGAAAAACACCCCGGCGCCGAAGCCGAACACCGAGGCGCTGAAACCCAGATCGCGGTTCATCTGCAGCGCGGCGAAGCCGACGTTGATGCGGTCGAACCAGGCGACGATGTACAGCAGCATCAGAAACGGCACCAGACGGCGCGTGACCTTGGCGCAGGCAGACTCTATTGGTGCAAGCATCCGGCACTCCCCCGCGTCAGTTAGACTTTGGCCATGTCCGGGCGCATCCCCCAGTACTTCATAGACGACCTGATCGCCCGCGCCGACATTGTCGAGCTGATCAGCGCGCGCGTTCCGCTGAAAAAAGCCGGCCGCGAGTATCGCGCCTGCTGCCCTTTTCATGACGAGAAAACCCCTTCGTTCTGGGTCAGTCCCGCCAAACAGTTTTATCACTGCTTTGGTTGTGGTGCGCATGGTACCGCGCTGGGCTTCCTGATGAACTACGACCGGCTGCCCTTCCCCGAGGCGGTCGAAGAGCTGGCCTCGCGCATGGGACTCGACGTGCCGCGTGAAGCACCCTCGCCGGGCAGCAGCCCTGTGCCACGCGCGGCCGGTGAAGACCTCTACAGCCTGTTAACCGAAGTGGCCGCGTGGTTTCGCGAGCAGCTGGCGCGCAACGACAAAGCCCGCGCCTATGCCGCGCGGCGCGGCCTGGACGAAGGCTCGCTGCAACGCTTTGGCATCGGCTATGCGCCGGCCTCCTGGAACGAACTGCTGCGCCGTTTCGGTGGCACGGATGACGGCCGCCGGCGTTTGTCTGAGGCCGGCTTGATCATCGAGCGTGAACGCAGCGCCGACGAGCCGCAGCGTCCCGGTGAGGGTTGGTATGACCGCTTCCGCGACCGGCTGATGTTTCCGATCCGCGATGCGCGCGGCCGGGTGCTGGCCTTCGGCGGCCGCATCATCGACCAGGGCGAACCCAAATACCTCAACTCCCCCGAGACCAGCCTGTTTCACAAAGGCCGCGAACTCTACGGGCTGTACGAAGTGCGCCAGAGCCGCGCCGCCATTTCGCGGCTGCTGGTGGTCGAGGGCTATATGGACGTGGTGCGGCTGCACCAGTCGGGCATCCCCTATGCGGTGGCGACGCTGGGCACGGCCACCACCCCGGAACACCTCAAACGCGCTTTCCGCGTCGCCAGCGAAATCATCTTTTGTTTTGACGGCGATAAGGCCGGGCGCGCTGCCGCCTGGCGGGCGCTGGGCAATGCGCTGCCCGAGGCGCAGGCGGGCCGTCAGCTGCGGTTTTTGTTTCTGCCCGATGGCGAGGACCCCGACACCCTGGTCGGCAAAGAGGGCGCGGCGGCCTTCGAGGCGCGCTATGCCGGCGCGCTGCCGCTGTCCGAATATCTGGTCAGCCACCTGTGTGCCGAGATCGATATCAGCCATGCCGACGGCAAGGCGCAGCTGGTCGCGCAGGCCAAACCGCTGCTCGAACGGCTGCCCGAAGGCCCTTATCGCGAGCTGCTGCTGGACCGGCTGGCCGGCACCATCGGCGTCACGGCGCAGCGCTTTCTGCAGATCACCGGGCCGCTGGCCGTGGCGCAAACCGACCCGGCCAATCAGCCCGAGCGCCGGCCGGCGCAGCGCCAGGGCTTGAGCATCGGCCGCGGCGGGCTGGTGCGTCAGGCCATGCAAAACCTGCTGCACTTCCCGGCCATCGTCACGCGCGTCAGTGCCGCGCAGCGCCAGCAGCTGGGCGGGCTGGACATCCCCGGCGTGCCCGAACTGCGGCAGGTGCTCGATGACCTGGCGGCGAACCCGGCCGCCAGCACCGCGCAGGTGCTGGAGCGCTGGCGCGATCAGCCGCTGGGCGAGCGGCTGTCACGATTGGCCGGCGCCGAGATGATCACGCCGCACGAAACGGCCGCCGGCGATGAGCTGCACAACGCCATCGACAAGCTGCTGGCCGACGTGGCGGCGCAACGGCTCGATGCGCTGCTCGAAAAGTCGCGCGGCAGCGATCTCAGCGACGAGGAAAAGCGCGAACTGACCGCGCTGATGACCGCCCGCCCGCGCAGCGGCTGAGCCCATGCGCGCCATCCTGCATGCCGACATGGATGCGTTCTTCGCCTCGGTCGAGCAGCACGATCAACCTGAACTGCGCGGCCTGCCGCTGATCGTCGGCGGCCGCGGCGGGCGCGGCGTGGTGGCTGCCGCCAGCTATGAAGTGCGCCGCTTTGGCGTGAGATCGGCCATGCCGGTACGCCGGGCGCTGCAGCTGTGTCCGCAGGCCATCTGTGTCGCGCCGCGCTTTGCCCGCTATCAACAGGTGTCGCGGCAGGTGTTCGCGGTGTTCGCGCGCTACACGCCGCTGATCGAAGGCCTGTCACTCGATGAAGCCTATCTGGATGTCACCGGCAGCCGCGCGCTGCACGGCGATGCCCTGAGCATCGCCATCGCCATCAAGCGGCAAGTGCTGGCCGAGACCGGGCTAACTGTGTCGATAGGCGTGGCGGCCAACAAGCTGGTGGCCAAGATCGCCTCGGACCTGGACAAGCCCGACGGCCTGACCGTGGTCACGACCGAGCGGGTGAACGCGGTGCTGGACCCGCTGCCGGTCAAGCGTCTGCCGGGCCTGGGCCGCAAGAAAGGCGATGAACTGCTGGCCGCCGGCATCGGCACGCTGGGCGAACTGCGCCGCGCCAGCGACGCGCAGCTGTGGCCGCTGTTCGGCCGGCACAGCGCGCGCGTGCGCGAGCGGGCAGCGGGCATCGACGAGCGGCCGGTCATCGCCGAGCGCGACGGCAAATCGCTGAGCGCCGAACAGACCTTCGCGCGCGATATCAGCGATGTGACCACACTGCGCGCGATCATCCTGCGGCTGGCCGACAAGACCGCCGCGCGTGTGCGTGCCCGCGGTGCGCTGGCCGCGACGGTGCAGATCAAGATCCGCCAGGGCGATTTCACCACCCACACCCGCCAGACCACACTGACCCCGCCGACGCATGACAGCCGCACCCTGGCCGCTGCAGCCCGCAAGCTGCTCTTGCAGTGGCTGGCGCAGCACCCGGGCGCGCGGCTGCGGCTGCTGGGCGTGGGCGCCGGCGCGCTGGAGGCGCCGCAACAAGCAGACCTGTTCGCCAGCCCCGCGCTGGTGGCCGACGGCCGGCTGGATGCGACCTTGGACCAGATCCGGGAACGATTTGGCACGACGGCGGTCTTGCGGGGGTCTAACGTGGCAGGCAAACCGCCGATCCGGTAGCGCCCCAAGGGCTTTTCGACTACTATCGCGGGTTCGCCCGAACGACTGCCGTCCCTGACGGATCCTTACGTCCCGGAAGCCAAAATGACCCGCAAGACAGCCCCCAAGTCCGCGCCCAAGTCTGCCGCCAAACCCGCTGGCAAGTCTGCCGCCCCCGCCAAAAGCGCGGCAGGCAAAGCCGCCCCGGCCGGCAAAAAACCCGCTGCAACGGTCAAAACGGCCGCCAAGCCCGCTCCTAAGCCAGCCGCTAAACCTGCGCCTAAGCCGGTGACCAAGGCCAGCGCCAAACCGGCTGCCAAGCCCGCCGCCAAGCCTGCTGCAAAGACGGCCGCCAAGCCTGTGGTCAAGGCCGCAGTCAAGGCCGCAGTCAAGGCCGCGCCGGCTGCCAAGAAGCCGGTCGCTAAGCCAGTCGCCAAGACCGTAGTCAAGGCCGCGCCGGCCGCCAAGCCGGCCGCCAAACCCGTTACCAAGCCTGCAGCCCAGCCGGCCGCCAAAGCTGCGCCGGTCGCCAAGACCAAGGCGCCCGCACCGGCCAAAGCCGAGCCGGCCGTCAAGGCTGCTGCCAAACCTGCCGTCCAGCCCGAGGTCAAGATTCAAACCAAAGCGCCCGCCGAAGTCATAGACAAGGCCGCTGCCAAGGCCAGCAAGGCCGCCGCCGCCGAGGCTGCCGCCAACGATCCGCGTCGCTTCAGCAACATCGAACGTCGTCCGGCTGCCATGCCCGAAGAGCGCCAGTCGCAGCTCAAGCTGCTGATCGCGCTGGGCAAGGAACAGAACTACCTGACCTATTCGCAGGTTAACGATCACCTGCCATCCGAGATCGTCGATCCCGAACAGATCGAAGACATCGTCAACGTGCTCAACGAAATGGGCATCCCGGTGCACGAGCGTGCACCGGACAACGAGCCGCTGCTGGCCACCGATGCGTCGGCTCCGGCCGACGAAGAGGCCATCGAAGAGGCTGCGCAGGCACTGGCCGCACTCGATGCCGAGTTGGGCCGCACCACCGACCCGGTGCGCATGTACATGCGCGAGATGGGCACTGTCGAACTGCTGACCCGCGAAGGCGAGATCAGCATCGCCAAGCGCATCGAAGACGGTTTGTTCGCGGTCAAGAAGGCGCTGTCCAACTACCCGGCCACCATCGCGCACGTCATCAACACCTATGACGACTTCATCGCCGGCAAGGGCCGCATCGTCGATGTCATCGTGGGTTTCATCGACCCCAATGCGCCCGACGTCATCGCCCAGCCGCAGAACCCGACCAAGCTCGAAGTGGTCGCTGCGCCCGAGAACGAAGATGACGAAGAAGCCACCGAGGGTGGCGACGACGAAGAAGCCGTAGACACCGGCCCCGATCTGGAAGAGGCCGCGCGCCGCTTTGCCATCGTCACCAAGCTGCATGCACAGGTGCTGGCCTCCATCACCAAGCTGGGCGCCAAAGATGCCAAGACGCTCAAGCTGCGCAGCAAGCTGTCCGATGAGTTCATGGAGCTCAAGCTCGCGCCGCGCATGTTCGAGGGGTTGATCAACAAGCTGCGCGCGCAGATCAGCGAAGTGCGGCAGTACGAAAAAGAGATCATGGTCATCGCCGTGCGCGATGCCGCCATGCCGCGTAAAGACTTCGTCGCCACTTTCCCCAAGAACGAAACCAACCTGCAGTGGCTCGAAAAGCATCTGCAGGGCGGCAAGAAATACGCCGCAGGCTTGGCGCGTTTCAAGGATGAGATCGAGCGCCGTCAGCGCAAGCTGGCAGACCTCGAGCTGCATCAGCACCTGTCGATCAACGACATCAAAGAGATCAACCGCGATGTGTCCATCGGCGAGGCCAAGGCCCGTCGCGCCAAGAAAGAGATGGTCGAGGCCAACCTGCGCCTGGTCATCTCTATCGCCAAGAAGTACACCAACCGCGGTCTGCAGTTCCTGGACCTCATCCAGGAAGGCAACATCGGCCTGATGAAGGCGGTCGACAAGTTCGAATACCGTCGCGGCTACAAGTTCTCGACCTATGCCACGTGGTGGATCCGTCAGGCCATCACGCGTTCCATCGCCGATCAGGCGCGCACCATCCGTATCCCGGTGCACATGATCGAGACCATCAACAAGCTCAACCGCATTTCGCGGCAGATGCTGCAAGAGATGGGTCGTGAGCCGACGCCCGAAGAGCTGGCCGTGCGCATGGAAATGCCGGAAGACAAGGTGCGCAAAGTCCTCAAGATCGCCAAGGAGCCCATCTCGATGGAGACTCCGATCGGCGACGACGAAGACTCGCACCTGGGCGACTTCATCGAAGACACGTCTATCGCATCGCCCATCGAGCAGGCCACCACCGAGTCACTGCGCGAGACCACGCACAGCGTGTTGTCGCAACTGACCCCGCGTGAGGCCAAGGTGCTGCGCATGCGTTTCGGCATCGACATGAACACCGACCACACCCTCGAAGAGGTCGGCAAGCAGTTCGATGTCACGCGCGAGCGCATCCGCCAGATCGAAGCCAAGGCGCTGCGCAAGCTGCGTCACCCCAGCCGCAGCGAACAGCTGCGCAGCTTCCTCACCGAAGACTGAGTCGGGGCAAGAAGGAGCGGCAGGCATCCACCTGCCGCCCCTGTTTCAACAGACCGTCAGGCCGTTTAGAACTTGGCCTTCACCCCCACATAGAGCTGCCGTCCGAGCGTGTCGTAGAAGCCCGGGTTGGTGACGCCTTGACCGGTCGTCGGCTGCGGATCTGCAGCAGAACGGGCACCGGTGATGATCGGCGGCGTATCCAGCAGGTTATCGATGCCGGCGCGCAGCTGCGTCGTCTTGTTCAAGTTATAAGCAAACGACAAGTCCAGCACATCATAAGAAGTCTGGGCACCCAACACAGACAGCTGGGTAGTCGCAGTGGCTTGCGCCTCTGAGACTGCACTGGGCAGATGCCTCCAGCGCAGCGCAGACGTAAACCACTCGTTGCCATAGTTAAACGTCGTGAACATGCGATAGCTGAAAGCACCTGCATTCAGCGACGTGCCCGGCGACGGGCCGAGACTGCCCACCCAGTCGATGACCGGCGCTTTCTCCGACTCCTGGGTTTCCAGCTTGATCAACTTGCTGACCAGCACATTGATGCCGAACTTGCCCGGTATCGATTTCAGACCCAGGTCTTCGACGAATACCTTCCAGTCCAGCGCCACGTCAACGCCACTGAGCTCCGAATTACCGGTGTTCAGATAGGTCGCATAGGCAGCCGTCATGCCACCCGTATCGGGATTGCGCAGGATGCGCTTGCAGGCTTCGTTGTTGACGTCAAAGGTCGGATTGCTGGCCGGGCTCAGGCAGGACTGATACACCGCTTGGCCCGACTCCGGAGCGATCATGCCTTTGATCTTGATGTCGTACCAATCGATGGTGCTGCTAAAACCCGCCAACAGCGGATTTTCCCAGCGCGGCTGAAACACCATGCCGGCCGTAAGCGTTGTGGAATCTTCCGGCTTCACCGTGGGATTGCCGACGACATTGACGAAGTACCGGGCGCTGCTGCCACTGGGCTGCACAGCGCCAGGCCCATAGAAGTTCGCCGCCCCGCCCTGACCCATAATCTTGCCGCACAAAGTCTTTACCGATGCCGCGTTAGCGGCATTGACAGCAGGGTTCGCGCCATACGACGCCAGCGTTAACAAGCCACACGGATCTCCTGGAACGCCGGTACCCCAAGTCTGCGACTCGGCTTGGAACATCTCGGCGATGTTCGGCGCACGCGTCGCCTTCTGATAACCGCCCCGGAAACGCAAAGCACTGGTGACAGCCCAATCGCCCAACATTTTGTAGGTGGCGATGTTGCCCTGATAGCGATAGTCCGAGATGCGATAACCCAGTTCCAGGTTCAAATGCTCGATGAACGGCACGCCCTTGATCACCGGCAGCAGCAACTCACCGTAGTACTCCTGCACAGAGGTGACACCGCGTGTGCTGTTGGCCGGGAAGGTGCCGATACCCAAGTCCAGGAACGAGGTCTGAGTGTTCAGGTGATCGAACACATAGCGGTAATCGTTCTTGCGGTATTCGGTACCGACCGAGAACCGGGCTTCGCCGGCAGGCAGATTGACTAAACGACCTTGGAAGTTGGCAATGACATCGTCCTGAACCATGCGCGACTGGTCTTGCAGTTCGACGATCATGGCGTTGACGCAGTCTTGCGATATGGCCGCATGCGAAGAGAACACCGGTACGCCCGATGTACACGTTGCCACACCACCGGCAAAGGCGTTACCCGGAGGACCCGAGTTGGCCTGGGCAAAGAAGCCCTTGCCGTAGTTAGGCGACTGGATGATCGCCCGCACCTGCGACAAAGAGGCATAGCCTTGCTTGAGAATGCCCAGCGTGCTGCTGCCGTGCGTGGCCGTGACGTCCCAGGTGGAGTCCAGCCAGTCCAGCTTGCCCCGCAGCCCGATCTGGAATTGATCGGTGCGCTGCGTCGTATCGATAGAACGCGGCAAACCAAAGCCGTAGTACGGGAAGTCCAGGCTATAGCTTAAGTTGTAGGTGGCATTCGGGTTAGCCCGGGCATCCAGCAGCTTTGCCAACTCGGGGCTGACCGGATAAGCCTGCGTATTCGTGCAACCGCCGGTCGGACCGCAGTT
>CAIVTJ010000007.1 GCA_903908825.1 uncultured Pseudomonadota bacterium | reverse complement strand
GCAATCAGTACTTTTGTAAACATCGCGCAGTCCTGTCGGTCTGCGCCAGGTCGTCCCGGCAGTGGATGAAGTGCACGACGGGTCGTCCCGCCGGCCGGCGTGAGGTCACGCCGCGTTCCAAGTCATGACCCGCACCGGTGTCGGGTTGTAGGCGTTGCAAGGGTTATTCAGTTGCGGACAGTTGGAGATCAGCACCCGCACGTCCATCAGCGCGAGCAGTTGCACATGACGGCCTGCCGCAGAGATGCCATCGGCAAACTCGAGCTGACCTTCCGGTGTGACCGGCACGTTCATAAAGAAGTTGATGTTGCTGGGCAGGTCGCGTTTGCTCAAAGACGCATCGTGCTGCGCCAAGGCCAGCAAGAAGCTATCGCGGCAGCTGTGCATGTGCCGCTTGTCGAGTGCATAACGCACAGTGTTGCTCTCGGCCGAGCACGCGCCGCCCAGCGTGTCATGGCGACCGCAAGTGTCTTCAACGATGCGCAGCATGGGCTGACTGCGATTAGAAAGCAGCGTCGTGCCGGTGGTCAGGTAGATGGCCTGTTGGGCTTGCAAGGTGTCTTGCGCGCTGTAGTGCTCGGCCGTGTCAGCGGCGTTGTAAAAGAGCGTGTCGACGGCTTGGTTGCCTTCCAGGTCGACAATGCGCAGCATCTGACCGCGTTGCACCACGCCCATCCACGGTTCGCCGGCAGCGATGACAACATCGATAACGCAGGTCCCGGGTTCACTCATGAGCTGTACTGCATGTCGGTGTTGAGATAGCCGCGGGTGTTTTCCGGGCAGCGGGTGCGGCAGGGGTCGTCCGCAGTGGCCGGCAAGGATCGAAAGGCCTGCAGCGTGATGCCCGGCGGTGCATACGCGCCACCTGCGGCCAGCGGATGCGGGCCGGCATGCAGCAGCACGATGGTGTCCATCTCAAAGCGCAGGTCGACGTGATCGCCTGTTGTGCTATGGCCAGTGTGCAGCGCTAAACGGCCGTGTTCATCGGCCGTCACCTTGCTGAAGAAATTGATGTTGGCCACCAGATCGCGCTCGGTAAGGCCGTGTTTGCCCAGTTCAACCAGCAGGGCCTCGCGGCCGCTGACGTAACGCGCATTGCGCTGCTGCTGAAAACTCGTTGCGCCATAGCGTTCGGCAATCAGCTGCGGACTGCTCAAGCCGCACAAAGGGTCGTGCCAGCCGCAACTGTCGGCGGTAATGCCGAACAGCACCCGGCCCATGTCGCTATAGCCCACACAGCCGGTGGTCAGCATCGCGGTGTGCTGGGCCTTGAGCGTGTCGGCCATGTTGTAGCGTTCTAAGGGCTGTTCGCGGCTGTAAAACAGCGCGGCGACGTTGGCATCGGTGCCGCCAGCGGTCAGCCGCAGCGTGACACCCCGGCGCAAGATGCCTGACCAATGGCTGCCGCCCGGCAGGGCGTAGTCCCACAACAGAGGGCCTACGGGAACAGATTTGAGCATTCGTGGAGCAACAAGTAACTGACTTGTGCAGTTACAGTGCAAGCGCTATACCAGCGCTGCAGGGCTGCTAAGGGCCCTTCAGCGGCGCAACAGTTGGGGGCCGCACCAGATTAGGGCGCTGTCCCGGTGCGGCTGCCTTACAGCGGTGCGCGGTCCGGCGGCGTTGCGTGCTGTTGCTGATAGAGGCTGCTGAAGACCTCGCGCAGGCGTTGCACGGCATCGTGCTCGCGAGTGGCGTGGCGTAGCAGCAGGTCCTGCAGATAGTCAGTCGTGGCCATAGTCTGGATGGCCAGGATGTCTTCCGGCGCTGCATGGACCGCAGCAGGGTCCTGCAGGCGGCGCAGCTCTTGTACGCCCATGATGACTTCCCGCAGCAGTTGGCCGGCCACCACGAGCAGTCGTCCTTCCGCATCCGGCGGCAGTTGCCGCGCGTCGATTCCCGCGCCGCGGCAAAAAGCTTGCAGGGCGCCATGACGCTCGGCGTTCGTGCTCAAGCGGTTGTCGATCGGCTGTGGTATTTGGTGATGTTCGAACTGCAACGACTGCGCCTGTTCGGCCGGTATTTGGGGCAGGTTGAGTAAGGCTTCTTCCATGGCCTGTTGCTGGCAGGCCAGCAGGTCATCGAGCAGCAACGAGGGCGCGATGTCTTCGGCGTCTGAAAAATGCAGCAAAGTGCCGTTTACGACGGGCAGTGTGCCGGTGGCCGCCAGTTCGTCCTGTTCAGACATCCAATGGCTGATGGACTGAGCCTGATGCAGGCTGACTTCGTCTATGCGTACGCGCACATGATAGTCACCCATACGCAGCACTTCGCCGTCACGCAGCGCATACAGGCTGCTGCGATCTATGGGTTTGCTGCCGTGTTCCGCATACACGCCATTGGTGCTGGTGTCTTCCAGAAAGTAGCGTCCGTCGCGGCAATGTACGCGGGCATGTTGGCTGGACAGCTGCCGCTGTCCGTCGGGCAGGGCCCAGTCGTTATCGGCGCCCCGGCCGATGGTGCCGCCCTGGTCTTCAAACCGGATGGTGGCGCCTGCGCCCAGCGTTTCCCGCTGTGCGCTGATGATCTGCAATGACAAGGCCATGACCGGCTCATCCCTCACGCTGCTAGGACTATAATGTCGGCCCGACCCTCTAAGGCCAGCCCGGTTCTGCATGTCATCCCAACATATTTACAAAATACTGTTCGTGAACCAGGGCAAGGTTTACGAGGTTTATGCCCGTAAAGTCGCCCACGGGTCGCTGTTGGGGTTCATCGAAATCGACGAATTGGTGTTCGGGGAGCGGGGCGGGGTGCTGCTGGACCCGGCCGAAGAGCGCATCAAAACCGAGTTTGAAGGGGTCAAGCGCAGCTTTCTGCCGCTGCACTCGGTTTTGCGTATCGACGAAGTCAGCCAGCGTGGGGCCAGTAAGATCACCGCCTACGAGGGCAATGTGATGCCCTTTCCAAGCTCTTTTGTCGCACCTCCCAAGGGTGATGCGGGGCCGCAGTCTTGAGCGCCTTGCCTTGTTTGAGCTGGGCCGGTGGCCCGGCCCTGTCGGACTTCCGTTTGGCGGGCCTGCTGGCGCGCCTGCAACAGCTGCAGCCTGCAGTCACCGGCGTCTACGCGCGGTTTATGCATCACATCGATGTGGCCAGCGAGTTGTCCGCCGCCCAGTCGCAGGTGCTGGCGGCCTTGCTCAGCTATGGTCCGCGCTATACGCCTGATGCACAGCCCGCAGGCACAGTCCTGCGCGT
>CAIVTJ010000006.1 GCA_903908825.1 uncultured Pseudomonadota bacterium | reverse complement strand
CTGGGTGACCCCGCAGCGCTCAGCGGCTTGCGTCTGAGTCCAAGTGCTCTTCTTGATGATGGCTGTGATCTGGCGCATGAGCTCCGAACGAGCGCGCAGGTTTGCCGCCTCCTCGGGCGTATCGGCGATGGCGTCCCAGACGCTGCTGTAGGACTCCACCGCAGGTGCCGTTCTCTTGCGCTTGGTGCGCTTGGCGGTCTTCATCTAACGCTCCTTGGACAACGCAAGCCATCGGGTTCGGGCCAATTCAACATCCCGCGGGCTCGTCGTCTGGGTTTTCTTCTGGAACGCGTGCAACACAACCACCCAGTCCTTCAGGCGCGCGGTGTAGATCACTCGGTACGTCCCCGCTTCGTCCCAGATTCGCAGTTCCTCAACGCCCTTGCCAATGGTCGGCATGGGTTTGAAGTCGTCGGGGAACTCCCGAAGGCGCTTGAGTGAATCGCCAGCGAACCGGACGGGTTTCATTCCAGAACTATATCCGGATGGATATACACCCGCAAGCCACGGCTTAGCGGAAGGGGGCTGCAGGACATGGGCCAGCAACTGGGAGGCGATTGCTCCAGGCGCAGCGCAGCCTCATGAAGGCCCTGATGAAGAACCCGTGCCGATGTGGCGCATGCCATCAGCGCTGCCCAAACCCGCCCTTGACGGCCTCCCGCAAGCCGCTACGATGTATATACCTAAGAGGATATACATTATGGATCTGCAAGTCGCCAAGTGGGGCAATAGTCTGGCCCTGCGCATCCCGTCCGAAATCGTCCGCCGCCTGGGGCTGCGCGAGGGCTCTACAGTCGAGGCGCAGCTCACCATCGATGGCAGCCTTTCCATCCGCCCCGCGCAGTGGGATCGCAACACCTTTGCGCTCGAATTGGCTAATGCCCGCAAGTCGCAGCCGCTGAGCGAGTCGGTAATCGACCAGCTGCGCACCACAACGCGGTACTGAAGTGGTTTATGTCGATACCAGCGTGCTGGTGCCGCTGTTCCTGAACGAGCCGCACAGCGCTGCGGCTGCTTCGTGGTACGCGCACGAGACGCGCGAACTGGTTGCCGCCGCATGGTGTGTTACTGAGTTCGCCAGTGCTTTGGGGCTAAAGCAGCGCACCGCCGCAATCAATGCGTCGCAAGCGCGCAGCGCCTGGGCGCACTTCGAGCGTTTGGTCGCAGCCGACTTGCGCCTGTTGCCAGTAGAACCCGCTACGTTCCATCGCGCTGCCGAACTGGTGCTAGATGCGCAGAGCACCTTGCGCGCCGGCGATGCGCTGCATCTGGCGTGTGCCGAGGCAGCCGGCGCCCGGCACATAGCGTCCTTGGATAACCTCTTGAGTCGCCATGCTCAGCGGCTCAAGATCAAGCCGCTAAAAATGGGCTAGCCAAACTGCTAGTCTGTGAAAAAACTGACGGGGGACTCATGGCGACATCGATCGGCATCCACTCAGGGGCGCTACGCCCGCTGCGATCTGCGCTCATCGCAGCACTGGTCGGCCTTTCACTGCTGCTGCCCGCTGCGCAAGCCGCAACGGCACCGGCCAAGAAGTCAGACATCTTCGGCGTGTGGTTGAGCATTGCCACCAACAGCACTAACTTTGATCCGCGATGGGCCAACACGCCCTATTTGCCGGCGCCAGAGTTCACCGCCTGGGGCGCTGAACAGTCCCGGCAGCAAGGGCGCCTCGGCGTCGAGCTGCCCACGCCCGGCGCCTGCCAACCGGTCAATGCGTCCGCCTTCGTCGGTGGTTTGTTCCCCACTCAGATCCTGCAGGGCCACAACCAGATCGTGATGCTGAACGAATGGGTGGCCGTGCCGCGCCGCATCTACATGGACGGACGTGGCCATCCGCCGGCCGAAGACATGCTGCCGACCTGGCAAGGTCATTCGATCGGCCACTGGGAAGGCGACACGCTGGTGGTCGACACCATCGGCACCAACGGTCGCTCGCGGCCTATCAATGGCTATTTTGCTAACAGCGTTAATGCGACGTCCGCTAGCCTCAAGGTGCCGCGCCTGCCCGCCAGTGACCAAATGCACCTGATCGAACGGTTCCGTGTAGTGGATAAAGGCAAGGTGCTTGAAGTCACCAAACAGGTCATCGATCCCAAGACCTATAAGCAGCCGTTCTCCAGCACCGTGTACATGGAGCGTCGCCCCGACGTGGACATGCAGGAGTATTACTGCGACGACAACGAGCGCACCAAGGACGAAGGACATTGAACATGAAAGTCATCACTCAGTTGGGTATCACTGCGGCGCTGGTTCTGTCGGCTGCGGCCGCTAGCGCGCACCATTCTTTCGCCATGTTCGACCTCGGCAAAGACGTCACTGTCGATGCGGTCATCAAAGAAGTGCAGTTCACCAATCCACACGTGTGGCTGCAGATCCTGGTCAAAGATGACAAGGGCACAGAGACCGAGTGGAGCATCGAGTCCGGCGCGCCGGGCATGATGTTGCGCAATGGTTGGAAGCCCTCGACCTTGAAGCCCGGCGACAAGGTCACGCTGACCCTGCATCCGCTGCGCGACGGCAAATCCGGCGGTAGCCTTGTAAAGGTCATCGTGCCCGATGGCCGTACGTTGGGTCCGGGTGCGCCGCCTGCTAACTAAGATTGTCGCGGCGCTGCTGGGCGCTTGGCTTGCACTTGGCACTGCGACTGCGCTTGCCCAAACCAAAACTGGCCCGAGCTTGGAGAGCGGGTTTTCGCCCGGGCAGGATGTGACTGTGTGGCCGCTGGAGATCAGCCAGGGCTACCCGCTGGTGCGTGGCCAGGTGGGCGATGTGAAGGGCGTGTTCATGCTCGACACCGGCACGCCCTGGGGCCTGCTGTTGAACCGGGCGCGCGTGCAGTTGCCCGATGCCAACTTCGTGCTCAGCGGTAACACGGGTTCTGGCGAGAAGCTCGATGTGTTCAAGTCCGCGCGTATGCCGGTGCTGCAACTGCACGGTCATGCCTGGCGCCAGGTGCACGACGTGCATGCGGCCGATCTGGCCTTTTTTGAGCAGGGCACCGGCATCGGCCCGTTTCTGGGTTTTATCGGCGCTAACTTTTTTGCCAACACCGCCCTGACACTCGACTATGCCCGGCGGGTGGCCGTCATCCGCAAGGTACAAGCGAAGTCCGGTGCGCCGCTGGTCTCACTGCCGCCAGAGTTTGCGAGTGACAGGCAAGTCGCCTCGGTGCATTACCGAGGTGATAACCCGGCCTTCCCGGTGTTCGATGCGCTGTTCGGTGTTACACCGGTACGGGTGATGCTGGACAGCGGCAATCAAGGTATATCGCTCGATGCCGCTTGGCTTTCCGAACTGCGCACGGCGGGCGCAGCACAGCCGTTCAGCCACGTTGAGGCGGTCACCACCTACCGTGCGATGCCCTTGCACATTGTTGCCCTGACAGTACCGACGGTGGACATTGTCGCGTCCGTTGAGCCGGCCAAGGTGGCCGGCAAGCCGGACCCGCAACTGGTGAGGATCGGCTTTCCGCTGCTCAATCGTTTCGGTGTGACTTGGAATTATCAACTGCAGACCCTGAGCTTCTTCACACACTAGTGTTGCCGCTCAGTGCCGGGCTCAGCCGCTGAGCCTGTGCCTGGGTAACCTGACTCTCAAGGTCGCGCAAGCGACGGCGAGAGACATCAACTTGAACAGCAAGACTGAGCAGCGGCCCACCATTCAAGACCGCTATACCGGCTGCCTGTTGGGCGGGGCAGTGGGCGACGCGCTGGGCGCACCTGTGGAGTTCATGACGCGGGCGCAGATCCTGCGTGATTTCGGCCCTGATGGAATCACCCGGTATGCGCCGGCTTTCGGCAGTCTTGGCAGGATCACTGACGATACGCAGATGACCCTGTTCACAGCCGAAGGACTGTTGCGCGCGTGGGTGCGCGGCTGTGTGCGAGGGGGCAGCACCTATCAAGGCATCACGGCCCTGTCTTATCTGCGCTGGCTGCTGACGCAGGGAGAGAAGCCCGCACGCAGCGCACAGTTCACCAACGACGAGCCTGGTTGGTTGTATACGCACCCCGAGCTGCACAGCCGGCGCGCACCCGGCAACACCTGTCTGGCCGCGTTGCGCAACACCAAGTCGCCGGGCGCGCCTGCAAGTAACGACAGCAAAGGTTGTGGCGGCGTAATGCGCGTCGCGCCCGTAGGGCTGTTCTGCTGGCGGTTGCAACAGCGGCAGACCATCCAAGACGTGTTTGCTTTAGGTGCTCAGTTGGCGGCACTGACGCACGGGCATCCCACGGGCTCGCTGACTGCCGGCGTGCTGGCGGTGCTGATAATGCTGCTGACCGATAACATGGCGCTGACCGATGCGTTGGGCAGATGCAAACCGCTGCTGCGCAATGAGCGCGGCCACGAAGAAACACTGCACGCAATCGAACAGGCCGAGGCCTTGGCAAGCAGTGATCAGCCGCATGATGTGGCAATAGCCCAGCTGGGTCAGGGATGGGTCGCCGAAGAAGCACTGGCTATCTCGATCTACTGCGCACTGGTGGCGCGCAGCTTTGAACACGGTGTAATCCTGGCCGTGAACCATGATGGTGATTCCGATTCGACCGGTTCAATCACCGGCAATCTGCTGGGCACCCGGTACGGCGTGCAGGCCATACCAGAGCAGTGGCTAAATCCGCTGGAACTGCGCGCGGTGATCACATCAGTGGCAGAAGATCTACATGCCTTCAAGGATTGGGACATCGGCGAGATCGCTGAGGACCAAACGCTGACCCGGATCATCTGGCAAAAGTATCCGGGGAATTAGCGGGGCGTTGCGCCACTGGGCGTCAACATCGGTGCCATTAGAGTCCACCCCCGGGCTGCTGCGCAGCCAACTCAAAGCGATAAGCAAACTGTTAGTCTGTTAACTAACAGTTAGGGGAGACTCATGACGACATCGATCGGCATCAATTCAGCAGCTGTGCGCCCGCTGCGATCTGCGCTCATTGCAGCGCTTGTTGGCTTCACGCTGCTGCTGCCCGTCGCACAAGCTGCAACGCCGCCGGCAAAGAAGCCCGAGATCTTCGGCGTGTGGCTGGGCATCGCCAGCAACAGCAATAACTTTGATCCGCAGTGGGCCAACAAGCCCTATGCGCCGGCACCCGAGTTCACCGAGTGGGGCGCCGAGCAGTCCCGTCAGCATGGGCGGTTGGGTGTTGAGCTGCCCACACCTGGCGCCTGCGCGCCCATTAACCCGGCCGCCTTTGTCGGTGGATTCTTCCCGACGCAGATACTGCAGGGTCACAACCAGATCGTGCTGTTGAACGAGTGGGTTGCGGTGCCGCGCCGCATCTACATGGACGGACGCGGTCATCCGCCGGCCGACGACACGCTGCCCAGTTGGGAGGGGCACTCTATCGGCCACTGGGAAGGCGACACGCTGGTGGTCGACACCATCGGCACCAACGGCCGCTCGCGTGCGCTCAACGGCTATTTGGCCGGTAACGTCAATGCAACGCCCGCCGGCCTCAAGGTGCCG
>CAIVTJ010000005.1 GCA_903908825.1 uncultured Pseudomonadota bacterium | reverse complement strand
GCGGAACAGGCGGAAGGTGTAGGTGCCGGCGGCCTGAGCAACGCCGTTATCGTCCTTGCCGTCCCAGGTGCTGCTGTAGCTGCCGGCGGCCAGCTGGGTGTTGGTGTAGATGGAGCGCACCTTGGTGCCCTGCGCGTTGTAGACGGCCAACGTGACGTTCCAGGTGCCGCCCGGCGCAGCCGGCAAGGTCACTTTCCATGTGGTGCTGGCTGACGCCGGCGGCTTGGGGGCAGCCACGGCTTGCGGCGCCTGCGCGATCAGCGCGCCGGCGAACAAGCCCGCCAGAACCGCGTGCCGCAAGGTATTGCGGACGGAAACCGTGGAGTGAAAGGCGTCGCGCATGTTGGCAGGCTCCAGAGGGATGGGTGGCACCTGCGCAGATTAAGTAAGCAACCGTGAATGGAACGTGACAGTTCGGTGATAGGCCGGCAGTGCGCCTACCGCCAAATGTAGTTTCTACCCGCCCATCCCCCAAATGCAGGGTCTAGGGCTTAGGTAGCGCCACAGCCGTGGCCTTGAACGGCTTGGTGGCGGCCGCCGGATCACCGCGCATGGCGGCAAACTGCGATTCGAGCACATAGGCGGTGCTGCCCACCACGGCCACCGCCACCGGCGTATCCGGGTAGCCCTCGTGCAGGGTGACCACGCTGCCCTTATTGCCGCGCAGACTGACCCGCGACAGTTTGCCCGCCCCGCCGCTTTCGACCACCAGCAGGCTGCTCTTGCCGAAGCTACGCATGCCGTCGGGCCGGTCTATGGGCCGGTCGAGCACGATGGCTGCGATGGGCCCGGCCTTGCCGCCCGCCTCGATGGGCACGCTGAACAGGCTGCTGGTCGCCAGCATATTGACGATGACGCGCTGCCCCAGCACGGCGATGCCATCCATCACCGCTGTCTTAGGGCCAAAGGCCTCGCCCTCGGCCCAGACTTCCAGCGCAGCGCCGCCCTTCTTGAGTCGCAGCACCTGCAGATTAACGGTGTCGGTCGCGTAGATGACGCCGTCGGCGCCCACGGCAACGTCGTTGCACACCGCGCCGGCTGTGGGCAGCGGGTAATGGCCCTTGGCCGCGCCGCTGCTCAGATCATAGGCATGCAAGGTCGCCGGCACGGCGGCCACACCGGCAGCCGTTGCCTGCGGCAAGGAGCAGGCCCACAGCGTGTGGCTGCGATCATCGGCAAACACGCCCAGATAGCCGGCCGGCGCATCGGCCCCCGGCGCGACCCACACCGCTGCCGTGGCGGCACCGGGTGCCGCCCTGAAGATCGTGCGCGCACCGATGCTGCCGATATAAACCGCGCCGTCTGCCGAGGAGGTCAGGCTCTCGGGGAACAGGCGCTGACCGGGAATGTTGATCTGGGCCGGAGCGGCCGCCAGCGCAGCCTGAGAGGCCCACAGGGCGAGTAGTGCGTAGGCGTACTTCATGGCGAGCTCCTCAAAACGTTAGCCAGCAGGTTAAACGGCGGGGATGACATAGGCCAGCCTTTGCCGCGGCGCAGGTCTTTACTTTGCCGATTGATGCGGCTGTACTGCCGCGTGACGCCGCCGCGCCACGCGTGGCCATAACAACAACCGGGGGTTTACCGCATGCGACGTATCCACTTCACGCGAAGAACGGTTCTGGCCACAGGTTTGCTGGCCCCGCTGGCCGGCCCGCTGCTGGCTCAGGTTGCTGCCGGCCCGGTCGTCGACACGGTCAACGGCAAAGTACGCGGCCTCACCGATCACGGCACGCTGGTGTTCCGCGGGCTGTCTTACGGCGCGCCGACCGGTGGTGCCAACCGCTTCATGCCGCCGCAGCCGGTCGTCAAATGGAAAGGCGTGCGTGATGCGCTGTTGTTCGGCGCCAGCTCGCCGCAGAGCGATGCCACGGGCGGCGATCGCAACGTGGTCATGCGTGCTGCGCTGCCGCAAGACCCGCCCGGCGTCAGCGAAACCGAAGACTGCCTGGTCGTCAACGTCTGGACTCCGGCCGTCACCGGCAAGCGCCCGGTCATGGTCTGGCTGCATGGCGGCGGCTTTTCATCAGGTTCGGCCTCGCACCCGCTGTACGACGGCGGCAACCTTTCGCGCCGCGGCGACATCGTGTTCGTGGGCGTCAACCATCGCCTGAACGTGTTCGGCTTTACCCATCTGGCCGCCGGTGGCGGCGCACCGTTTGCCAGTTCCGGTAATGCCGGCATGCTGGACATCGTGCAGGCCCTGCAATGGGTGCGGGCCAACATCGCCGCCTTTGGTGGCGACCCGGACAACGTCACCATTTTCGGTGAATCGGGCGGCGGCGCCAAAGTCTCAACCTTGCTGGCTATGCCGCAAGCCAAGGGTCTGTTCCATCGCGCGATCATCGAGAGCGGTCCGGGTCTGCGGGCGGGGTCGGCCCAAGACGCCGCCCGCGCGGCCGACATCCTGGCCGCCGAACTGGGGCTCAAGGCCAACCAGATCCGCGAACTGCAGGCCGTACCCACCGACAAGCTGCTGGCGGCTTATTTCAGCATCCAGCCCAAGCTGCGCGCCGCCGGCGTAGGCGGCAGTTTCGCGCCGATCATCGATGGTGCGTCGCTGCTGCGCCACCCGTTCGACCCGGACGCACCGGCGGTGTCGGATGAGGTGCCGCTGCTGATCGGCAGTAACCGTACCGAGGCGACCTTCCCGCCGTTCATGAGCCCCGCAGATCAGGACCGGCACATGGACGAAGCCGGGCTGCGTCAGCGCGTCAAGGCGGCCTTCCCCAAGGCCGACAGTGATGCGCTGATCACCGCTTACCGTCAGGCCAACCCCACAGCCACGCCGTTTGATCTGCTGCTATACATCAGCACCGACCGGGTGATGGGCGCCAACACCATCGTGCTGGCCGAACGCAAGGTCGCGCGCGGTCGCGCACCGGTGTTCGTCTATCGCTTCGACTGGGAAACACAGGCCATGGGCGGCCGCATGCGTGCCATGCACGTCATGGAAGTACCCTTCGTCATGGACAACACCATCCGCTCGGCCGGACTGGTGGGCACGCCGTCCGACGCTGAAGCACTGGCCGCGACCATCAGCACGGCTTGGACCACCTTCGCGCGCACCGGTGCGCCGGCTGCAGCAGGGCTGCCCAAGTGGCCGGCGTATTCGCCAGCCAATCGCAAAGTCATGGTGTTCAACACGCAGAGTTTCCTCGGCGACGATCCGGGCGGCGCCGAACGCCGCGCATTACTCACAGCATTGGGGAGTTGAGATGTTATTTCCAACAACACTGGTCGGCAGTTATCCGCAGCCCGAGTGGCTGATCGACCGCCAACGCCTGGCAGGCCGTTTCCCGCCGCGCGTGCGGGCACGCGAACTGTGGCGCATACCGGCCGAGTATCTGGCGCAGGCCCAGGACGATGCGACGCTGGTGGCCATCAAGGCACAGGAAGATGCCGGCATCGACATCATCACCGATGGCGAGATCCGTCGCGAAAGCTATTCCAATCACTTTGCCACGGCCTTGGATGGCGTGGACTTGGACAACCCCGGCGAAGCGCTGGACCGCAGCGGACACCCCAACCCGGTGCCGCGCGTGGTGGGTCCCATCCGCCGTCGCCATGCCGTGGGCGTGCGTGATTTGCAGTTCCTGCGTCAACATACCAAGCGACAGATCAAGATCACCGTGCCGGGTCCGTTCACCATGGCGCAGCAGGCGCAGATCGATTACTACGACGGCAGCCGTGAACTGGCCTCGCTCGACTACGCCACCGCGCTTAATGCCGAAATCAAAGACCTGTTTGCTGCCGGTGCCGATGTGGTGCAGATCGACGAACCCTACATGCAGGCGCGTCCGGAAGAGGCGCGTGCTTTTGGTCTGGCCGCACTCAACCGCGCGCTGGAAGGCGTGACCGGCACTACCGCCGTGCACATCTGCTTTGGCTATGCGGCCATCATCCATGCACGGCCGTCGGGCTATTCGTTTCTGCCCGAGTTTCAGCAGTGCCGTTGCGGCCAGGTGTCTATCGAGACCGCACAGTCGAACCTCGACACCAGCGCTTTAGAAGGCTTGCGTGGCAAGAAGGTTATGTTGGGCGTGATCGATCTGTCTGACCCGCAAGTGGAGACCGCCGAGGTCGTGGCTGCGCGCATCGAACGCGCACTGCCGCATGTGGCGGCACAGGATGTCATCGTCGCGCCGGATTGCGGCATGAAGTATCTGCCGCACGATGTGGCCTTTGCCAAGCTGCAGGCCATGGTGGGCGGTGCACAGATCATGCGGGCACGCTACGGCTGACCCGCAGGCAAGCCGTCCGACCCTAACCAACAACAATAAGCGGGGGGAACATGAACGCAAGCAACACAGCGCTGGCACCGGTGGCGGTGCCAGCCGATTCGACACCATTCCGGTTCTATGACAACCGGCAGAAGTATCTGGCCTTCGTCAGCACCTGCAGCGAAAAGTCTGCAGTGGCGCGCCGCGTCGGCAAAGAGCTGGCCTCGCTGCATCCGTCACCGCCGGCGCTGCGCATCTTTGATGCCGGCATGGGCGATGCCACGATCCTGGCGCGACTGATGCGCCAAGTGCATGCACTGCACCCGGCAGTGCCGCTGCTGGCCGTGGCCAAAGAGATCAGCCTCGAAGATGTGCGCTTGGGCCTCGAAAAGATGCCCGACCGCTTCGTCGAGCATCCGGCCACAGTGCTGGTGATCACCAACCTCAATTACGCTGAAGCGCCGCGCTTGATGCCGCGCGATGTACAGGCTGCGGCAGCCTTTAACTGGCAGGAAGTGCGCCTCACCGGCACCTCATCGCACGACTATGCCGAACAGATCGAAGCACTCAGCAGCACGCTGGCCTATGGCTGGCAGACCAAGCCCTCGCCCAAGACCGGCAACCCGGTGTCGGTGCGGCCCACGGTGCTGGTGCTGTACCGCGCCGATCACAAGTTCCTGCTCGACAACGTCATCCCCAAGGCCGGCCGGCCGGTGGAGCACTATGACCTGGTGCTGGCCTCGCAGCCCTGGCGGGCGCGCATGTCGGCGCAGTTCAAGGCACAGCGCATCCTGGCACCGCTGGCGCGCTCACTGGCGCCGGGCGGCAAGCTGGTGGCGGTGCAGTCCTGTGGCAACGACCCCGCGCTGGAAATCGTCGAGGCCCTGTGGCCCGGCGAAAAGCCCTTTCAGATCGACCGGCATCAACTACTGGCCGCGCTTAAAACCGAACTGGGCAAGGATGCGCGCGACTACACCTTGAGCAATCTGCCTGACGATAAAGCCGTGTTCCGCTATCAGATGCACACGCTGCCCAGCGAGATCGGCGATCGCGTCGGCACCTCCACGCTGTTTGCCGCTTGGAATGCGGCCATCTACGTGGCGCAGATCGAAGACGAACGCGTCGAACAGGTGGCGCGCAACAGCGCCTATCTGGATGTCACCGCCGAAGTGCTGCAGAAGCACGGTGGCCTCTGGTTCAATGACGAAACCTTCGTCGTCACCCGTCGCCGCAGTTAAGCCCCCAACCACATTCTCAAACGAAGAGGCCGCCATGTCTGACTACAACCAGTCCCTGCTGACCAGCGATGTCGTTAAAGCGTTCAATCAATCGCCCGACCCGCGTCTGAACCTGCTGATGACCACACTGGTCAAGCATCTGCATGCCTTTGCGCGCGAGGTTGACCTGACACCCGCCGAATGGATGGCCGGCCTGCAGTTCCTGACCAAGACCGGACAGATCAGCAACGAGCACCGCGCCGAGTTCATCTTGTTGTCCGACATCTTGGGTCTGTCGATGATGGTGGTGTCGCTGACCCAGGCGCGCGAGAGCAAGAGCATCGAGGGTGCCACCGAAGCCACGGTCGAAGGCCCGTTCTACTGGCCTGGCGCGCCCGATGTGGCCTTGGGCGGCAACATCGCCGAGGGCGTGGTCGGCGAACCGGCTTACTACACCGGCCATGTCACCGACGTCGCCGGCAAGCCCTTGCCCAACGCGCTGCTGGATCTGTGGAGCGGCGATGGGGACGGCACCTATGACGTGCAGCTGTCGGCCACACCGACCATGCAGGCACGCGGCAAGATCCGCACCGATGAGCACGGCCGTTATCGCTTCTGGTCCATCCGCCCGACCTACTACCCCATCCCCAGCGATGGCCCGGTCGGCGAGTTGATGCGCGCCACCCACCGGCCCATCAACCGCCCGGGACACATCCACATGATGGTCTCTGCCGAAGGGCACGTGCCGGTGACCACGCACCTGTTTGTCGCCGACAGCCCGTTTCTCGATCAGGATGCGGTGTTCGGCAAGCGTGACAGCCTGGTCGTGCCGTTTGCCAAGCATGCTGCGGGCACGGCACCCGACGGCACGGTCATGGACAAGCCCTACTACACAACCAGCTATGATTTCCGGCTGGCCCCCCTACCCGCCTGAACGGCACACTGGATAACGCATGAAGATAGGCAAGAGCACGGTCCCGACCACGGCGATCTGCACCTCCAACGCAGACACCATCGTGGTGCGTGGTCATGATTTGGCGCGCGACCTCATCGGCAAAGTGTCGTTCGTCGATCACTTCTTTTTGCTGCTGACCGGGCGCACGCCCACGACCGGTCAGAGCACCGTGCTCAATGCCACGCTGGTGGCCATCGCCGAACATGGGCTCGTGCCCAGCGTGCAAGCCGCGCGCATGACCTTCGCGGCGGCTCCGGACGCCATGCAGGGCGCCGTGGCCGCCGGCATTCTGGGTTGCGGCTCGGTCATTTTGGGGGCCTCCGAGACCGCCGGTCGCCTGTTCAGCGAAATCGATGCGCTGGTGCAGCAGGGCCAGTCGCTGACTGCAGCGGCCACCACGGTGAAGAGCGCCTGGAAGACCGCGCGCAAGCCCATCCCGGGCTATGGCCATCCGCAGCACAAGCAGCGCGATCCGCGCGTCGATGCGTTGTTTGCGGTGGCCGCGACTGCCGGCACCGACCTGCGTTTTATCGACATCGCGCGTGAAGTGGAGTCGCTGACCGCAAGCCTCATCGGCAAAGACCTGCGGCTCAATGTGTCGGGTGCCATTCCTGCGGTGCTGCTGGGCGCCGGCTTTCCGCTCGAAGCCCTCAAAGGTGTGCCCATTCTGGCGCGTACCGCCGGACTCATCGCCCACCTCTACGAAGAACTGCAACAGCCCATCGGTTTTGCGCTGACCTATCAGGCCACGCGTGAACTGCAATACACCGGTGAGGCCGTCAAGTGATCAAGGTCCTGCAAGGCATCAAGGTCATCGAGCAAGGCACGTTCATCACCGGTCCGGCTGCCGGTATGTTGCTGGCGGACCTGGGCGCCGATGTCATCAAGGTCGAGGCACCCAACGGCGGCGACCCCTTCCGCGCCTTCAAGGGCGGTTT
>CAIVTJ010000004.1 GCA_903908825.1 uncultured Pseudomonadota bacterium | reverse complement strand
GCTGGGCTGAGCACTGGCCTTGGGCAGATTGACCTTGATGCCCTGCACCGTTGCGGTGGTCATGATGATGAAGATCAGCAACAGCACGTAGGCCAGATCGAGCATCGGCGTGATGTTGATCTCGTCGTATACGTCCTTATCGCCACTGGGTGCTGCTGACATGTGCTAACGCCTTACGATTAAGAGTAAGTTTCGGCCAGACGGGCAACCAACTCATCAACGAACACACGCATATCTGTGGTGATCTCTTTGATGCGCGTGTTGAGATAGTTGTATCCGAACAGGCAGGGGATGGCGACCGCAAGGCCTGCCGTGGTGGCAACCAGTGCTGCTGCGGTACCCGGTGCGATAGCGTTGACGTTGACCTCACCAGCTGCGGCGATGGCCGCGAAGGTGATCATCACGCCCACCACCGTACCCAGCAGACCCAGAAACGGGCCACCGGAAATAGAGATGGTCAGCCAGACCATCTGATTGCCCAGAGACTGGCCCATGCGAGTCTGGCTGGCATCTAAGGTGGCGCGAATCGCTTCGATGGCCGGCGCACCGATCACCTGCTGCGCGCCATCGACTGCGCCTTGCTGGGGGTCGATGCGCTTGTGTGCCTCGGCCATACCTAAACGGTACAAGCGCCACAGCGTCGATTGGCCATAGGGGCTACCGCCGTTCTGATTGGCGCGGCTCTCCAGGGAGGCCGGGTCATCAACGATGGACTGGTAATCAGCCATGAATTTGACATTGCCGCTGGCGATGCGGTTGAGGTAGATGATCTTGAAAATCATGATCAGTATTGACGCAACGAACATCACCGCCAAAACACCGATGATGACCCAACCGTCAACCGTCACGTTGCGCAGGGTGCTGGTGAAATACGACTCGCTGGCGCCGCTTTCCTTCTGCGCGTCACCACCATAAACCAAGAGCGGCGCGTCCATGCCCTGACTGCGCGCCGAGGCGCGGATCCAGCCATCGCTGCGCGCGGCGTTGGCAACCTGCAATTCATCCAGATCGCCGACGTAGCGACTGCCACCCGCGGCGGTGGCACCGACGATGAGGCGGCCAGCAAGATCAGCCAAAGGCGCAGGCGATTCGCCGGCCACCGTGCCGTCCACAAACAAGGTGAGCTTGCCTGAAGAGGCCCGAGCCGCCAGGTGATGCCAACCCTCGGTCAGATCAGTGGTGGCGCGAACAGCGACGTCTTTGCTGCCATCGCGCCAATGGGCGACAGCACGGCCGCTCTCGATGGCCAGCGAGAAGGCGCGTCCGCCCTCTTCCAGCCCAACGACCTGCGCGACGCTGGCGGTCGACTCCGGCCGGACCCAAGCCGACAGAGTCATGCCGCTTGCCGCCTTGAGCGTCAATGAAGGCGCAGCGTTTACCGCGATGACCTGATCAGCGCTGAAGTGCACGCCATTGCCAATCAATGAAGCCGTATTGGCTTCGGCCGTCAATTGCGCGGGTTCGTTCTTGTAAGACGCCGAATCCTGAGGACTGCCCACCGGCGCGGCGAAGTGATACACGAGCGAGGTCGTACCATCGTAGCTTCCTGCTGCATCGCTGGCGTCTTTGGCCTTCTGATTGCCGTAGTACAGATAGACCTTGTCGGTCTTTTCCGCGCCACCGGTCAGTTGTGGAACACGCACCCAAATCAGGGCGATCTGTGACTGCGCATCAAACTTTTCGACATGAAACTTCAGCGGCGTCTTGTCGTCAGCGGCAATGAACCGCAAGTCAGAGCCATCGGGCTTCGCGTCATTGAAGTAGGTGAAGTTGGCCAGACTCAGACGCACCAGTACCGGCACGTCCTGAACGTTGGATGCCACATCGGCGCCCGCAGGCGTCAGGTTGAACGTGAGTTCCTTGCGGAATGCCCATTCATCGTTCCACCAGGCATGGGCTGATTGCGAGCCGAGCAGCCCCAGCGCCAATACCAATGAACTCAGAATTCTTGTTCGCAACATGGTTCCATTCCCCAGATTCATATCAAATTTACTTCTGACGGCTCAGGCAATCGGCATCGCCCGGCTTGCAATTGTCCTCACCAAAGCCCTCAACAAACACATCCAGGAAGCTCATCAGGCTGTCAGCCACTGGCGTTGTCGTCGGTTTCGTATCTGCAGCGGCTGTGGCTGAACCGCTGGCACTGGATGACGCTGCACCGACGCTAGATGCGCCTGCGAGCGAGGCACCCAAGCCGCCTGTTTCGGCCGGTACGCCGACGGATGCGCCGCCGACTTGAATGTTGTCGAGGCCGACGACTGACTGCGCAGCGATGTTCAGGTTGCCTGCAGAGCCGATACCGGCGTCACCGGCATTGACGAAGCCAGCCGGCGCGATGAGGTCGACGCTGCCTGGCGTGATGCCCTCACCCGTGATGATGGTGCGGATACCGCTACCGGCCACTGCCGCAGCGAAGTTCAAAGTGACCTTACCGCTGGCATCGATGGTGATGGTGGGCGGCGGAGCTGACAGCGATGACTTGGCGCCGCGCCCGGCATCGATGTTGCCCGAGGTAGACCACACTGCAATGTCGCCACCCAACAGCGTGAACACGCGTGACTGGTTGACCAGCACATCTCCGCGCGTGAACACGCGCACACTGCCGGCGCCTTGGGCCACGATGCCCAGCAGTGACGGATCACGCTGGCTGACCGATGTCGGCGGATTCGCCAGACCCACGTTCAACAGACCACCCGGCATCAACAGCGAGATATCTCCACCGTCCAACGTATAGACACGGCTGAACGACATGTTCAGATTGCCCGCAAATGGATTGGCCTTCTCACTGCGGCTGCCGGGGAACAAGGCATCGATGGCTGCATAGCCGCGCCCAAAGCCCTTACCGGTCGCGTTCGAATCGCGACCGGACTGCACCAGTTCATTGAAGAACACGCGGTCCAGTAAAGGCCGGCGCGTGGCGACATCAAGCTTTTGGAAGGCCGCATAAGCCGCATCCGGCAACAGGGTGTTACCGGTCAGTGAGGCCATATAGCTGACGACCTGATTTTTATAATCGGCGGAAGGCGCGATGATTGCCGTGGCAAACGCCGTGTAGTCGGGTTGTTTGCCAATTCCCGCCAACACCGTCAGGTCTGCGCCCTTACCAGCCGGTAAGTTGGTGTTGAGCAGAGCACCGGTGGTGACCGCGCCTTGACTGAAGCCCAAATCAACATCGCGCCCTGCGAGCAGATCAAGCCGGCCCGGACCACCGACCAGGAACTGTGAGTTCTGGTTGTTGGCGCTCATGGTGATGTCGCGAGCCGCGCTGACCAGTGTGAGGTCAGTGCTGCGCATGTTCTGCGCGCTGAGGGTCACGTCACGCACATCACGGTCGGCAACCAAGGACACGGACTTCGATACAGCGAAAATGATGTCCGAAATATCGTTGCCCGCAGCGATCGTGGCTGTCGTCAGGTCGTTGAGATGTCGTGCAGCAGACGCAGGCTTGGTCAACTCAACCAGTGAGGACGCGCCAATGGCAGGCGTCAGGATTGATGAGAAGCCCGAGGCATAGCCATCGGACATGACCAAACCGCCGGTACCATCGGATTTAATGTCGCCACCGGCAAACAGTGCCAGCTGACTGTTGGCAGCCGGATAAAGATAGCCAAACTGCTCTATCGCGATGTCGCCGCTAAACGAGCGGATTGCAAGGCTGGGCGGATAGATCGCAAAAGACGGGGCCTCCGTCGCATTACGTATTTCGGCCTCGATGAACGCATCTAAGCGTTCACGGTTATTGCGCAGAGCCACATCGCCGGCAGCGCTCTGCAGCGTAACGGCCGCAGTGTCGCTATAGGTAAAGAACGACGTCGAGCGGGGGCCTGAGTTCGGCGCAGAGGGCACCAGCAGGACTGTCGGGTTCAGCACACTCTCAAGGAATAGGTTTCTGCGAGCGGCAATGCTGGCTGTCGAGTTGGCCAGCCACAGCACACTGCCTAAAGGGTCGCCCAACGAGCTCTGGCGTGTTCCGCCGACGTCGTTGCTGGCCACCATCTGCAGTTGCCCGTTCATCACCAGAAACTGGCCGGTTCCCAGGTTGCGCCCGGCGGTGGCACTGAGACTTCCGCCACCGAAGTGTTGAACGTTATTGCCGGCATCAACCAGCGCGCTATCGGCTGCGCCGGCTGTTATGTCCAGCACATCGCGACCGGCCCGCAGGGTCAAGTCACCGCCACCGAGTGTGCCCAAGTTCCAGGCAAAGGTAGGAATGTTGACGCCCCACAAGCGAGGCATGGTCTGTGTCGTAGAAACGCGAGTTCCACGGTATAGCCAACTGGAAGCCGACTGGACTGCCGCGCTGCCGATAATGTCGCGACCGGCCAGGACCGTCAGCTCACCGCCCTGATCGGGCAAGCTCACGGAAACCGTGCCGGACTTGGCCGACAGCACCTGCGTCGCCGCGCCGGCCAAGCCGCCGGTATAGGCCTTGGAGCCCGAGGCAAAAATCAGATCGCGGCCGGCTTGCAGCAACAAACTGCCGGTGCCAGTTCGCAGCACAGCGTTGGTGTTGAACAGCAGATCGTTGCCCGCCGACAAGCGCAGATTGCTGGACTCGCCACTGGCCAAGGTGATCTTGGCTGCAGTGCCCGTGCCAGTCGTGACGTAGCCATCGCTGATCGTGCCGTTGACTCGAAGATCACCTGTGGCTTGTATCGACAGGGTTCCAGGCAGACCGGCATAGCGCCAGCTGCTCAAGTCCAGCGCCGACAGATTCAAATCGCCAGTGCGGCGCAGTTGGATCTCTGGACGCAAGCTGACGGCGCTGTTGGAGGCAGCGCCCAAGCGAGTCAACACGGCTAGGCCATTGTTGTTTACAAAGTTAGTGGCAACGGCCTTGGCGTTGTTCAGTTCAGTGGTGGTCGGCGTTGCCGACACGTTGCTAACAAAGACCGGCGCTATTTGCACCTGAGCCAACTTGCCGAGGTCTGCAGGCAACGCGTTAACCGCCACATCGTTAGCCACCACGGGGGCTCGCAACAGCAACACGCCCTTGTTGGCAGGTCCTGTACTGGAGATCCGACTGGTTGCCGCGATGTCTAGGCGACCGGCCGTCGTGGCCAGTTCAATGTCGCCGCCGCTGTTGGCCGTACCGGTGGTGTCTGCGATCAGTGCCGCGTTGGCACCCACAGCCACGCCCTGCCCGCCCTCTAAAACGATGTGACCCTTGAGGTCGGCAGAGCGTGCATCGATGCTGCCATTGATGCGAACGGCACCGCTGCTGGTGCCCAGTTGCACGGTGCGTGCAGTCAAGCTATCACCGGCAGCCAGTTCGAGGTCACCACTGGCCACTTGTATGTTACGCAGCAGATTGAACCGCGCACTCTCAAGTGAGCGCGCCAGTGCTGCAAAATTGCTGAGGCTTGCAGCCTTCAGATCGAAGCTGCCACCCACGCCGGCACCGGTGGCAGTCAACTTGCTACCCAGGTCTGCGGTACCACCGGCACGAACAGTCAATGAACCCGCTGCAGATTGCCCTGCACCCGAGACAGTCAGTTGTGAACCAGCGCTTGCACTCAGGGTGCCACCGGAGCTCAAGCGGATGTCACCGCCCTGTGAACCGGCCTGCTGATTGCCTGCGGTAATCAGCCGCCCGGCAACATCGATGACCGCGCCATCCTGCAGGCTCAGTGAATTAGTGGCGTCCAGTGTCACGAGGCCTGAAGGCGCCCGTATGGCCAGCGAGTCAATGATGTTTGCGCCGCGCAAGCTCAGTGCACCACCCAATTGCAGTGCAGGCAGTTTGGCTGTTGCAGACGCTTGACCCTGAAGCTGCAGTGTTCCGGAAAGTGACTCGATGACCGTGTCAGCACCGCGATTGACCGCCAAGACCGGTGCGCGCAGGCTGATAGCACCAGCGTTGCGATAACTGCCGACGCCGTTGGTGGTGATGTAGTCGGTGGCAACGAGGTTGGTGTTGGCAAAGCCAGACCAACTGAGGTTGCCGCCTGCAAAGTCGAGGGTGGTTGCCGTAATGCCCAGCGTGCCTGTGCCAGAGACCGGTACATCGCCAGAGGCAATCAGACTGCCTGCCAGACCAACATGGTCTGCAGCCATCGTGATGCTCAAGCCATCTGCACTCACCAGCTGCGGCGAGGTCAGTTGAATGACCGAGTTGGTATTTGCGGCCAGGTTCAGCTGCACATTGCGCTGAAACCCAATCAGCTGATTGCCTGACAGGCTCAGCGTTCGTGCGGTCTGCAGTGTGCTTTGCAGCGCAGCATCGATGACCAAAGCCCCTGCCTGCGGTGCATTGGCAAACAATACCTGGTTAGCACCCAAGGCAAGCTGTGCACCGGTCAACGTGCTGTTACCGCGCCACTGCACACCGCCGGGCGCATCCAGCGTCAGCGCACCACGCGTGGCGAGGCTGGCACCGGAAGCAAACTGCAACTGACCGGCAACAGCACCCACCGCAGTGCGACTGACGAGTATCTGGGAAGAGTCGGAGGCTGCCAGCACCACAGCGCCACTTGATGCACTGTCGTTAAGACTGAGCGTAGTCGCGGGCAATACGTACTTGGGTGCCTTTGCAGCATCCAGACCGCTGGGTGTGGTGATCGCAGCGCCGGTTTCGATGTTGACGTTGTTGCGGGCGGTGATCAGCAGATCTGCAAATGACAGGCTGGTCCCGCTACGGATAAACAGATCGTTGGCCGTTACGCTCAAGTCGGTGGCCGAACGCTGTCCACCCAAGGTCAGGTGTGTGGGCGCCCAAGAGGCCAATGTAGCGGCAGAGATGTCGGTGGTCGTGCTGTCGCCATCGTTACCGGTCGCAGAGACCGCCAGGCGCAGCGCCGACACATCGATGCTGGCACCCGCGCCACCTGGGGCAGCCGCCGTCTTAACGATGCCCTTGGCATCCAGTGTCTGGCCGGCGAACAGCGACAAGGAACCGGCATCCATCGGCAGGCTGCCGGCACTGCTGCCCGAGACAGCGGCCTTGTCAGCCAAGTAACTGGAAGCGTAGTTGTCGTTGTACTGCGCGATCAAACGGCCGTAGCTGCCGGGCCTTATCGCATAACCCTGCAGATGAGCACTGCCTAACCCGGTGCTGCCGAAGGTGCTGTAACCGGCGATGACCGGCGTGCCGTCTCTTTGGGCAGTCACCTGGCCGGGCACATAGTCACGGCTGGAGGCTACTGCGCTAATCAGAAAGGCATTGGGCAATAGCGCATAACGCGCCGGCAGCAGCGGATAGAGGCCTGCTGGCAAGCCTTCATAGCCACTGAGATAAACGCTGTCACCGGCAGTCAGTCCGGACCGGGCGAACTCTTGCGGATCGTAAGGACCGATCTGATTGATCAACTGCGGCAATACGGCATACAAGCCCGGGCGCGAGGCCGGTGCCAAGGCATCGGTCGAGCCACCGCTGCCGGGCACCCATTCATAGGCGTACAGATCGCCACCACCACGCACATCGACAGTGGCGCCGGTGGCCAGAATCAAGGACGACGCCTTCAACTCAACTGTGCGATCCGGCAAGGCCGTAAACAGTTGCGGTGTCGCGGTGAGGCCGTTGTCATAGGACCAGGTGCCGTTCAGCACGCTGCCATAAGGGATCAGCGCGCCGTTGCCGGTGACCGAGGTGACGCTGCCATCCAGCAAGCTGAGCTTATCGCTGGCGTTGAGCGAAATGCGGCCAAACGGCGCCAGCAGCGTGCCGCCTTGTTGGATGGTTTTGGCGGTCAGACTCAAGCTGCTGGCCGCGCTCAAGGGCAAGCTGGCGTTGCTGCCTTTTTGCAAGATGCTGATGGCGTCGTTAGCACCACCGGCAGCGGTCACAGCAAAGTGCGTTGCAGTCGTCGCATAGATGCGCGCTGCCGCCAGCGTGATATCACCGGCCATGTTCAAGCTGCCGGCAACTGTGCCGTCGGTGAGCGACGTGCCTCGCAGGCGCAAGTCGTTGCTGCTGGCCACGGTTAAATCGCGAATGCGACTGAAGACCATGTTGCCCAGCAAGTCCACATTCTGGCCGGAGATCTGCAGCGAGCCCAAGCCTGCAGCAGACAGGCTCTGCGTTACCGAGTCACTGGCTTCACCCACCGACACATAGGCTGCATTCAGACGCGCCGTGCCCAAGCCATTCATGGCGATGAAGGGTGCGCTCAGCGAGATGCGCCGTGCCAAATTCAGGTCGAGGCCCGGGTCCAGCAGCAGCGTGCCGCCAGCGGCCACATTGCTGTCATAGGCGCGCAGCGTCAGCGCATCAAAGCCGGACTTGACGATGTAGTCTTTCGAGACGGTCGCGAAGCCTGCGCCCGTGGCGATCGGACCGGCGTTGTCGCGTTCGGTCAGACTGATGATCGATGCGCCCGCCGGATAGCTGGCCGTGGCAAAGTTCGGTGCCGTCCGGCTGATCTCCACGGTCAAGGCACCGCCGGCCACAGTGCCGACATCATTGCGGCCCCCGGCAGCTTGGATGCTTGCGCCAAGCTGAATGCTTTCGCGGGCGCGCAGCGACACGTTGCCGCCTGCACCGCCGACCCACTGCTGCACATAGGGCGTCGTGGTGTCACCTGTCGGCACATCCAACATGGCCGCGCCACCGCTTGCGAGCAGTTGCGAACCCTTGGCTGTGACGACCGAGCCGCGATCTGCACCTAAGGCAATGGTGCCGCCTGCCGACACTCTGCCCGTCTGCAGGCCTGTAGTGCTGCGATCGGGAATCGAAATGCCGGCCACATCGAGGGTGCCGGTGGAACTGACCAGCACTTGCTGACCTGAGCGATAGCCGGTGTCTGTGGTGGCGACAACGCCGGGTTCTATGACACTGGCCTGAATGACACCCGAGGGTGCGCGTACCGTGCCGTCGATACGCAAGGATCCCATCGAGGACAGATTAATAGTGCTGCCCGGGTCGGCTTCAATCAGCGCCCCGGCATCGATAGCCAGCGTTGCGGCCTTGTTGGTGTCACCACGACTTAGGCCCGATTGCAGTGACAGTGTTGCGCTGCGACGTTGATCGAGCTCCGGCAACACCACGGTGGTGAACGCTGCTGTCGTGCCGCCGCTGGCGCGCTGCGTCGCATCTGTGGCGAGCACGCGGGTTTTAACCTGCGCATGAATGGCGGTGTCGGACAAAACCTCGAGGGCATTAGCGTTAGCAGCGACTGATGAGGGTCGGCTGGCCTGTAGTGTGAACTTGCTAAAGCCATAGTCTGAGAACAGTGCTGAACCCAGCTGCAGATAGCTGGTGGGGTTAGTGGCAGACAGACTCTGCGCCAAGGCCCAGGTCGAACCCTGCACCAGCGCAATAGCGGGCACTTCGATGGTCAGACTGCCGCCGGCCGCGCCATTGACGCCAAAGCCCGACAACAACACATCAGAGCCCAACTTGATCGCGGTATCGGTCAGGCTACCCGCCGCATAAGTCTGCAAGCTGATGCTGCCACCACGACCGCCGCTAATGGCACCACTGGCTGACACGGCCGCGCCACCGTCAGCGCGCAAGCTGACGCCGTTGCCCAACGAGAAACGTACATCGGGCACACCCGCCGACAGACGCATGGCGATCGACCCGGCATCCTGCAGCAAGGGCGCATTGGACCGCAGGCCCGGCGCCAGCAACGAGTCGTTGATCCAGCGACCACTGACATCGAGCACCACACCGGAGGCGAGGCTGATCGACTGCAGCGTGGTCGGTGTGCCGTTGGTACCCACTGTCTGCTGCGACAGCAGCGAGATCGAGCCGGCCTGATTGGTGAT
>CAIVTJ010000003.1 GCA_903908825.1 uncultured Pseudomonadota bacterium | reverse complement strand
CGGCAAGAGCGACATTTTGTGGGTCAACGACAATGGTCAGTTGGCCATATGGACCATGGATGGTGCCAAGCAGACCTCCGGTGCGCTAATCGGCAACATCGTGGCGGACTGGAAGATCATGGATGCCACCGGTGATTACAACGGCGATGGCAAGGCAGATCTGCTGTGGCGCAACGACAGCGGCCAGGTGGTGATCTGGACGATGGACGGCGCAAAGCAAGTCTCTGGCGACTTTGTTGGTGCTGCGCCTGCGGATTGGAAGATCATCGATGGTAGCGGCGATTACAACGGCGATGGCAAGAGCGACATCCTGTGGCGCAACACCGGTGGGCAATTGGCCGTTTGGACGATGGATGGGGCCAAGCAGGTGTCTGGGTCGCTGATCGGCAGCGAGGTGGCAGACTGGAAGGTGGTTGACGGCAGCGGCGATTACAACGGGGACGGTAAGAGCGATCTGCTATGGCGCAACGGCAGTGGCCAAGTGGTGATCTGGACGATGGATGGCACCAATCAAGTGTCGGGCGCTCTGGTTGGCGCAGCGCCGACGGATTGGAGGATTATTGACGGCGCGGGCGACTACAACGGGGATGGCAAGAGCGATATCTTGTGGCGCAACAGCAGCGGTCAGGTTGCGATCTGGACCCTGAACGGCTCTACACAGGGCGCCTCAGGGATCGTCGGGTCGATGGACAGTCGTTGGTCCATTGTCGACGGCACCAACGACTACAACGGCGATGGCCACAGCGACATCTTGTGGCGCAGCGACACCGGTCAAGTGCAGTTGTGGGAGATGAACGGGCTGGATCGCTTGGCGGTGCTGGATGTAGCCACTGTGCCCACCGAATGGCACATCTGGTTGCCGCCATTGCTGGGGTGAGCGGGTGTCAGTGGCTGGGGAAAGCTTTAGCTTGTTTTTTCCAACGCAACTGAAAACTGACATCCGGTGAATGATTAACCTGGATGTCCTCCACAACACCCGCCTCGATCACCGCACCAGATCGCAAGCGATAGCGGCCGCCTAACGTCAGCTCGATGGCCTCACTTAAAAAGGGCAGGTCAGAGCCTCGCACCAGCGCGCTGTGCGCATCGATCTGCACCAGCGCTTCCAAGTGCTGAGTGGCCCGCCAACTCAGCGCGGCCATACCAAAGCCCACCTCACGCGCCAGCGGCAACAGCCCATCGCCACCGCTGTGTGACCAGCCCGCGCGGCCCGACACCGTCCAGCGCGGTGCCAGTTGCGCCTCCAGCGCCAACCACGTGGCGGCATCCCATGCGCCGTTGCCAGTCAGTACGGTCCGGCTGCCGGTGGGCGCTTCCAGCCCAACCCAGCCGCTGAAGGTGGCGCGCGGACCTGCTGCCAGCACATGACCGGCCTCTAAGGCGACATCGCCCAAGCTGGTGCCTGCAGGCACTTCCAGGGGCGCGAGGCCGGTGCGCTGGTAGCGCAGCGCATAGGCGTTGCGCGGGCGGTTCGGCCTGTCGCCCTGCGGCAGCCCGAACGCGCGATGCCAGCCGTCTATGAAGCCATCGAGCGCGCCGGCGCTGCGCTGTATCACCGGCACGCTGGCGCGTAGCTGCCAACCCCCCACCTCGCGCGCCACAGCCAGCGTCAGTTCGGCGGTCTCCTCGTCCACCAGCAGCTGCTCACGGGCGTTGGCACCCAGGTTCACGGTGTTGCTCCAGGTCAGCTGCGCATCCAGCTGCCAGCCTTGCGCGCTTGCCACGCCTGCGGCGGTCGGCAGATAGGCCGCCCGCGTCAGCGGATTGGGGTCGCGCACCGCCAGCGGCTCTGCCGCAGCAGCCGTGGCCCACAGCAGGGCGCAGAGCAAGGCGGGGCGTAGGGGTAGGGGGCTGGGCATGGTGTTGGGAATTGTAGGGGTGATGAGGCCTTTCGCAGCAGGCTGGTGTTAACATTTTAGTTATCGACCCGCCTTAAGCAGGTGAATCATGAAAACGCATGATCAATTGATAGCCAGTCTGTTGCAGCGCCCGGGCGTAAAAACCGAGGTGGAGCGCATTGATCGGGAGGAGGGCAACTTGCTCGATGTCTTGCTGAAGGCCAGGCACGAGGCCGGGTTGTCACAGGCCGACATCGCGGCCCTGATGGGCACTCATGCGCCGGCCATAGCTCGTTTGGAAAGGGCGCTGGCCACCGGCAAACACTCGCCCACCTTGGCGACCCTGCGTCGCTACGTTTCGGCCTGCGGCAAACGGTTGCAGCTGACGGTGTGTTGAGGGGCGCTGGGCGCGTCAAAACTAATCGCTTCGTGGATGTTGTCGGCGTTGATGCCGCTGATCACTGGCTCTACAACTGACTGGACTATCACACTATGTGTGGCAGTATCCCGCGAGCAGATCGCTCAGCTGATTGAAATAGGTCAATTCGAGGAAGTTACCAAAGATGGTCAAGAGATATCGAAGTGAGGCCTTCGCCGCAATCCACGATATGATCGAGGCTTTCCACGACATTGGCGCAATCAACAAGCAGACGATGCGCCAATTCGACGAGGCCTGTCTGACGCCCGTGCAGGTTCTTGCGCCCGATGAGATCAAAGCAATTCGCTTGCGTGAGCACATCTCCCAGCCGGTGTTTGCCCGCT
>CAIVTJ010000002.1 GCA_903908825.1 uncultured Pseudomonadota bacterium | reverse complement strand
TGCTGGTGAGCGAATCGCCGCCAGTTGCCGCGTTCATGCGGAAAATGTCGCTGGTCGTGATCAACTCGATGAGAGTCTTGAGTTTGTAGCCCTCTATCTTTGAGCCTTGCACGATCTTGCGAACTGTAGGCATGTCATCAAAATTCACACCGCGACCTAGCGCATAGGTGAGCAGGTTTGCGGCAAAGTTTTGCACGTACTGATCCTGGTACTTCAAGACGAAGCGGCGCACCCCGAGCGGGCCGTCTACCGGTGTGCCGTCATACATGACATCCATGGCGTCGATGGGCTGACCGCCGCCATCCAATGTACGGGCGTGGCCGATGGCATCGAAAGGTTCAAGCGCAAATCCGATGGGGTCCATCATTTTGTGGCAGCCGGCGCACTGTGGCTTGTCGCGATGGTCCGCTAGCGCTTCCCTCATCGTCGGTACCTTGCCGTTGCCGGCTTGGTCGGTTGTTTTGGTCTCTAGCGCTGGCACATTGGCCGGTGGATCTGGTGCCGGTGTGCCAAGCAATGTGCGCAGCACCCACTGGCCACGTATCACAGGTGACGTTCGCCCAGGTTGGGATGAGACAGTCAGTACCGCGCCCTTGCCCAGAATGCCTTGACGTGAGGCCAGTTCGCCATCGAGTTTTATGCGGCGGAACTGGCTGCCACGGATCCCTTGGATGCCATAGTGCTTGGCAAGGCGCTCGTTCACAAAGGTGTAGTCAGCGGTGATCAGATCCAAAACGCTGCGGTCCTCCTGCAGCAAGCTTGTAAACAGCAGCTGTGCTTCTTCGCGGAAGGCTTCGCGCAGGTTGTCATCGAAATCCGGGAATTGGTCGACAACCGGGGAGTGCGCCTGAAGGCTGCGCAGGCCCAGCCACTGCGAAGCGAAGTTGGCAGTGAGCGCAGCAGCTCTTGGGTCAATAAGCATGCGCTTGACCTGCTTTTCGAGCACGCCGGGCCGGGATAGTTGCTTGGACTGTGCAAGTTGCAGCAGCGTGTCATCCGGGATGCTGCTCCAAAGGAAGAATGAGAGCCTGGAGGCCAGATCCAGATCCGAGATCGGGCAAGCCGTGGCGGAGGGTTTGCAGATTGGACGGTGTTCTACACGATAAAGAAATTTCGGATCTACAAGTACCCGCTGCAACACCGCCTGGATGCCATCATCAAAGGATCCGGTTCGGCGTGCCAGCGTGAAAAATCCAAGCAGCGCATCTATGTCATCCGGATTGGCGTAGCCGCGATACGCCCGGTTGGCTACGGCCTTAGTGATCTCGCGCGCACAGCTGTGCTCATCACTTGGCTTTGCTGGTTTGCAGATCAAAATGCGCTCGCGGCTGGGCGATTGCGTTGCCTGTTTGGCGTCTGTTGGGCCATCTATCCGGACACTGCCTATGTGCGGATAGAACGTAAACCCAGGTAGGCCACCCGTCTCGAGCGTGCTGCGCTCGAATGGGTGGTTCGTATCGAGGCCTGGAGCAAAGTTCGTTGCCAAGAAGGTCACAGCGACCTTATGCGGCCCTGCGCTCAGTGGCAGGGTGACATCGATGGTTCGCAGCTGACCGTTGCCAGTGTCGTCTGTGCGGCGCGTAATGCCAAAAGCCTGATCCCAGTCGATCTTCGCCACCCGGCGACCATCGATATATACAAGCAGTTGTTCGCCCTTGATCTCGCCGAATGGCCGGAAGTTACCCATATTGCCCAGATTTACGGCGAAGACCTTGAAGGTGTACTGGCCGTCTGAGGGGAATGTGTGGTCGACCAATAGGCCGCCACGTGTGCCGAAGGGTAGGCCATCAACGCGGTAGTTCTGTGTGGTGTCTTCCGGTATCCGATAGGTTACTTGCGAAGGCGTCGCGGCCTCGCCAATGGCTAGACGACTGATACGCGCTGCAGCCGTTAAATAAGCATCCAGCAGCGCTGAGGACAGCGTCAGCGCACCTGCTTGATTGTCAAAGCCGCGACTGGAGTCGTCTGCGACCAGAAACTTAGTGGTATCAACTTTCAGTGAGAGCAGGTCACGTACTGCATTAGCGTATTCAGAGCGATTCAAGCGATGCAGCGTAGGAACGCTGAAATTGGGTTTCTCGCTGGCGTCGATCCGGGTTTCAAGTGAGCTGATCAGTGCTTTAACTGCTGAGGAGTCCGGTCGTTGCTTGCCTGTCGGCGGCATCATTCCGACTCGCAGTTTCTTAAGAATTTTTTCGGTTAGGGCAGCATTTTCTTGCGGCTTCGCCGGATCGTATATCTCGAGCTCTAAATTTCCCGCGTAGTCCGTGTAGTTGTGGCAGCTGATGCAGTACTTCTCTAACAGCTGGCGTTGCACTGCCACGCTGGTTGCGTCGTCCTTCGCTGCTGCACTGGTTGTTGTGCATAGGGCAACTGTGACCGCCAAAATCAAGTTCCACTTGGTCATGACTCGCGACTTCACGGGCGTTAAACAGTTGTTGGACTGGGGCATGGACTACTCGGCTACTTGCAGAGATCTACGACGCAGATAGATTCCAAGGTGCGCCCCTCTTTAGGAACAGGAAGATTGCGGTCCTTCATCAATTTTTTGAGGAGCGCAAAAGTATCTGGATGGGCAATGGCTGACTGCACACCAATACGAACCAGGCCGTCAGCGTAATCAATGGGCTGGAAGCGCACGCCAGCCAGTGCGTTGATGGTGTCGCGGCTGCCGATATCACGCGCAGCCAAATCAGCCCCATGCTCCACCAGCATTTCGATCACGGCGTTGCTGCCCTTGTGGGCGGCGCCCATGAGTGCGGTACGTCCATCCATGCTGTCTTGTGCGTTTACGTCGGCGCCGAGATCGAGCAGAAGCTTGACGGTGGCCAGGGTCATTTCCGGGGACCATTCATAGGTCACGCCTTGGACCCAGCCAACGCCGCTGGCCACCATTAACGGTGTGACGTTGTATTCCGTGTTGATCTTCGGGTCAGCACCGTTTTCCAGCAGCAGCTTCAATAGCTTGATGTCGCCTGATTGGGCGGCACGCAGGAACGCCGTTGCGCCTTCTTCCAACAGCCATTGGTGCGT
>CAIVTJ010000001.1 GCA_903908825.1 uncultured Pseudomonadota bacterium | reverse complement strand
GTGCCGAAGTCATCGATAGACAAGTGCACGCCGAGGGTGCGCAGCTCGCCCAGCATGTCGATGGTGCGCTTGGCATCGGCCATCAGCGTGGTCTCGGTGATTTCCAGCTCAAAATGCGTCGGCGACACATCGTGCTTTTCGAACACCGAGCGGCAGCGCAAGATAAAGCTGGCTTGCCGCAGTTGCTTCAACGACAGGTTCAGGGCAATGCGACCCGGCTGCAGCTGCTGTGCGGTCAGCCGGCTGTAGTCTATGCAGACCCGCTCCAGCACCCATTCGCCTATGCCTAAAATCAGGTTGTTTTCTTCGGCCAGCGGGATGAACTGCGCGGGCGGTATTTCGCCGTGGTCGGGCAGCCGCCAGCGCAGCAAGGCCTCGGCGCCGATGATGCGGCCCTGGGTCAGATCGACCTTGGGCATATAGCGCACCACGAACTCATCACGCTCCACTGCGCGTGACAAGCGGCTCTTGAGCATCAGCCGCTCGACCGCCGCCGCGTTCATCTCGGGTGAATAGGTGACGCAGTTGTTGCCGCCGTTTTGTTTGCAGTAGTACATGGCCGCATCGGCATTGCGGATCAGGTCGATGACGTTCTCGGCATCGCGCGGACAGAACGCCGCGCCCAGGCTGGCAGTCAAAAACACCTCTTGGTTGTCGATGACATAGGCCTCGGCCATGGCCTCGAGTATGGCCGCTGCCAGCTGCCGCACGGCAGTGCGCACATCGGTCAGCGAAGCCGCTTCGGTGAACAGCGCGAACTCATCGCCCGCCAAGCGGCCGATGATGGTCTCTGCGGGCAGGATGCGCGTCAGCCGTTCGGTCAACACCTCGAGCACGCGATCACCGGCGGCGTGACCGAAGGTGTCGTTGACCTCTTTGAAGCGGTCCATGTCCAGGTACAACAGGCCGACCGCACCGCTGTGGCGCTGGCAGCGTGCGATGGCCTGCTGCAGCAGGTGCTGGAACTGCATGCGGTTGGGGATCTTGGTCAGCGTGTCGTAACGCGCCAGATAGCGGATGCGCCGTTCGGCACGCTTGCGATCGGTGATGTCGCGCGCGACATAGATGTGACCTGCGAACTGGCGATCGTTGGAGGTGATCACTGAACCGACGAAGGACACCGGGATGGTCTGCCCGCTGACCGTGCGCAGCACACCTTCGCCGATTTCGCAGGCGCGGCGCAGGGCGGCTTCGGCGCTGAGCTGGCCACCTGTGTCGAGCAGGCTGGCCAGTGCATAGCCGACGAGGTCGGCATCACTGACGCCGGTGAGGCGGCTGGCGGCATTATTGGCGATGCGTACCAGGCCATCTTCGGCGGTGACGAATACGGCATCGCTCATGCTGTCGAGCACGTTTTGCAGGTAGTCGCGGGTGACCGTGGTCTGTGCCAGCCGGCGGCGCATCTGTTCGAGGGTGCGCTGCAAGTCGCCGAACTCGCCCTGATCGTTGACGCTGACCGGCTGCGAATAGTCACCGGCGCCGATGCGCGCTGCACTGTAGTTGAGCCTGTCGATGCTGCGTGCCAGCCGACCGCCGTAGACAAACGCCAGCGCCGCGCTCAGCGCCACCAACAGCCCACCGCGCACGATGACCCAGGACGAGAGGTTGATCTCCTCTAGCGGCGCATCGTGGGCGCGCAGTTCAAGCAACAGCGTAGCCGTGACCGTGAGGGCCAACAGCAGCGCCAGCGCAGCACCGTACAGGGCGTATTTGGTCTTGAGACTCAGCACAGCGTTATCCGGCCGGGGTGATCCGGCACATGTTACCTGCAAAATACAGGCTTCCCTGCCACCGTGCCGGAACCAGTCGCCTAGAATGCGGTCATGCCTGCGAATATGTTCGATAGCCTGCAATTAACCGGTCGTAGCACCAGCCATGTGGTGTCGCTGGCCGCCGGGTCGCTGAGCCTGCATCAGGCGGTGGTGGCGCCGTACCTCGCCCTCCAAACGGCTGCAGCCACTGAGGGCATCGCGCTGCAAGCTGTGTCGGGGTTTCGCAGCTTCGAGCGGCAGCTGGCCATCTGGAACGGTAAATGCCGCGGTGAGCGGCCGTTGCTCGATGCGCTGGGGCAGCCGCTGCAGGCGCAAGCATTGAGCACGGAGCAGCGCGTTACCGCCATCCTCAATTGGTCGGCCTTGCCGGGCGCCAGTCGCCATCATTGGGGCACTGAGCTCGATGTCATCGATGCGGCCGCACTGCCGGCCGGTAGCGCGCCGCAACTGCTGTGCAGCGAGTTTGCGCCAGGCGCTTGTTTTGAACGACTGGCCGCGTGGTTAGACAGCGATGCGCTGCACGACTATGGGTTTTACCGGCCCTATGCGCAGTGGCGCGGGGGCGTGCAGCCCGAGCCTTGGCACCTGAGCTATGCGCCGCTGGCCGCGGCCGCCTTGCAGCAACTGCAGTTGCCGCTGCTGGCAGCAGCGCTGCAAGAGGTCGATCTGGAAGACGGGCAGTGGGTGCAGCAGCAGCTGCCGGACTTGTATGTGCGCTATGTGCAGAACGTGGCGGCCGCGCCGCCCCGGGCCTTGGCCGCGGTCGCCCTTAAGGCTGGGTCCACGCTTTGTTGATGTAGCCGGTCACCAGATCCCGCACGTTACCCATCGTGCCAGGAGCGGCGGCAAACAACAGCGGGTTGCGGCGCAACAGCCGCCAGCTTTCACTGCGCAGCACCTGCCGCAGAAACTTCAGACTGCTTTCAATCGACTCGATGTAGGGATTGCGGCCGCCGAACAGCGGTTCGACATAGCGGTAGGCGCGATCGAAACCCTCATCCAGGCGTTTGCTGCGCGTCATCTCAATGAAGATCGGTGTCTGGCGCAGCAGGTCCAGGCCGGAGGCATATTTGACGCCGCGGCCACCGGTGCCCATCGGCACTGCAACGCCGCCCAACACAAACTCGGGGTAGAGCCGGTCGCGGCATTTTTCGAGGTAACAGCGGTCGGCCATCTGCGCGATCATGTCGGCCGTGCCCAGCAAGTGCCCCAGCTTGATGTCACGCGGGTCGGTGATGACTGCGCCGATCTGCTCGAAACTGCGCTCATAGCCGGTGAAGTGCACTACCTGACTGGTGATATGCGTCCAGTGGCCAAAGCCGATGGTCGGCAGATATTGGTCCATGAAGTGCGCGCTGCGCGTCACGTGGTTGCGGGTGAACTCAGCGCCGTTGCTGGCCGATTCGCCATGCGCACGCAAGTAGCCGATGTCATGAAACAGCGCCAGCAGCAAACCCACTGCGCCGCGCTCGGCGCCTAGGGCCTGCGGCGTGTCGCGGTGCGTGAGTTCATAGCCCGCCATCAGCCGCGCCATGGCCAGCGTGACATCGAGCGTGTGCTGCTGATCGTGATAGATCGTGTCGACGCCGTAATAGCCGGGCATGCGTCCGCTAAAGGCCAGGTCGAAATCGTGAAAGGCGTGCGCCACGGCCGCAAAGGACGCGTCGGGCCAGGTGGCGGCGAACAGTTCGCGCACTGCATCGCGGACATCGGCCGCTGAGCTCACCAGCACGGTATTGGTAACGTCGTATTCGCTGCGGCGCGTGCTGTGCATGGGTGGCTGTAAACTTAGCATTGCCCAGTGTAGAAAGCGCGACCGCTGCGTGCCGATGACGTACGGCACAGTTTGCAGGGTGCTAAGGGCTGTATGTCAAAGCCCAGCGTCGGGCCACTGCGCCAGCACCGGTGTGTGATCAGAGGGCCGCTCGTGCAGCCGCGGCTCGCGATCGATGTCTGCTGCACTGCAGCGCGCGCGCAGTGCCTCACTGATCAAAATAAGGTCAATGCGCAGTCCGTGATTGCGGCGGAAGCCGCCTTGGCGATAGTCCCACCAACTGAAACTGGCGGGCGCTTGCTCGAACAATCGGTAGCTGTCGTGCAGACCCAGCGCCAGCAAGCCCTGCAAGGCACTGCGCTCAGGCTCGCTGCACAGGATCTGACCTTGCCAGGCCGCCGGGTCGTGCACATCGCGGTCATCGGGCGCGATGTTGAAATCGCCCATGATCACCAGTTGCGGATGTGCGGCGAGCTCGGCTTGCAGGCGTTGCTGCAGCTGCTGCAGCCAGCGCAGCTTGTAAACGTACTTGTCGGAATCGAGTGCCTGGCCATTGGGCACATAGACGTTGATGTAACGCACACCGCCGCAGGTGGCCGCCACAAAGCGCCGCTGCGGGTCCTCGGCATCGAGCAGCAGCGAGACATCGGTGAGTGGCTGGCGCGACAGCAGCGCAACGCCGTTATAGGTTTTCTGTCCGCTGTAAGCGACGTGGTAGCCGGCCGCTTGCAAGGCTGCGGCCGGAAAGTTGGCGTCTTCGAGCTTGGTCTCTTGCAGACCGATGACATCGACCGGGTTGGCCGCAAGCCACTCGAGCAGTTGTGGCAACCGCACCTTGAGTGAGTTGACGTTCCAGCTGGCAACCTGCGTCATGGGCAATGCTTAAGCGGCGATGCCATGTAAGCGCAGCAGCGGTCCGATATCCGGCGCACGGCCGCGGAAGTTGATGAACGCCTGCATGGGATCGACGCTGCCGCCCTGCGACAGGATGGTGTCCAGGTAACGCTTGGCGGTCTCCTGGTCAAAGGGACTGGTTTCCTGGAACGCCGCATAGGCATCGGCGGCCAGTACTTCGGCCCACTTATAGCTGTAATAGCCCGCTGCATAGCCACCGGCAAAGATGTGGCCGAAGTTGCTGGCGTAGCGGTTCCACACCGGCACTTGGATGACCGCTGTCTCGGCGCGCACCTCGGCGAGGATTTCGCGCAGCCGCGAACCGCGTGCCGGGTCGTACTCGGCGTGCAGACGGAAGTCGAACAACGAGAACTCGCACTGCCGCAGCGTGGCGAGCCCGGCCTGAAAACTGCGGGTGCTGATCAGCTGCGCAATTTTTTGCTCGCTGAGCGCTTGCCCGGTTTGGTAGTGCACCGCCAGCTTGGCCAGCACTTCCGGGTTCCAGGCATAGTTTTCGAGGAACTGACTGGGCAGCTCGACCGCATCCCACGCCACACCGTTGGTGCCGGAGATGCTGGGGTAGTCGACCCGCGTCAGCATGTGATGCAGGCCGTGGCCGAACTCATGGAACAGCGTGACCACATCGTCGTGGGTCAGCAGCGCCGGCTGGCCGGGGGCGCTGGCGAGCGCGTTGCACACCAGATGCGCGATCGGCAGCGCCGTGCCGCTGGCAGTGACTTTGCGGGTGACGCAGTCGTCCATCCACGCGCCGCTGCGCTTGTGCGGACGGGCATAGGGGTCGAGGTAGAAGCCGCCCAGCTGGCTGCCCTGCGCATCGCTGATGGTGTAGTAGCAGGCATCGGCGTGCCAGGTGGCCACCTGCGGCTGCGCCTGGATACTGACCTGAAACAGGCGCTGGATGACTTCAAACAGCACCTCGAGCACACGCGGCAGCGCGAAGTATTCGCGCAGTTCTTCCTGCGAGATGTTGTAGCGGGCCTCTTGCAGACGCTCGCTGTAATAGGTGACGTTCCAAGCGTCGAGCTTGCAGCCGGCGAAGGCTTCGAGTTCGGCCAGTTCGCGCAGCGCTGTGGGTTTGGCGGCCTTGGCCATGTCGCGCAGGAAGGTGATGACCTCGTCGACAGTCTTGGCCATGCGCGTGGCCAGTGCATAGCTTGCGAAGTTGTCGAAGCCCAGCAGCTGCGCGGCCTCGTGGCGCAGACGCAGCAGGTCTTCGATGACCGGCGCGTTGTTGTAGGGGGCCAGTGCTTCGACGCCCTGGTCCGAGGCGCGGGTGCTCCAGGCGCGATAAAACGTGCGGCGCAGCCGCTCGGAGCGCGCATCGGTGACGATGGCTACATAGGTGGGTTGATCGAGCCCCAGCAGCCAACCTTCCTGGCCCGCCTCGACAGCCCGCTGACGCGCCTGCGCGACGATGCTGGCATTGAGTCCGTCGAGCTCGGCCGGGTCGGTGAGGCTGAAGCTGAACGCATTGGTGGCGTCGAGCACGTTTTCTTCGAAGCGCGAGCCCAGGTTGGAGAGTTCGAGCATGACCGCTTTAAAGCGCTCTTGCTGCGGACCGTCGAGTGCGACACCCGCCAGACGGAAGTCGAGCAGCACGTGTTCGACCAGGGCCTTTTGGGAGGCGCTGAGCGTGGCCGCCTCGCGTGCCATGATGGTCTTGAAAGCTTCGTACAGCGGCTTGCTCTGGCCGACCTCGGTGCCGTAGTCGGACAGCAGCGGCAGGCAGGCGTTGTAGGCCTCGCGCAGCGGCTCGGAATTGAGCACGCCATTGAGGTGACTGATGGGCGACCAGCTGCGCGACAGCTGGTGGCCGATGTCTTCGAGCAGCTCGACCACCGTGGCGAAGGTGGGGTTGGGCAGTTGCTCGATCCGGCGGATGGTGTCGCGGTTGGCCGCGAGCAGCGCGCGGATAGCCGGCTCGGCATGTTCAGGCTTGATAGCCTGAAAGGCCGGCAGATGGGCAGTGCTGAGCAGCGGATTTTCTGCAGTCATAGCTAACGTCATCTGAACAGGTATTGATCCATAATGTTAACTAAGCCGGATGGGAATTACTCTGAATGCGAATCACGTTTTGGTCGATATCATGACAAATGCATTAATTACCGGCGCCGAGTGGGACTTGCTGGTCATCGGCGGGGGCAGTGGCGGCCTGGCGGCGGCCCAGCGGGCGGCTGAATATGGAGCGCGCGTCGCGCTTATCGAGCACGGTCGGCTGGGCGGCACCTGCGTCAACGTGGGCTGCGTGCCCAAAAAGGTCATGTGGAACGCCGCGCAGCTGGCGCACGCGCTGCACGATGCTCCCGAATATGGCTTTGCGGTGCAGGTCAGCGGCCATGACTGGGCGCAGCTGAAAGCCCAGCGCGATGCCTACATCACGCGCCTGAACGGCATCTACGAGCGCAACCTGGCCAAGCGGCAGGTGCATCTGATCCGCGGCTATGCGCAGTTGCTTGCGCCCGGTGTGGTCGAGGTCGACGGTCAACGGCTGCAGGCCAAGCAGGTGCTGCTGGCCACGGGCGGCCGGCCGCGGCAGTTGGCCATACCCGGCGCCGAGCTGGCTTTGGACAGCGACGGGTTCTTTGACATGGCCGAGAGGCCGCAGCGCGTGGCGCTGATCGGTGCCGGTTACATCGCCGTCGAGATCGCCGGTGTGCTGGCGGCACTGGGCAGCCAGGTCAGCCTGCTGCTGCGCGGTGACCATGCGCTGCGCGGCTTCGATGCGCTGCTGGTCGAAGGCTTGGACGAAGCGCTGCACGAGTCGGGCATCACGCGGGTCACCGGCGCCACGCCTGCAGCCCTGGTGCGCACCGCTGCCGGCATTACGGTGACGCTGGCCGACGGCCGCGTTGTCGGGCCGTTTGATCAGGTCATCAGTGCCATAGGCCGTGATCCGCTGTCGGGCTGCATCGCGCCTGCGGTGGGTGTGCAACGCGATGCCGCGGGTTTCGTGCCGGTTGATGACTACCAGTGCACCAACGTGCCCGGCGTGCTGGCCATCGGTGATGTCACCGGCCGTGCGCCGCTGACACCGGTGGCGATTGCCGCCGGCCGGCGACTGGCCGACCGCTTGTGGGGCGGCATGAGCGGACGCCACCTGGACTACGACAACATCCCCACGGTGGTGTTCAGCCACCCGCCCATCGGCACGGTGGGCCTGACCGAGGCGCAGGCGCGTGAGCGGCATGGCGAGGCGGTGCGTGTGTACACGTCCACATTCGTGCCGATGTATCACGCGATGACCTCGGCCAAGCCCAAGACCCGTATGAAGCTGGTGACGGTGGGCGAGGAGCAGCGCGTGGTCGGCGTGCACATCATCGGGCCCGGTGCCGATGAGATGCTGCAGGGCTTTGCAGTGGCCGTGCGCATGGGCGCCACCAAGCGTGACTTGGATGACACGGTGGCCATCCACCCGACCAGCTCTGAAGAACTGGTGACCATGCGATGAACAACGACGCACCGCCGCTGCTGTTCGCGCATCGCGGTGCCAGCGGCTACCGGCCAGAGCACACGCTCGAGGGCTACCGGCTGGCCATAGAGATGGGGGCCGATGTCATCGAGCCCGATCTGGTCATCAGCCGTGATGGCGTGCTGGTGGTGCGCCATGAGAACGAGATTTCCGGCACCACCAATGTGGCCAGCCTGCCGCAGTTCGCCTCGCGGCGGCGCACGCAGCAGGTCGATGGCGAGGCCGTCACCGGTTGGTTCGTTGAAGACTTTAGCGCTGCGGAGATCGCCACCTTACGGGCGCGCGAACGGTTGCCGGCGCTGCGGCCGCAGAGTGCCGCGCACGACGGCCGCTATGGCGTGCCGACGTTGGTCGATGTGCTGCGGCTGCTGGCCGAGATCAATCCGCCGCGTGTCGCGCAGGGTTTGCAGCCCATAGGCGTGGCGCCGGAGACCAAGCATCCGTCGCATTTTGCTGCGCTGGGTCTGCCGTTTGAGCAGGTGTTGCTCGACACGCTGCAGGCCACAGCGCACGGCGCGACGGTGTACATCCAGTCGTTTGAAATGGCCAACCTCAAGGCACTGCGGCCGCGCTGCGCGCATCAGCTGGTGTTTCTGGTCGACACGGCGGGCGCCCCGTCTGATCTGCTGCGTGCCGGCGATCCGCGTGACTATGCGGCGCTGCTGCAGCCGGCGGGTTTGGCCGAGATCGCCACGTTTGCCGATGTGCTGGGTGCTGCGCGCCGGCTGGTGCAGCCGCTGACCGCTGCGGGTGCTTTGGCGCCGCCGTCAACGCTGGTGGCCGATGCGCATCGCGCAGGCCTGCAGGTGGTCAGCTGGACGTTTCGCGCCGAGAACGAGTTTTTGCCGCCCGCGCTGCGCCGGGGCAAGGTGGCCTCGGCCCACGGTGATGTGCAGGCCGAGATCGTGGCGCAATTGAGCGCCGGCATCGACGGGTTTTTCACCGACTTCCCGGACCTGGGCCGGGCCGCCATACAGGACTGGCAGCACGCCGGCCGGCCTTAAGGCGCGGCCGCTAGTCTTGTAGCGACAGTTCGACTTTCAGGGCGGCCAGCACAGGCGCGGTGTCGGGGCGCAGGCCGTGCCAGATAAAAAACGACTCGGCGGCCTGTTCGACCAGCATCCCCAGTCCCATGACGGCGCGCGTGCAGCCGCGTTGCTGTGCCCAGTGCACAAAGGGCGTGTCGGCAGCGCCGTAGACCATGTCGTAGCAGAAGCTCTGTGCGTCGACACAGCCGGCGGGCAGCGGCAGGGCTTCGTTGCCGAGGCTGGCGGCCGTGGCATTGATGACCAGGTCATAGGCGCCATCCTGCAGATCGGCAAAACCGCAGCCGTGCAGTTCGCCGCTGCCGGCAAACTCGGCGGCCAGCGCCTGCGCCCGCTCGGCACTGCGGTTGGCGATAGTCAGGGTGCTCGGCTGCAGCGCCAGCAGCGGCTCGAGTGCGCCGCGCGCTGCGCCACCGGCACCCAGCAGCAGCACGCGCCGGCCGGCCACCGTGGCGCCGAAGTTATCGACCAGATCG